>NZ_VOZI01000015.1:0-86722 GCF_013419835.1 Acinetobacter sp. YH12052
AAAGGGGGCGAAAATAAAGCGTTGGAAATCCAACGCTATAAATCGACCTAAAACGATAAAATTATTTTAACTGACGTCGTGCATGCTTTAATGCAGTTCTTAACCCTTCTTCTAAAGTTGGATGATAAAAGGGTTTATTTAAAATTTCATGAATGGTTCGTTCTTCTGAAATCATCCAAGCTAACATAAGCCAATGACTGCATAATTTGAATTGTGGGCGGGTATCCAACGAATATCATGGTCCATTCTGACCAAGGCTCACAGCACTGTAGTCGTGATTTTAGAGCGCTATTATTGATGAATAACTGCATCCAAAGCATGTCTAGACGAGGCCTTGCGCAGTATATTGCTCATGGGATAATGCAGTAACAGAAAGCTTCTTTCACACATTTAAAGGTCATGTGGTACATGGCAGTGTATTTTTGACCCGAAAAGAAGCCAATGTTGTCTTGTTTGACTATATTGAGATTTACTACAATCGAGTGAGAAGGCACTCTGCAAATGGTTGGTTAAGCCCAGAAGCCTTTGAGCAGAAATATTTTAAGAATTTAGAGGGATAGGTTGTCCACGATACTGCCTGGGATCATTATTTGGCTACCTTTATCGGGTAAATTTTATATTTAAAATATCAATATCCTAAATATTCGATTAAAAAAAACCTGCTTAAAAAGCAGGTCATAGATTTAGAGAAATGAAGTCAATTAAGCAAAAATATTACATGCTGCAGATGCCAAAATCCATAGAATCACCACTGCAACTACTGGCTCTACAATTTTTGACCAAGTCGGTACTTGTACTTCAGTTGTTACGTCTTCTTGTGTATGTTGTTGATTAACCATTTGATTGAACTCCTTCATTGATGCCTCTAATGATATCTCTTCTTGAAGATTTGGTTTAGAACCAAGGAGCTCTGTTAGGTTGTTTGTTGACCAAACCCAATCATCCGCTTGACCAGAAAGATGTTCAATTTGTCCGTTGAGTAATTCTCGAATACTTTGCGGTGAATGTGAGCCTGTATCATGAAGTTGTTTTAATTCATTTAATTGTAAATGAAAAACTTCTGTAGTTAGGTTTTCGAGTTCAGAGCGTTCTAATGTTGATGCATTTGAAGGGTTGGTGGTGAGATGACGTGAAACTTCCTGAATATAGAGTTCATCAGGCTGAGTAATTTCTTGATAAACCTTTTCACCATTAATGCGTAGCTGATGAATCAATTCACCTAAGGTTAAAGCATTAATTTCACGTAAATGTTGTCGTTTTTCTTCACGATTTAAATGACTTAAAAGCGTAGGCTTTTGAGATTCTATTTGTTCGACAAAATATTGTACTAAATCAAAAGCCATTATTCGCTTCCTTATTCTTTAATCGAGCAACCTTAAACCCGGTTTTTTCTTCGGTTGCTCTTGTTGTTCTTGGTCGTTTGATTTTAAAGCATTTTGATCATTCTGAATACCTTCATATTCTTGAGGATCGAAGAACATGCCTTGACCATTTTCACGTGCATAGATGCCTAGAACAGCAGAAAAGGGGATATAGAGGTTTTGCGAAACGCCACCAAAGCGTGCAGAGAAAGTAATCGTCTCATTACTCATGTGTAGCGCATGCGTTGCATGAGGTGCGATATTCAGGACAATTTGGCCATCTTGGATATATTGAACTGGTACCATCGTACCATTCTGTGTCGCATCGACAAGTAGGTACGGTGTAAGTTGATTGTCACAAATCCATTCATAAAGTGCCCGTGTTAAGTATGGACGCGTTGGAGTGAGTTGTAGTTCCTGTTCAGACATAATGCTTACTCGAATATTTATGGGAAATTAATTTTTTGCTAAAAGCTCGCTATAGCGATTTTTTTCCTGCAATGTCATCGATTTGATAAATGCAGGACGGCTAAAGATGCGTTGGCAATAGAGAAATATAGGGCGGCATTGCTGTTTGGGAAGCTCAATCCCCATGGCTTTTAGGCGCAGAAATACAGGTGCGAGCATACAGTCTAACATGCTAAATTGTTCAGACATAAAATAAGGATAATGCTGAAACAAGGGGGTTAGTGAAATGAGTGTATCACGTAATTGTTTTTGTGCTTTTTGCTTGGCTTTTTCATCGAGGGTATCGGGATGGCGAAGCATAATATCGGCAAGTCTTAACCAATCTTGTTCGAAGCGCCATACATATTGACGTTGCTCTGCACGAGGCATGGGTGCATCTGCATACAGTTTATTTTGACGATATCGGTCATCCAGATATTCGGCAATAATACTGCTTTTATAGAGTTTTAGGCCATTTTCAATCATCATCGGAAGTTGATTGTAGGGATTTAAACTTGCAAGATCTTCGTCTTCATCATCAGCAATAATTAAATTATGTTTGATTTGCTTCTCTGCAAGTACATAGCGTATCCAGTGTGAGCGAAAGTCATCCGCATGACTGTAAAGCGTAATCCCTTGAAGAGGTGCATTTTCGACTGACATAATCCGAGACGATGAGAAATGAATAAGATAGGATACTAAAATTAGACAGTAAAATCACGGAGACTTTAGCAATATCAATGCAGCTACAGTGAAAATTACAGTTTTGTTTTATTTGATTTTATCTGATAGCTTTTCATGTCATTCATTTACCTGATCGTCACCGCATGATGACCATTGCACTTGTACAAAAATTATTATTTTTCGCTGCGGTTATTTTTATGGGCATTGGCTTTTATACGGCACTCGCTGGAGGTTATGCCTCTGATTATGGAGCAGAGGATGATAGCCCTGAACAAAAAAACAAAATCACCATCTGTACAATTACACTAACACTGTCGGTTATATGCTTAATTGCGAGTTTGAGTCTCTTGGTTTATCGGTTCGTTGTTATATTTGCATCATCTTCATAAAAATCAAGATATAAAAAAACCTTGGCATAAGCCAAGGTTTTTTGTCCGATTCGGTAAACGAATTAACGTTTAGAGAATTGAGGACGTTTACGAGCTTTACGTAAACCAAGTTTCTTACGTTCAACTTCACGAGCATCACGAGTAACGAAACCAGCTTGACGAAGAGCAGGTTTAAGAGTTTCGTCAGAAGCGATCAATGCACGAGTAATACCGTGACGGATAGCGCCTGCTTGACCACCGATACCACCACCAGCAACAGTGATGTAAAGGTCATATTTCTCAGTAGCTTCTAAAAGCTCAAGTGGTTGGTTAACAACCATACGAGCAGTTTCACGACCGAAATATTGTTCTAAAGAACGGTTGTTGATTACGAGTTTACCAGTACCAGCTGATAGGAAAACACGTGCAGTTGCGGTCTTACGGCGACCTGTACCATAGTTAGTAGCCATGTGCTGTATCCCTTAGATGTCCAAAACTTGTGGCTGTTGAGCAGTATGTGGATGCTCAGTACCAGCGTACACTTTCATTTTCTTGATCATTGCATAACCAAGAGGACCTTTTGGCAACATGCCTTTTACAGCACGTTCGAAGATTTCTTCTGGTTTGTGAGCAACTAATTTTTCGAAATTAGTTTCACGAATACCACCAGGGAAACCAGTGTGGCGATAATATTTCTTATCAAGTGATTTTTTACCAGTCACTTGAACTTGCTCAGCATTGATAACAACGATGTAGTCACCAGTGTCAACGTGAGGAGTATAAGAAGTTTTGTGCTTACCGCGTAAACGACGAGCGATTTCAGTCGCAAGGCGACCTAAAGTTTTGCCAGAAGCATCAACAACGTACCAGTCGTGTTGAACTTCAGCTGGCTTAGCGCTGAGAGTTTTCATTAAACCACTACCTATTATAGTTGGTTTGGACTATGGAAGCTGTCCAAACAAAAGGAGACGCGATTCTATACGAATACGTGAAGAATCACAAATGAAAATATAAAATTTCAAGCGCTGTATTGTAGTATATTTCTTCAGCAATAAACAGTAGATAATCCAGAAATTATAAAAAAAGCGGATGAAAGTAAATCATGTCGAATTCTAATCTGTTAAAAAACACATCTGAACCCTCATTTTGGCGGCAATGGTTGCAATTAATGGGCTTATGTAGCGCCTTGGTTTTAAGCCCAACTTTTTTGTATTTGGTGTATTTGCACGGGGCGGATGGTGCGATCATCGTTTTGTTAATGATGCTCACTTTATTTTTCCTTAGTTATTTATTGGTTTATCTGTTGATTGGATTATTGCTTGTGGGTGGTATGTCTTTTTGGCTGATAACGAAGTACCCGCAGCATGTGTCAGCCGTTCAGCGCGGCATTGTAATTCTTATTGCATTGATTTGGATCATTGGCATTTCAGGTTTTGCTTTCGATTTCATTCCATACAATGTCGCACAACGCGCTTATTTTTGAGTTTTAGTCCGATATTTTTAATCAATAAAATTAGGTCTGTCATGTGCATCACACAGTATAATAATGCTATCGCACACACAGGATAGACCCATGCTGCCTTTATATATCACGAGCGGTGAACCCGCAGGTATCGGACCTGATATTTGTTTGAGCTTAGCCAATCGAATAGATGAAAGGCCACTTGTGGTTCTTATTGATAAAGATTTGCTGCTCAAGCGTGCTCAACAGTTAAAGCTCGAAGTTGAACTGATTGACTATGTTGGGCAGGAGGGTTCGGCAGCTCTAGGTCAGCTTTATGTGGAACATGTACCTGTAACTACACCTGTTATTGCAGGTCAGTTAGATGTGAATAATGCAGCCTATGTGTTGGAACAATTACGTCGTTCTGCAGATTATGCGATGTCTGGCAAAAGTGTAGGTGTTGCAACTGCACCTGTGCAAAAGTCGATTATTAATGATGCCGGTATCCATTTCAGCGGACATACGGAGTTTTATCAAGAATTTGCAGGCGTTGAGCGTGTCGTCATGATGCTTGCGACAAAAACGCTCCGTGTCGCATTGGCAACTACACATTTACCGCTTCGTGATGTTTCAGATGCCATTACTCAAGAACGTTTGCATCAAGTCATTGATATTGTAATTCATGATTTAAAAACCAAATTTAAAAAAGATCATCCGCATATTTTGGTCTGCGGTCTAAACCCACATGCGGGTGAAGATGGCTATTTGGGCATGGAGGAGATTGAAGTGATTAATCCGGTGCTTGAGCGTTATCGCGCTCAAGGGGTGAATATGAGCCTGAGCTTACCTGCCGATACCTTATTTACCCCTGAAAATTTAAAAGATGCCGATGCGGTTTTGGCGATGTATCACGATCAGGGCTTGCCTGTGTTAAAGTCGCAGGGCTTTGGCGAAGCCATCAATATCACTTTGGGCTTGCCGTTTATTCGGACTTCAGTGGATCACGGCACAGCACTGTCACTGGCTGGAACTGGTCTTGCTAAAAGTTCGAGTTTACAGGTGGCGGTTGATTTGGCTTTAGAATTAGCACGTGCGAAAAATAACGAAACTTAATAATAAAGGTTTGAATTTTATATGAATAATAGTAAAAAATTATCAAAAATAAAACAGGAAAATAACAAGATGCTTAGGGCGAAATCGATCATTCGCCCATTTTTTGGGATTGCGTTAGCGTTGATGCTGTCAGCATGTTCAACGCTCGCTACAGATCATCATTTTTGTGAATTAAAAGTATTATCGCTGCAAATTCCAAAACAGACGGAAGGATTTATACGTTTTGCATTACCGGGTGCTGTGGATGGCTTTAAACATAATCAGCAAAAATTTAATCAAGCGCTGACCGCGGTGCATAAAAAATATGCGAATCGTGATGGAGCTGATAAAATGCTTCAAGATGGACAGGCAATCAATGCTAATATTGATCTGCTTGTACAGCATCAAAATAGCCTGAGTGCGCTATATGAATATCAACTTCTTGTAAGTGAAACCATTCCAGGTATTCAAGCTGAATATAACATTCTGGCTGATATGATGGCTAGAGCAAACAATTCAGCTATTCAAGCAATGATTGCCAAAAATCAAGTCTATATTGCGGGACGGCTGTTGGATTCTTTGCTGAAGTTAACTGATGTAAATTCTATTCATCCAGACGATTTAGATGACTTTTTAGCAGATTTTGAAACTTTCAATATTTTTTTGAAGGCTCAACTGAATGGTAATCCCGAACTCGGTGTAGAGCGCGTAAACAATGCTGAAATGCGTGAAAGTTTGCTCTCCATTCAGGCTGAAACTGAAGAAATGATGAAATCTGAAACAATGGCTTTGTTGAAACAAAGAGAGCCATTGCTCAGTGTAATTAAAGCGGCTCGGGATAATGTGACCAAGTCCGAAGAAATTTTTGCTCGCTTGAGTGAATTTGAATCAAGTCAGTAATCGTTGTAATAAACCTATGCGGAGAATTTTATGTATCAAATTAATGCCCTAAACCCAAAAGATGAAGGGCATCACACGCGTAAGCGGTTTGGACAGAATTTCTTACATGATCAACGTGTTATTGCCAAAATTGTGCGTTCGGTAAATCCGCGTACTGGTGACAATATTGTCGAAATTGGTCCCGGTCTTGCTGCGCTTACATCGCCTTTAATTGGTGAATGCGATGCTTTAACTGTGGTTGAGCTGGACCGTGACTTAGCCGCAGGTTTGCCGGGCCGTGTGCCTCATCCCGAGCGCTTGACCATTGTTGAAACCGACGCGCTGAAATATGACTTTACCGAATTATTCCAAGAAGGCCGTCCACTGCGTGTGGTTGGCAACTTGCCGTATAACATCTCGACACCGCTGCTGTTTCATCTCTTGGAGTTTGGCGACAAAGTCAAAGACATGCACTTCATGCTGCAAAAAGAAGTCGTGGACCGTATTACCGCTTCACCGAATACCAAAGAATACGGCCGTTTATCGGTGATGATCCAATACTTCTGTAAACCGACGTTTTTATTTGAAGTGCCGCCGGGTTCG
The DNA here is from genome assembly GCF_013419835.1 of Acinetobacter sp. YH12052. Lineage (NCBI taxonomy): Bacteria > Pseudomonadati > Pseudomonadota > Gammaproteobacteria > Moraxellales > Moraxellaceae > Acinetobacter > Acinetobacter sp. YH12052. The sequence goes on from NZ_VOZI01000015.1 coordinate 6,879, forward strand.
TTTAATCCGCCGCCAAAAGTCACCTCTGCGGTATTCCGTTTAGAGCCTTATGCCGTTAAACCGATTGTGGCGAAAGATGAAAAAGCGCTTGCGCGTTTGGTTTCACATGTCTTTACTCAGCGCCGCAAGACCTTGCGTAACAGCTTAAAAGGCATGTTGGTTGAAGATGGTTTTGAAAATGCAGGGGTTGATCCAATGGCGCGTCCTGAAACCCTAACACTTGCAGAATTTGTCGCATTAGCAGATCAAATGGTGGCTTAAATAATTATGACTCGCAATATTCGCTATAACTATGTCATTGGTGATGTTCAAGGCTGTTTTGAAGCATTAAAAGCTTTACTGAAAGAGATCAAGTTTGATGCAGACCAAGATTTTATATGGTTTGCCGGTGATCTCGTCGCACGGGGTGAAAACTCGGTAGGCGCTTTGCGGTTCATCAAAAAATTAGTGGATAGTGAAGTTGCGGCGACGGTACTGGGCAATCATGATCTGACTTTGCTGGCATGCGCTCGTGGTATTAAGGATATCAATCCTAAAGACAATATCGATGATGTGATTCACGCTTTAGAAAGTGATGATTTGATTGATTGGTTACGCAAGCAGCCGCTGTGTCTATTTCCGAATGAGCAAACCATTTTGACTCATGCGGGTATTCCTTTGAATTGGACTGCGCAGCAAACCGCAGACTTGGCAAAGGAAGTGGAAGCGGTGATTGGTCATGACGACTTTGATGTGGTCGATGCGTTTCTTCAAGTGATGTACGGTAAAGAGCCGAACCTATGGTCGGATGATTTGTCTGGTCATGCGCGCTTACGCTGTATTACCAACTATTTGACCCGCATGCGCTTAACCGATGCAGAAGGTCGATTAGAGTTCAGTTTTAAAGATTCACTCGATGACCCTATGCCGAAGGGTTTTAAGCCATGGTTTGAGTTTGAGTCACAAGCAGCGCAGACCCATCAAATTCTTTTTGGTCATTGGGCTGCTTTACAAGGAAAAAGCATTTCAGCAAAAATCCAAAATGTGGATGGCGGATGTGTTTGGGGCAATCAGTTGATGGCCTATCGTTTAGAAGATCAGCGCATGTTTGCGGTCGATAACCCAGTGATGTAATGATTAAATGTAATCTAAGATATAAAAAAGGCCACATCGATGTGGCCTTTTTTATTGATCCGTATGAATTAATCAACGCGAATCCAAGTTTGGTTACGACCTAAGACTGAAACGCCAATACTTGCACGGATCGAAATACGTTTTCCTGTGCTGTTTAAGCGGACTTTAGCATCATAAACTTTGCCAGAAAGAGGGTCGATAATACGACCTTTTTCATAATTATTCGTATTATTAATTTGCTTTAAACCTTTAACAATTTCCATGCCGAGAATCGGTTGGTTGGTATAAGGCGCAGGGCACTTATTACAGTTTTTTTGCGGTGTATAGCCCGGACGTGGTGTAATTTTAATAATTTTACCGGTATAGGTATTATTTGATTCTTTGTGAATCGAAATAATTGCTTTAGCCGCTCCTGTTTTATCGTCAATTTGTTGCCACGTGCCAGCAATGTCATTTGCAAATGCACCATTCATCAATCCGAATGTGCAAAGGCTGAATAATATTTTTTTAAACATAATCGCTTGTCCCCGAGAAGCATGATTTATGAGCACGTATGTTAGAAAGTTTATGAGAATAGTCAACTTTAATTTAAAAATAATTTGAAGATATTCGGAATAAGAAAAACCGCCATGTCGGCGGTTTTTTTACTTGTTTGAGGTTACTCTTGGCGAATCCAAGTTTGGCTACGACCAAGTGCAGAAACACCCATATAGCCACGTAGCGTGAGACGTTTGCCACTGGCATTTAAACGGATTTTTGTGTCGTAAACTTTGCCTGAAAGAGGGTCAATAATACGGCCTTTGTCGTAGTTATTAGTGCCTTCAATATGTTTTAAACCTGTTAAGATATCAAGGCCTAAGATTGGCTTGTTTTTGTAGGGTGCAGGGCAGTTTACGCAGGTGTCGCGTGGTGTATAGCCCGGACGCGGCGTCACTTTGATGATTTTACCCACGAATGTGCCATTACTTTCTTTACGGATTTCAATAATGGCTTTTTGTGAACCTGTTTTATCATCAATTTGTTGCCAAGTCCCTGAAAGGTCTTGAGCAAAAGCTGAACCACTCATTACAGCAGCTAAGAATAAGAGGCTCACTTTTAATTTTTTCATCAGATATTCCCTGTAGGTGGTTCACCTATATCAAATCAATTTACTGAATAAATTTAAAATTTATTCAGCGCGAATCCATGTCTGTGTACGACCAATTGCGGAAATCCCCAGATATCCACGTAAATGTAAGCGCTTACCATTGGCAGAAATTTTGCCTTTTAAGCTGTAAATTTTGCCTGCTAAAGGATCAATAATTTTTCCTTGAGAGTAGGTATTTTCACTTTCAAGTTTCAGCCCCTTAAATACATCCATCCCTAAAATAGGCTGGTTGGTATAAGGTGCAGGGCAATTCACACATTTTTCCTTTGGTGTATAACCCGGACGTGGCGTCACTTTGACAATTTTGCCGGTATAGGTGTCTTTGGCATCTTTTCGAATTTCGATCAGTGCTTTAGGCGAACCGGTTTTATCGTCAATTTGTTGCCAAGTCCCTGTAAGATCTTGAGCATAGAGTGCAGAGCTTGTGACTACAGCACCAAATAATGCAGCCCATTTCAAACTTTTTTCGATCATATTAATAATCCTTTATCAATACACTTTGTGAGGGTTTATTGATCATACTAGGTAATATTTGAACTTAGAGCAACTACTCTAAGCCTAAATATTTACATTTTATTCGGGAAAGTTGACATGTTGCACAAAAGTGCCTTTACCAAAAATGTAACATCCACAGCACATCGTTCAATGTGTTGTGGTGTACCCTAGAATTTATATTAAGTTTATTTTTTATACAAAACAATCATTTAAAAGTGATTGCTCAGTCACATATTTTGTAGATAGAGTATGAAAGTTGGCAACCAGATTGCTGTGAATACTGCATTTACCGCCATGCCAAATGCCGCATAGCGCCCAGCAATGCTGCCGCGCTGCCAAGCTTGAGCTGTGCCAATTGCATGTGCAGCAAGTCCTAAGGCGAGTCCTGATGCACGTTCATCATGAATATTTTTGAGTATGATGGGTGAAAATGCTGCACCAATCACCCCTGATAAAATCACAATCAAAATCACCAAAGGAATCGGGGAATGCAGCAGCGTCGCAATGTTGATGGCAATAGGGGTCGTCACAGCTCGTGTAGCGAAAGCCATAATGGTTGGATCAGACAGATGCAGTAAATAAGCCAGCCCCATAGGGAGGGCAACGGCACTGATACTGGCAAAGACTAAAATCCCGCCTACGGCTTTTAATGGTAAGTCATCGTAACGCATCGCTGCTAAAGGAATGGCTAGAGCCACCGTGACATAGCCGAGTAAGTTATTGAATAGTGGATTCACCTGTGTCATATAACTTTCATAGGAAATGCCAAACAGATAGAGCATACCAATGACGAAAAACATCCCAATCACAATCACGGGGATTTGCGGTAATTTTTTATTAATAGGTTTTGCGACAAGATAGGCGATCAGGGTAATGATGAATCCAGAGAGGATTGAAAGCATGTTGATTCTCCTTATAGCCATTTCTTAGACATTTTTGCGTAGACCCACAGCGGTATGAGGGTGCTGACAAAGAGAACAATCAAAAATATCGGAATTTCATCGCCTAAATGCATCATCATCAGCAATGAGCCTGCACTAATGGGTAAGAAGGCAAAGGCACTTTCTTTCATGATTTTATTATTGGTGTCGACCAAACTGGCCGGAATTTTGTTGAATTTTCTCCAAAATGAAAGCACGATCAGTAAGCTAATCAGTCCGACGAGATTGCCTAATTCGGGGTGATTGAATTGCTTCATGACCCAGACCGCGCCTTCACGGAAAAGAATAATTAATGCAATAGTGCCTATCCAGGCTTTCCAGTCGATGCGCTTGATCCAGTCCATTTTTGTCTTTCGTTAAAATTATACAAATCAAGTTTTAACCGATTTAATCTTTAATTTCAAATTCTTCAAGAGGACGTTGGAATTGTTGCGCACGTGTTCCCAAAATTTCATCAATGGGTAAATGCGCCTGTTTAATCAGTTGTTCTAACTTATGCGGCGCAATGATGACATGCAAAATTAAGTTGCCTTGTTCATCATAACTTTCATTTTGGATCACATTGAGCGCATACAGTTGTGTTCTTAATTTACCATAAGCCGGTTTTAGATGGACTTCAAAGCTTTGAATTTGTCCCATTAAACATTCTTGAACCGCTTGGCGTAATAAGGGTAAACCTTTACCACTATGCGCAGAGACATAAACACGTTCCGGCTGATGTGGCTTGCCATAGATGATTTTAGGATCTTCGCCACTGACATCAATTTTGTTATAAACGCGCAGAATCGGAACATCGACACCAATTTCTTTCAGTACTTTTTCGACAGCCTCAATTTGTTCCATCATGTCTGGACTGCTGGAGTCAATGACATGTAACAATAAGGTCGCCTCCAAGGTTTCTTCTAAGGTGGCTTTAAAGGACTCGACCAATGAGTGCGACAAATTACGCACAAAACCTACGGTATCAGCGAGCACTAAGTTGCCGATGCCATCCCAATGTAGACGGCGTAAGGTTGGATCAAGCGTTGCAAACAGTTGGTCTGCTGCATAGACATCGCTTTTTGCTAAATTATTAAATAAGGTCGATTTACCCGCATTGGTATAACCGACCAATGACACGGTTGGAACTGCGGCTTTTTGACGTGCCACACGACCTTGCATACGTGTTTGGCGGACTTTCTCAAGTTTTGCTTTGAGTTGTCCCATGCGGAGCTTGAGTAGACGACGGTCGGTTTCAAGCAGGGTTTCACCCGGTCCACGTAAGCCAATCCCGCCTTTTTGGCTATCGAGATCGCCGCGACTACGAATCAGTCGTGAAGCCATATGTTGTAATTGGGCCAACTCAACTTGCAATTTACCTTCATAGGTGCGTGCGCGTTGAGCAAAAATATCTAAGATTAATTCCGTGCGATCGACCACACGACATCGCATGATGCGTTCAAGATTACGTGCTTGGGCAGGGGTGAGGGCATGGTCAAAGATGACCAATTCTACTTCATGCTCTGCAACCACTTCTGCAATTTCTTCCGCCTTCCCTGAGCCAATAAATAATTTGGCATCAGGCTTAATACGCTGAGCATGCACATGCTGCAGAATATTGGCACCTGCAGATTGAGCTAGTAAGTGAAATTCTTCGGCATCAAGGTCTGCGAGCATTTGTACTGCTACGCTGACTAAAATTACGCGTTCACCGCTCGCTTGATGTTGATTTAAATTTTCCACTCAGCACACACTCCTATTTAAAGATTCATTTTAGGCGAAAATGCAGTGCGAGGGTTAATCTAAGTGAGGGATTAATGGCTAAGTTGCTGTATGTTGTGCTATTCAATTAGAGAAAGCTGTGAAAGCTCAGTGCCAGTAAAAAAAGCACACTCATATATATCAGTGAAAAACCAGCAATGGCTTTTAAAGCTTGCCATGAAGAAATAGGAGGGGTATCTGAATGTGAATGATTCATAATTTTAACCTTTAAAACCGATATAAAAATAATATTTGATTTTTAAAAACGATTAAAATGGGAAAATATTATCTTCGACTTCGGTTTTTATGATCAATGCAAAAAAACTGTCTTCGGTATATGATGATGAAAATTTACGCCAAATTGTGGCACCGTGTCCTTTTAGTGAACCGTTTATGAATCAACCTCAAATCGTCAATACACCGCAAATTAATGTGTTTTCAAAATTTTATTTGTATTGTAAAAAAGTCGGTGCAGCAGCTGTTGCCGTGACGCAGGGTTTTTATTTGGTTTATCGTCATCAATTGTATAAAGACCCGAATAACCCGCAAAATACCCGCTATGTGCAGTATTTTTGTCGCAAGTTATGCAAAGTATTTAATCTTGAAGTCAAAGTGCATGGCGAAATTCCACGTCAACCAGCCCTTTGGGTAAGTAATCATATTTCATGGTTAGATGTGGCAGTTTTGGGTTCTGGCGCACGTGTTTTCTTTTTGGCGAAAGCTGAGATTGAAAAATGGCCAGTGCTGGGTAATTTGGCGAAAGGCGGTGGCACCTTATTTATTAAGCGTGGCTCTGGCGACTCGATTAAAATTAAAGAACAAATTACGGGCTTCTTAAAACAAGATACGCCGGTACTCTTTTTCCCAGAAGCCACCACTTCAGATGGCAGCAAAATTAAAAAAATTCATGGTCGTATTTTAGGTGCGGCAATTGAAGCCGAACGTCCAGTCCAAATTTGCTTAATTTGCTATGTGAATCAGGACGGTGAACTCGATAATATTGCACCCTACGTCGGAGACATTAGCTTTGATCGACATGTCAAAAATGTCTTAGAAATGCCGAATGTCACTGCGCATCTCATGACATTGCCCGCAATTGATTCGGCAGGTCATACTGTTGACAGTCTGACACAAGAAGTGCAGCAAAAAATGAATCAGGGATTGGCAGAACTTCAAGCCAAAGTCCTTAAAGCGCCAGTTCCAGTTGAAGCTTAATGAATTAATGATTCAGGCTGCAAGGGGGGGATGCCTTTGCAGCACAATCCTTACATAAAGCCTTCGAGCGGCAACCAAGAGATAAATTTCACCCCTGCTTTTTGCCACCACTTGATTTTCGGTTCACGTGGATAAATACGCGTTTGACCATTTGATAGCTTAATTTTCCAATTGATCTGTTGGTCTGCATTGAGCACCAACTTATAGGCATATTTACTCAAATTTTCATCCATGGTGTAGTGGACGGCTTTGGCTAAGCGTGGGCTATTTAGTAATACCCCAATTTCAGTATTTAAATATGCTGAGCGAGGGTCAAAGTTAAATGAGCCAATAAAAACTTGTTTTTCATCAATTGCCATCAGTTTGGCATGCAGACTCGAACGGCTTAAACCTTTTAGGCTAACTTTGGATTTTTCCGCCAACTCTTTGGTATTGGTGTTGAGGTTTTCTGCATCAGGTCTAGACAGAAACTCATAGAGTTGAACGTCATGCTCCAAGAGATCTTGACGATATTTACTATAAAAAGCATGAACCAATGGCACGTCATTGGCCTGGAATGAGTTGGTCAAAACTCTGACTTTCACGCCATCAGCACTGAGGTTTTTCAGGCGTTCCGCCCCTTGTTTTTCTGGAACAAAGTAGGCTGAAACGATATCGACACTTTGTTCCGGTTTATCTAAACGGTTGAGGAGCTGAAAGTTGAGGTGCTCTTCTTTTTTGGCTTTAGATTTGATTTTGCTCGGGGAATCTTTGACCACTTCGGCTTTGACCCAGTCAAATTGGATTTTATTGTTGAGCCAGTCATCAAAGGCATGTGAACGGTTAGCTAAGTCCAAATAATTGACCACAGTGGCTTCTTGGTTATAGTCATCGAGTTGTTGTTTGAGACTGTCAAAGCGCAAACTATAGTGGCGTGGATTGACCAATTGACGTACTGGAAAGGCATAATCATCATTCCAATATTCGTCAAAAGAATGGATGATTTCATCGGATGCCGCACCGACCAACATGACGTCGACATCGGAAAATTGATAATTATCACTGACGTTATAGTATTGGTTACTCATATTGCGACCACCAATCAATGCGATTTGATTGTCTGCAATAAAGCTTTTGTTGTGCATACGACGGTTGATGCGTTTTAGATCCAACACCATATCGACAGGGCGGAAATGTCGGAAGCGGTACGGGTTATACAGTTTGACATCAATATTAGTATGTTGGTCGAGTGCCATATAAATGCCTTCCATTTTTTTGGCATTGTTGTCATCGACCAATAAACGAATTTTGACCCCACGATCTGCAGCTTTGATCATGGCATGTAGAGCCAAAGCACCAATTTTGTCGTTATCCCAAATATAGTATTGTAGATCTAAACTTTTTTCGGCCTTATTGATTAGCTCGATTCGAGCCGCTAAGGCTTCTAATGGGTCATACAGAACGTGGTAACCGGTTAAGTTGGGATTTTGTTCACGTAGCGGCAGCACAATTTTGGCAAGGCTAGTATCGTCAGTGGGAGTATTAAAGGCATATTCCACAGGTTGAGTTTGCTGTTTAGGCAAGGTACTACATGCAGATAAAGTCAAAACAAGGCTACAACTCAGCAAAACCGCCTTAGTGTGGTTGTGTATGAAGGGCAAATTTTGCTGTTTCGGTGTAGCTGAGTTCATACTGTTAGACATACTAAAAAATTTGATTTGAGTATAAGTGTCAGCTGTGAAAAGATAAATATAGTGACCGAGTTTTCTCGTTAGGCAAATTGTAGAGCAAATGTATGTGGGAATTAGATTCCGTAGTGATGTATTTTTATATCGGGTTGGCTGTGCTGGGCGTTTGGGCAATTTCCCAAGCTTGGTTAAGTCAGTCGCGCACGGAAACGATTCATCCGTTTAAAGCCTTCGTACATTTGTTGGCATTTTATCTTTCGTATTTACTTATCCCTTTATTCTTCTTTAGCTTTTATGCAGGCTGGAGTGGTTATTATTCACTGCATGAAGCGATTTTTGTCGGTGCTGTTACGGGCCTTTTATGCTATGCCCGATTTATCGAGCCGCACATGATTCAGGTAAAAAAATGCCAATATCAATTGCATGAAACACGACAATTATTAAAGCCTGTACGCATTGCTTTAATTGGTGATTTACACATTGGTTTATTTTCGGGCCATGAACGTCAGTTAAAAATGATCGTCGATAAAATCAATGCACAAAATCCTGATTTGGTCGTGGTTGCAGGGGATTGGACTTATGAACCTGAAAATAAGTTGGCTGAAGAACTGGATGTACTGAAAAAAATTATTGCTCCAATTTATTCGGTGAATGGTAATCATGATGAGCAATATCCCGGTCCGCCTATTCAAGCGCTGTTAAAAAATGCATTAGAAAGTAATCATGTGGTGGATATCGAAGGGCAAGTGGTGGAGTTTAATGAGTTTCGTTTATTAGGTGTTGGGGATTTGTGGGCAGGTAAAGCCGATATGCGCTATTTGCCAGAATTGCCACAAGATAAACCTTGGATCATTTTGTCGCATAATCCAGATACCGTTGATATGGTACCTAAACTGCCAGGACGACCATTGATGTTGTCGGGTCATACACATGGTGGACAAGTGGAATTGCCATGGTTGACCGATTATGTAATGAAAAAAGTGTCGATTTTAGGTCATAAAAAAGGGCTATATCAGCATGACAATGCAGATGTCTTTGTCACTGTTGGTACGGGCATGGTTGGGGTGCCTTTTCGTTTTCTTGTGCCACCGACCATTGATATTATCGAGTTGGTTTAATCAAAAACTACCGTTCATTATCGCTAAACGGTTTGGTGACTGTTCCTCTTGATGAAGAGCTACAGACCTTGCTTTGTTAATAAAATTGAACCGTGCCATTAAACATTTGCTGTTTGAAGTTGAGTGAATGACAGTGTCTTGGAACAGATGATGTGTATTGCTCAGTTGGATCTAAGCTGCATTCATGAATTACATCAAAATGCTGTCAACTACAGAGTATTCATCAGTTCATTGACTCAATTTGAGACATAAAAAAGCCAGCAATATGTGCTGGCTTTTTTATTATGTGCAGATTAAACCTGATTATTCACATCATCATTTTTAGTTTCGCGAATCATTAAGAACGCGATCAATGAAAGGATTGATGCCGCAGTTAGGTAGTAACCTACTGCATATAAACCATAGCCAGTTGCAAGTTTAGTTGCGATCAATGGCGCGAAAGATGCACCAAAAATACCAGCCATGTTAAAGGTTAAAGCTGAACCTGTGTAACGTACAGACGTTGGGAAGATTTCAGACAATACCGTACCAATTGGACCATAGGTTAAACCCATGATCGCAAGACCGATACATAGGAATAAGAACACCATCGCAGTACTGCCAGACTCAAGCATGCTTGAGAAGACTAAGCCAAACAATGCAGATACAACACATACCGCAATCGAAGTCGTTTTACGACCAAATTTTTCAGCAAATACAGCAGAAAGTGGAATGAAGGCAGCGAAACAAAGTGTGGCAACCAGTTGAAGTTTTAAAAATTCTTCACGTGTGTAACCAAGCTGGGTTGTACCCCATTGTAAAGCGAATACTGTGGTTAAGTAGAACACAACGAATGTACAAATCGCGGCAATCGTACCGAGAATTAACATCCCCCAGTGCTTAGTGATCACTTCTTTAAATGGAATATTTACTTCTTTTTGCTTATCCAATACTTTTTGGAACGCTGGTGTTTCATGTAATTTTAAACGAATCCACAGACCGACGATAACCAATAGCGCACTTGCAATGAATGGAATACGCCAACCCCATTGCATAAACTCAGCTTCAGACATGAAGTGACCTAAGGTCAAGAATGAGCCTGTTGCAAGAATAAAGCCGATTGGCGCGCCCAATTGAGGGAACATACCATACCAAGCACGTTTGCCTTCTGGCGCATTTTCAGTTGCAAGTAGCACGGCACCTGACCATTCACCACCTAAACCCAGACCTTGACCTAAGCGACAAAGTGCAAGCATGAGCGGAGCAGCGATACCAATTTGAGCATAGGTTGGAAGCAAGCCGATACATACTGTAGAAATCCCCATGGTGAGGAGAGCGGCAACTAATGTGGCTTTACGACCGATACGGTCACCTAAATGGCCAAAGAATGCTGCACCAATCGGGCGAGCAATAAAGGCAATCGCAAACGTTGCTAAAGATTGAATTGTTGCGGTTGTTGGATCTGTACTTGCAGGGAAGAACAGATGCGGGAAGATAATTACAGCCGCAGTTGCATAGATGTAGAAATCGAAGAACTCGATTGTGGTACCTACAAGACTTGCTGTAAGTACGCGGAATTTTGAATTTGTTGGTTGCTGTTCAGTGGCAGCAGCACTTGAAGACGCCATGGTGGACCTTACACTTACTAAAAATAATTGAACTTAGTTTTAAAAGCGTAATCTTTTTAAAAAAGGCGTAATTTCTTAAAAAAATACGAAATACCAACTTACGAACTGCGGAATTAGGGTCACTAAAGAATGCAGTGTCAGTGGGTTATATCACGTAGAGATAAATCGACAGGAAATGTGATCCTGCACCTATCAATACAAAAATATGCCAGATAGCGTGTGTATATCTTACCTTTTTTAAGGCATAAAACAATGCACCGATTGTATAAGATAGCCCGCCAATGATCAGGTAGGTTAAAGCTTGATCAGATAAAAAGCGTTGCATATCATCCATTACCAGTACTGCAAGCCATCCCATCACCAAATAAGCAATCAACGAAATCTTTTGAAAACGATGAATGAAAATTAATTTGAATAGTGTCCCAATTGCGGCAATCACCCACAGTGCAATGAGTAAATAATGCGCTTTTGCGGTAGGCAGTGCGATTGCCAGAAACGGGGTGTAAGTACCTGCAATTAGATAATAGATTGCAGTATGGTCGAGTTTTTTGTACCAACCACGGCGCTCAGGAGACTCTGCGAAGTGATATAGACTCGATGCTGAAAACAATAACAGCATACTGAATGCATACACCCAAAGTGCAAGCCATTGTCCAGTTGGAAGGTAGGAGCCTTTTAAAATCAGTAGGATACCTGCGATGGCAGACAAAGCCGCACCGAAAGCATGGGTATAGAAATTCAGTCTTTCTTCAGCTGGGTCATAAGCTAAAAGATGGGGAGCATTCATAACGTATCTTTTATAATAATTTAAATATACATATGTATAGTAATTCAATTTTGCTTTTGGTGTAAGAAGATTTAAAATTGTTTTGCAAATTTATCTAGGTTTATATTATGTCATCTTTGGCTTCTCCCTCTACGCAAGAGCAGCAATTTTTAGCAGCCTTTCAGCAAGCCATTGAAACACAGCGTTTTGATCGCATGATCTTGAGTCAGTATAAAGGTGAATTAGAGCAATTAGAAAAAATGACCTTGCGAGTCATTTCGCTGCAAGGTGAGTCATTTCTCAGCTGTTTATATCGTTACAAAACCCAAGACATCACCAAAAACTATCCAATCGCATCCGCATATCAACAAGTCGAAAGTTTATTGAGTTGTTGTAAGCAAGCCAACCTGATGACCTTGGATGAAGAAATTCAGCTCAAAAAAAATAAAAAGAAAGCGATGCTAAGCATCAGCAAAAAGCAGCCAGCCTTAGGGAAAATTCCTACGGAGCAGCAAGGACATGATCGAGCGAAACATCGCTATGTCGATCAAAACAGTTATTTCTTACAGCCACTCGGTATTACGGATGCAAAAGCACAAATTATTCCGAGCATGGCACGTAAATGGAAACAAATTAATAAATTTGTAGAAATTTTTTCAGGCGCTTTAAGCCAGATCAAAGAGAGCGATCAATCTCTACATGTCGTGGATTTTGGTTCAGGTAAAGGCTATCTGACTTTTGCATTATATGATTATTTAGCAAAACACCAGCAAGTGCCTAAAGTGACAGGGGTTGAGCTAAATCCGAAAATGGTGGAATTTTGCCAAAGCGTTGCGCAGCAGTCGAATTTCAGCCAACTGGATTTTTTCCAAGGCGATGTTCGTACATATGCGCCTGAGCGCTTAGATGTCATGATTGCACTGCACGCTTGTGATGTAGCAACGGACTTTGCGATTCATACCGGCATTCGATTAAATGCGCAAATGATCATGTGTGCGCCGTGTTGTCATAAAGAATTGCGTCCGCAATTGAAAGCGCCGCAAGTACTTGCACCGATGTTGCAATTTGGCATTCATGCGGGCCAGTAAGCAGAGATGCTTACTGACACGATTCGTGCACTTTTATTGAAAGCATATGGTTATGAAACCAAAGTCTTTGAATTTGTGGCACTTGAGCATACCAGTAAAAATAAAATGATCTTGGCAACCAAACGTGCAGACTATGTCGAGCCTGATCAAGCGGTATTGGCGCAGATCCAAGCTTTAAAAGACATGTATGGCATTCAAAAGCATTCCTTGGAATTATTGTTAAATGATCAATGGGACCAGCAAGATATTGGCTGTAAATGCTAAAGGATGAAGGGATGCAGCAGTTAAATATTCAATTCGGTCCGTGGGAGCAACTGGCATCTGCAGCTCGATCGATACGTGAACAGGTCTTTATTTTAGAACAGCAGATATCGCCCGAAGATGAATGGGATGCAGAAGATGAGATTTCACTGCATTTTATTGTTCATGATGGGATGAAAGCTATTGCAACTGCACGTTTGTTGAAAAATAACAGTATAGGTCGTGTTGCTGTTTTAAAGGCTCATCGCGGTCAGGGGATTGGTAAAATCTTGATGCAAGCCATCATTCAACAAGCGACATTAGAGCAACGTGAATATTTAAAACTATCTTCACAAGTGCATGCTATCCCTTTTTATGCAGCGTTGGGTTTTGTTGTTGAAGGTGATGAATATTTAGATTGTGGTATTCCGCATCAAGATATGTATATGGCTTTGGCTTAAATACTTAAAATTGGACAGCTATAAATAAAAAAACGCTTAAAATTTTAAGCGTTTTTTTGCATAGATTGGGTCAAAGCTTAGTGGCCATGATCATTCGATGCAGTAGGTTCAGGGCTCATGTCATCCATATGTGCATGTTGTTCTTCAGTCATCTGCATATCTGCTGCAGTCGGCGCAGAAGCTTCACGAGCTGCTTGATCAGCTTGCGCCTTTTTCAACGCTTCTTCTGACATCACAGGGGCATTTTTAAATGCATGCTGTTGAGTATTGTCTTTTTTCTGTTGGCTCGGCATATAGTCTGGTTCATTGGTCACAGCAAGCCAGAAAATACCCATGAATAGCGCACCTAAAATACAGAAGATAATCAGTGCTTTCCAGCCCCATGGTGATTTTTCAGGAGAAGTATGATCAGTCATAACAAGCTACTCAATCGGATAAAAAGAAATCAAAAAACTTGTTACTTTATAACATAAAACAGATGAGAGTTCGCGTAAAATCTAGACTTGTTTGCAAACACGCGAATGCGAAGGAAAATTAAAAGGAGCCGAAGCTCCTTTTGATATGATTGAACAGCAAAATTTGCATGCTCAAAATGAATAATTAAATCTTCTCAGCTTTCGCCACTTTGTCTTTCAGCAATTGCGGTGCTTTGAAGCGTTCGCCATATTTTGCTTCTAGTGTATTGGCACGCAATAGCGCTTTTTCCAAACCATATTGATTTAAAAATTGAAGTGCACCACCTGTCCAAGGGGCAAAACCAATCCCGAAGATTGAACCGACATTGCCATCGACAGTCGATTCCAAAACACCTTCTTCTAGGCAGCGTAGCGTATCGAGCGACTGTACAAATAGGAAGCGGTCAATCATTTCCTGTTCAGAAATAGCATTATCTTTCTTCCATTTACTCAAGCCTTCCCAGAGGTGCTTTTTACCGCCTTCAGGATATTCATAAAAACCTGCGCCGGCAGCTTTACCTTTACGGCCAAACTCATGAATCATCGTTTGAATCACGTCATCCACTCCTGAGCGAGGCAGGTCTTTGCCTTCAGCTTGCAAGGCTTTACGTGTCTCGGCCGCGACATGTTCAGAGAGTGTTAAAGACACTTCATCTTGAATCGCCAATGGGCCTACAGGCATGCCAGCTTTTAGTGCAGCCATTTCAATGCGGGCAGGGTGTACGCCTTCAGACAGTAGACGTAAACCTTCTTGTACAAAAGTGCCAAAGACACGGCTGGTAAAGAAGCCGCGACTGTCATTCACCACAATTGGTGTTTTGCCAATTTGCTGTACATAGTCATAGGCTTTGGCTAAGGTTTCAGCTGACGTGTTTTTACCTTTAATTATTTCGACCAATTGCATTTTATCGACAGGGCTAAAGAAATGCAGACCGATAAATTTAGCTTGATCTTGAGATGCATTGGCTAAGCCTGAAATTGGCAAGGTTGAGGTATTGGATGCAAAAATACCGCCCTCTGCCAAATAGGTTTCTGTTTCTTGCGTCACTTTGGCTTTCAATTCGACATTTTCAAACACAGCTTCAATGATCAAGTCGCAGCCTTGTAAATCTGCCGCATTTGCAGTGGCATGAATCAGTCCTAAAACTTGATCACGTTTTTCTGCACTTAAACGGCCTTGAGATACTTTTTTATCTAGCAGTTTTTGGCTATAGGCTTTGCCTTTTTCAGCAGCCTCAAGAGAAACATCTTTGAGTACAACTGCAATGCCTTTTGATGCTGTGGCATAAGCAATGCCTGCACCCATCATGCCTGCACCCAAAATGCCGACTTTAGTGGCTTGCCATTTCGCGACGTCTTTTGGACGGCTTGCACCTGACTTAATGGCGTTAAGACCATGCCAAAAGGTGCCGATCATGTTTTTAGAAATTTGACCAGTTGCAAGGTAAGTAAAATAACGTGATTCAATCGTGAGCGCCGTATCGACATCGACTTGAGCGCCTTCAACCGCAGCCGACATAATGGCTTCGGGTGCAGGGTAACAGCCCTTGGTTTTGTCACGCAGCATAGCAGGGGCAATGGCGAGCATTTGCGCCACTGCAGGTGAAGATGGCGTACCGCCCGGAATTTTGTAGCCTTTTACATCAAAGGGCTGCTGTGATTTTGGATTAGCTTTGACCCAAGAGATGGCTTTATCCATCAATTCTTCAAGGCTATCTGCCGTGTCTTGAATCAGTCCCAGTGATTTAGCTTTATCGACACCAATTTGTTTGCCTTCCATCAGGAGCGGAAATGCATTCTGCAGACCTAATAAACGTACCATACGTACAATACCGCCACCGCCCGGCAGTAAGCCTAAGGTCACTTCTGGTAAGCCAAATTTCGCCTTAGCATCATTCAGCGCAATACGATAATGACAGCCAAGAGCTAACTCCCAGCCACCGCCAAGCGCTGTGCCATTTAAGGCTGCGACAACTGGAATGCCACGGGTTTCGATATAACGAAGTTTGGCTTTCATCTCTTCAATCATATTGAAGAATTCAGTTGCATGCTCAGGTGTAGCTTGAATCAGCTCGTCTAAATCACCGCCTGCAAAGAAGGTTTTTTTGTTCGAGCGGAAAATGATCCCTGCGATGTTTTCGTCAGCTTGCAGTTTGTCTAGTGTTTCAGCCAGTGCCGTACGGAAGTCTGCATTCATGGTATTGGCAGATTGGTTTGGAGAATCTAAAGTTAAAATGACGATATTGTCAGCATTTTTTTCAAATTGAATTGCACTCATTTTAGTCTCCTTATACCAACTCAATAATCGTTGCGATGCCCATACCGCCGCCTACGCACAAAGTCGCTAAACCGCGCTTTTTACCTTGGCGTTCCAGTTCATCCATTAGGGTGCCTAAAATCATGGCACCTGTTGCACCTAGCGGATGTCCTAATGCAATTGCGCCTCCATTCACATTGACTTTGGCAGGGTCAACGTTGAGTTCGGTCATAAAACGCATCACCACAGCTGCAAAAGCTTCATTCACTTCAAATAGGTCAATATCATCAATTGTTAGGCCAGCTTTGGCTAAGGCTTTACGTGCAGCAGGTGCAGGACCTGTCAGCATAATGGTCGGGTCTGCGCCCACTAATGCAGTTGCGAGCACTTTGGCACGTGGCTTTAGGCCTTGTTCTTTTACGGCTTTTTCAGAGGCAAGCAACACCACTGCAGCGCCATCGACAATGCCCGATGAATTGCCTGCATGGTGTACATGGCTAACAGCACCCACTTCAGGATATTTTTGCAAGGCAATGGCATCAAAGCCCATTTGCCCCATCATGGCAAAACTAGGGTTGAGTTTGCCTAAGCCTTCAGCTGTGGTCGTTGGTTTAATAAATTCATCTTTGGCTAAAACAGTGACGCCTGCTTTGTCTTTGACAGGAACGACAGACTTATCAAAATAACCCTTGGCTTGGGCTGCTGCGGCTTTTTGCTGAGAGTTTGCTGCAAAGGCATCCACATCTGCTCGGCTGTAGCCGTCAATTGTGGCAATTAAATCGGCCCCAATGCCTTGCGGAATAAAATCACAGGCCATGTTGGTTTCAGGGTCGAGCGCCCAAGGGCCGCCGTCACTGCCCATCGGCACACGTGACATCGACTCTACACCGCCAGCCACCACAAGGTCTTCCCAGCCAGAACGCACCTTTTGCGCAGCCATATTCACCGCTTCTAAACCTGATGCACAAAAACGGTTGATTTGAACGCCTGCTACATCATTGTCCCAACCTGCTGCAATGGCTGCGGTTTTGGCAATGTCTGCGCCTTGGTCACCAATTGGAGTTACACAGCCCAGTACAATGTCGTCTACTGCAGCTGTGTTAAATTGATGGCGGTTTTGTAATTCGTTCAATAAACCGGTCAGTAGGCTAATCGGTTTAACGGCATGTAGTGAACCGTCTTTTTTTCCTTTGCCGCGCGGTGTGCGAATGGCATCAATGATGTAAGCCTCGCTCATAATCCTGTCCCTATGATCTATAAATTTTTATTGGTTTTTTGAGTGTACGGATTAATCAAGCCAGTGCAATGATGAGAACGGGCGAGTCGTTTGATATTTTTGGTCAACGCTTGCTGCTAAATAAGGTCAAAATAAACCTGCATATTGAAAGCGAGGATCGGCTAAGATCAGTTGCTATCGATTTAGTTGAAATTGAAGATCTACTTATGCATAAAAATGTGAAGCGAGTGTTGAAAGGTCTGGCTTGGCTTGTTTTTGCAGGCTGCTTAGGTTTTGTATGCATGATCGGTTTTTATATTTATATGATCTATGGCATTCATCCTTCAGATGAAGGGACGGGCGGTTTAGCCTGTGAGTATGATCGAAATGATCATGTGACCAAGGCAGAAATGTATCGGATACAGGATGGCAAACGAGTGATTACGCCTGTCGATCCATTGCTTTGTCAAAAACAACGCGCAGATTTTCCGAAATAAAAAACCTGATCGAGATCAGGTTTTAGAGAATGCTAGTTTTGAATGATGCTTAGTGATAACCATGTAATTGGCGGTATAGGCCTGGTGTTACACCGGTCCACTTTTTAAATGCACGGTGGAAAGTACTGGTTTCACTAAAGCCGACTTGCTGTGCAACATCTTCAAGCGTTAAGTCTGGATTAAGCAATAAGTGAATTGCAGCATCTCGACGTAAGGCATCTTTCACACCTTGGTAGCTCTTACCTTCAGCGGCTAAACGACGACGAAGTGTTTGTGGCGATAGATACAGCATTGAAGCAACATCGTTCAAGGTTGGCATTTCTTCGCCAATTTGACTCTTCAGCACATCACGGATACGAGATGTTAATGAATTGGTATTTTTAAATTTAACCAATAACTGTGCAGGAGCCGCTTTTAAGAATTCTTCAAGCGTTTCTTCGTTTTGACGAATGGGTAAATCTAAATAATCCGCTGCAAATGTAATTTCAGTTCGTGGTGTATCAAACTGCATTACAGGTGCAAAAAACAAGGCATCATATTCGTCAGCATGTTCAGGACGTTCATAACCGAAGTGAACACGCTCTAAAGGCAGACGACGTTCAATCAACCAAGAAGCGAGACCATGCCAAATCATCAGCATACTTTCTGTAATGAAATGGTCTGGGTCCATAGATTTTGGAATTTGAGGAACTAAACGTGCTTCGTGTTTATCACGTTCTAGTGTCACTGACCATTCATCACCAAACAGTTTGTAGAACTGCGAAGACAATTCAAGTGCATCACCAAGGGTTTTTGCATGAATAATCAATTGGCACATAATGGCAAAAGTACCCAAGCGGCGCGGTTGAATATCAAAACCGACATGTTCGTCTTGGGTCACCATCCACAACATTTTAATAAAACGTGTGTATTGTTCAGGTGAAATACGGGCTTTGGGTTGGCGTAGAAGTTCAGCCTCAATGCCAACATGAGACAATAAAGTTTCGACATCCATGCCGAGACGTTTCACACCAGTTAAGGCTGCGTTGACGAAATGGATACTGATCGTATCACGACTCATGTTTAATCCTTCAGTCTCTTTAATGTTCACAAATGTTTGACCTAAATGACGCTAAAAAAAGAAATCATGGCAATTTACAACAGCGGTTTTGCCATTTTTACATGGTAAATTGCCGAAACTATCAAGGTAAATGGCTGAACATGACATTGTTTTAATCATTTTATATTTCTACCATGGATAAAAAATCTACACAATTAGAGAAAAATATCCATGGAAGCTGCTTTAAAAGGATTGAAAGTACTCGACTTTTCGACATTACTCCCAGGACCATTTGCGACCTTGTATTTGGCTGATATGGGTGCGGAAGTTGTGCATATTGAGTCACCGACGCGTCCCGATCTGGTTCGTTTGATGCCACCTTATGCCAATGGGCAAGCCACCGCGCATAGTTATTTAAATCGCAATAAACAATCCATCGCATTGGATTTAAAAGACCCGAAAAGCATTGAATTGATCAAAGCCAAAATTTCAGATTTTGATATTGTGGTAGAACAATTTCGTCCAGGTGTCATGCAACGCTTGGGTTTGGATTATGCAGATTTGGCCGAAATCAATCCGCGACTTATTTATTGCTCGATTACGGGTTATGGTCAAACCGGACATTACAAAGACCGCGCAGGGCATGACATCAATTACTTGGCTTTATCGGGCATTTCAGGTCATAGCGGACGCCAAGATAGTGGCCCGCCACCGATGGGGATTCAAATCGCCGATGTCGCAGGCGGGTCAATGCATGCAATTACTGGCATCTTAGCTGCGGTGATTGAGCGTTACCGTAGCGGCTTAGGGCAATATATTGATATTTCCATGACCGATTGTGCCGTAGCATTGAACAATATGGCTGCAGCAGGAGTATTGGCTGCCAATGCGGTAACCGCGGCAGAGACGGCGCATCTGAATGGCGGCAGTTTCTATGACTATTATCGAACTCAAGATGGTCGTTATCTGTCTATAGGTGGTTTGGAGCCACAGTTTTTACATGGATTGGCGCAAATTCTAGATTTACCCGCTTTAGCAACGCAAGGCATGTCATTTGATCCGCAAGACCAGACTGAAATTAAGCATGCAATTGCCCGAAAAATACTAACCAAAACATGGGCTGAGTGGAAAAAGATTTTTGCCTCTCAAGATGTCTGTGTGGAACCAGTTTTAAGTTTGGACGAAGCTCTAAATTCACAATTGGCCCAAGAGCGGCATTGGTGTGTTGAAGTTCCGCTACAAGAAGGCGACACAATGACACAAACTCAACTGGCATGTCCGATTAAATTTTCTAGATCAGCATTGATTTATACCCATGTGGGTAAAACTTTAGGTGCGGATAATTGGTTATGAATGGTATAAAAAAGGTGATAAGTTAAACAATAAAACCTTTAAAATCTCTTAATTAGATAAACATCCATGTAAATATTGAGGGTTGTTAACAAAAAAATAAATAAATTATACAAATGTGAGAGTATTATATGAACTATTAACATAATTGGTATATAGGTCTCCAAATGAAAATAGCTGTGAGTAAACTTGGATCTTTATATCTTAGCCTCGGAATAATGCTTGCGGGTTCAGCAACCCAAGCGGCAACTACTGCAGATGCTTTCAGTTCTGAAAGCCCATGGATGTTCGGTGATTGGAACGGTCAACGAACAGCGCTTCAACAGAAAGGTTACGATTTTAGTTTTAGTTATGGTGGCGAATTAGCTACTTTGTTAGATGCAAAGCATGCTTCAAGTCATGGCACTGAATATGCGGACCAATTCGCGATCGGGGCACATCTCGATTTAGAAAAAATTGCGGGTTGGAAAGATACCGAAGCACAAATCAATATCACTGAACGTAATGGTCGTTCATTGTCTCAAACTTCAGATGCATTAAATGGTCATTTAAGTGCAACACAAGAAGTGTGGGGTCGTGGTCAAACTTGGCGTTTGACTGATTTTTGGATCAAGAAAAAATTCTTAGACCAAAAATTAGATATTAAAGTCGGTCGTTTTGGTGAAGGTGAAGATTTCAACAGCTTTGACTGTGACTTTCAAAACTTAGCACTTTGTGGTTCACAAGTGGGTAACTGGGTCGGTGACCAATGGTACAACTGGCCAGTCAGCCAATGGGCTGCTCGCGTGAAATATAACATTCAGCCTGAACTCTACGCACAAGTCGGGGTTTATGAATACAACCCTGAAAATCTAAAACGTGGTAAAGGTTGGAACTTGAGTACCGATGGTTCTAAAGGTGCGATTATTCCTGCTGAAGTGGTGTGGACGCCAAAAGTAGGGACACAAAAGCTTCCGGGTGAATACCGTGCAGGTTACTACTACAGTACCGCTGATGCCGATGTCATTGATAGCCCAATAAATGAAAAAGATCACCATCAAGGTGGTTGGATTGTGGCGAAACAACAACTGACAGTACATAAAGACGATACCTCACGTGGCTTAAGTGGTTTTGTGAATGTCACTGTGCATGACTCAGACACCAACAATGTGAGTGATATGCAAAACATTGGCTTGGTATACAAAGGCGCATTCGATGCACGTCCTCAAGATGAAATCGCGATTGGCTTAGGTCGTATCAGCATTAATGATGATGTGAATGACGCCAATATTGCCAATGATGCACGTGGTCTACAAAGTGAAGAGTATGACGCAGAAATTTACTACGGTATTCATGCGGCAAACTGGCTGACTATTCGTCCAAATATTCAATATATCCGTCACGTCGGTGCTTACAAAAATGGTGAGAATGCGTGGGTCGGCGGTATCAAATTTCAAACAGCATTTTAATTGATGTCCGATTAGGGTTCTTATAAAAGCAATTCGGTAATTCTGAGAAAAATTACGATATTTCCCCCTTGAATTGTTTTTGTAACAACTTCTCTTTGCGACATAAAAACGGTGGTGCGTTGAATGTATTTCACGCACTAAATACAACATTCGACAATAGAGGTGGTCAACATGAGCAACCCATCTACTGGGACTGGGATGCGAACATTTACCGTCGTTGTGATGGCAATTTTCGCCTTGGTTCTATTGATTGGTGGTATCTGGCTGGCAGTCCTTGGCGGTTCTTGGTACTACATTATCGCCGGCCTGTTAATGCTGGCTTCAGCAATATACTTAAGAAAAATTCAAAACAGTTCTTTATACATTTATGCAGCGTTGATGCTGGGTACAGTGATTTGGGGACTTTGGGAGGCAGGTTCTGACTTTTGGGCACTTGCACCGCGTTTTGATATTTTAGGCTTATTGGGCCTTTGGTTACTGATTCCTGCCGTGACACGCGGTATGGAAAATGGCAAAACTGCGAAAATTACATTATCAGGCACACTGGTGATTGCGATTATTGTGATGATCTATTCAATTTTTAATGATCCGCAAGAAATTCACGGTGAAATTAAAAATGCACAACCTCAAACAGCCAAAGCGATTGAGGGTATTGCTCCTGAAGATTGGCCTGCCTATGGTCGTACACAAGGTGGTGTACGTTATTCTCCACTCACCCAAATCAATAGCGACAACGTTAAAGATTTAGAAGTAGCGTGGACTTTCCGTACAGGTGAGTTACCAACAGAAAATGACTCAGGTGAAACCACAAACCAAGTCACTCCGATTAAAGTCGGCAATGACATGTTTATGTGTACAACTCACCAACGTTTAATTGCACTTGATCCTGCGACAGGTAAACAAAAATGGGCATTCGATCCTAAACTTAAAGCGGACAATACCTATCAACATTTAACATGTCGTGGTGTGTCTTATTTTGACGCAGCAAATACCACTCAGTTTGCAAAAAGCTTAAAGAACAAACGCTCGACTTCAACTGAATGTCCGCGCAAAGTGATCTTGCCTGTAAATGATGGTCGATTGGTTGCAGTCAATGCTGACACAGGTAAAGCATGTAGTGATTTTGGTCATAATGGCGAAGTCGATCTACAAAAAGATATGCCTTATCCGTATCCGGGCGGTTATATCCCAACTTCACCTCCAGTGGTTACTGGCACAACCATTGTGATTGGCGGTTCAACAACTGATAACTTCTCGACTAAAGAGCCATCTGGTGTCATCCGTGGTTATGATGTTAATACTGGTGAATTATTGTGGATCTTTGATACAGGGGCGGAAGATCCAAATGCCATGCCAGGCGAAGGTCAAAAATACTCTGTAGCCTCACCGAATGCATGGGCACCTTTAGCATATGACGAAAAACTTGACATCGTTTATGTGCCAACAGGTGTAGGCACACCAGACATTTTTGGTGGTCACCGTACGCCATTAGATGAACGCTATGCAAACTCAATGTTGGCATTAAATGCATCAACAGGTAAATTAATTTGGAATTTCCAAACCACACATCATGATTTGTGGGATATGGATGTACCATCACAACCTTCATTGGCAGATATCAAAGATAAATCAGGTAATACTGTTCCTGCGATCTATGTCTTAACCAAAACAGGTAATGCATTCGTCCTTGACCGTCGTACCGGTAAAGCGATTGTGCCAATCACCGAAAAAGCAGTTCCACAAACTGTAAAACGTGGTCCACAAACTAAAGGTGAGCATTATTCTGCAACTCAACCGTTCTCTGATTTTGATTTAGCACCAAAAGATAAATTGACTGATAAACAAATGTGGGGTGCCACTATGTTTGACCAGTTGATGTGTCGTGTGTATTTCAAATCATTAAACTACGACGGTATTTATACACCACCTTCTGAAAATGGCACATTGGTATTCCCAGGTAACCTTGGGGTATTCGAATGGGGTGGTATGTCGGTGAACCAAGACCGTCAAGTTGCTGTGATGAACCCAATTGGCTTGCCATTTGTCACTAAGTTGATACCTACAGATCCAAACCGTGAGCAAACTGCGAAAGGTGCGGGTACTGAACAAGGCGTGCAACCGATGTATGGCGTACCTTATGGTGTGGAAATCAAAGCATTCTTGTCACCACTTGGCTTACCTTGTAAACAACCTTCATGGGGCTTTACTGCAGGTGTAGATTTAAATACACATGAAGTAGTCTGGAAAAAACGTATAGGTACAATTCGTGACAGTTTACCGAAATTGTTCCAATTACCTGCTGTGAAAATTGGTGTACCGGGTCTTGGTGGATCAATCTCGACTGCTGGTAATGTCATGTTTGTAGGCGCAACACAAGATAACTATATCCGTGCAATCAATGTAACGAATGGTGATACTTTGTGGGAAGGTCGTCTACCAGCAGGTGGTCAAGCGACTCCAATGACTTATGAAGCAAATGGTAAACAATATGTTGTGATCATGGCTGGTGGTCATGGTTCATTTGGTACAAAACTTGGTGATTACCTTGTTGCGTATGCTTTACCAGATAAAAAATAAGTGATTTTACATCGCTAAATAAAAAGCCCGATTTATCGGGCTTTTTATTGGCTGAAATTCTTTATGTAAATTTATGCTAAGTAATAGAAAAATAATTCAATATATTAATAAATAAAAAGTAAAGGACCGAAATCCGCTATATCAGTGAAATTGCGACAGTCTTATCAATAAAATCGCTATTAAATATGTAAAAAACGCATTTTCTTGATAGATAAAATCTCGTTATGCTGTGCATTGTTATAATAGAAATTACTAGCTGTACGCCATGTATTTATATACTGATTTTGACCAGCAACTGGTTAATGAACGTGTTGCACAGTTCCGTGATCAAACGGAACGTTATTTAGCAGGTAAATTGACGGAAGATGAATACCGTCCACTGCGTCTTCAAAACGGCCTTTATGTACAACGTTATGCACCGATGCTACGTATTGCAGTACCTTATGGCCTGATGAATTCTAAACAATTACGTAAAATTGCGTCATTGGCTCAGGACTATGACCGTGGTTATGCGCACGTATCTACTCGTCAAAACATTCAGTTTAACTGGCCTGCACTAGAAAATGTGCCTGATATGTTACAAGAGCTCGCATCTGTTCAAATGCATGCGATTCAAACTTCGGGTAACTGTATTCGTAACACCACAACTGACCAATATGCAGGTGTGGTTGCAGGTGAAATTGCTGACCCACGCCCAACGTGTGAATTGATTCGTCAATGGTCAACTTTCCACCCAGAATTCGCTTTCTTGCCACGTAAGTTCAAGATTGCAGTTTCAGCACTGGAAGAAACTGATCGTGCGGCAACGTCTTTCCATGATATCGGTGTGTATATCGTGAAAAATGAAGCAGGCGAGATTGGCTATAAAATCAAAGTGGGTGGTGGTTTAGGCCGTACTCCAGTGATTGGTAGCTTTATTCGTGACTTCTTGCCACGTGAAGATTTGATTGCTTATTTAGAAGCGGTACTTCGTGTATACAACTTACACGGTCGTCGTGATAACAAATATAAAGCGCGTATCAAAATTTTGGTGAAAGCATTAACACCAGAAGTATTTGCAGAGAAAGTGGAAGCTGAATTTGCACATACCATCCAAACATTAAAAATTGATGCTGATACCTTGGCGAAAATGGATGAGAACTTCACACCATTTGATTACCAAGATTATGCGGATGAAGACTTCGCAGAGCAATTTGCCGCAGAGCCGAAATTTAAACAATGGTTCAACATCAATACCAATGCACATAAAGTCAAAGGTTATCGCATCGTTACGATTTCTTTGAAACGTGCGGGTATTGCACCGGGCGATATGACCGTTGAAGAAATGAACCTAATTGCTGACTTGGCTGATAAATATACCTTTGGTGAGTTCCGTACCACACATGAGCAAAATATTGCGCTTGTAGATGTACCGCAAAAAGATTTGTTTGATCTATGGAAGATCCTTGATCAACACAATCTTGCACGTGCGCATATCGGTTTCTTAACCGACATCATTTGCTGCCCTGGTGGTGATTTCTGTTCATTGGCGAACGCGAAATCGATTCCAATTTCTGAAGCCATTACACGTCGTTTTGATGACTTAGACACTATTTACAATTTGGGTAAATTGGATCTGAACATCTCTGGCTGTATGAATGCGTGTGGTCACCACCATGTCGGTAACATCGGTATTTTAGGTGTAGACAAAAAGGGTGCTGAGTTCTATCAAATCACTTTGGGTGGTAATGCCGACCATGATGCATCAATTGGTGACATCTTAGGCCCATCATTTGCAGCTGATGTTGTACCTGACATCATCGAAGAGATCTTAAATACTTATCTAGACCTTCGTGCAGAAGGCGAAGAGTTTATTGATACTTACCGCCGTGTTGGCATCCAACCATTTAAGGAGCGTGCATATGCTTAATACAGCACTACAAGTCCTCTCTAAAGATGGCTCGATTGCAGACAATACTTACCAAGTCATTGGTGAAGATGGTGTGTTACCACAAGGTGACGTGGTTTTAACAGTTGAGCAGTTAGATCAACTTGCGAATGTGTCTGGTAAAAAAGCACTTTTCGTAACGGTGGATGCTTCACCTGAAACCAATGAATTCCCGCTTGACCAGTTAGATGCCATTTTCATCGAATTTGCCGGTTTTAATGATGGTCGTGGCTATTCATTTGCTGCATTGTTACGTCGCCAAGGTTTCCAAGGAGAACTACGTGCGACAGGTGATGTATTCAAAGACGTGTTGAACTACATGAAGCGTTCAGGTTTCGATACTTTTGTGGTGAAAGAAGGTAAAGATATTGCTGAAGCTGCTGCTGGCTTAGGTGATTTTACCAATCCATACCAAGCTTCAACTGCTGTGCCGCAAGCGCGTTATCAAACAGGCGCTTAAGTACCTTGATTGACTAAAAAAGCCTCCTTTTGGAGGCTTTTTTATTGATCGAAATACTTTTAATGAGTGATTATTCGTTTTCAAGCTGGCAATTGATCATCCATTTAATGCCGAACTGATCGGTAAATGCGCCATACAGCGCACCCCAAAAGGTCTTTTCGAGAGGCATTTCTATAGAGCCTCCTTTGGACAATGCATCAAACAGTCGTTTGGCTTCAGCTTGTTCACTGCTGTCTAAATTAATCGAAATATAGTGATTGCTGCCTAAGGTAAAGGGTTGATTGGATTGCGCACAGAATTGTTCGTTGACATCTGAGGCCATCAGCACGGTAAATTCATTGATCGACAGGGAAATATGCATAATCTTTTGCAGTTCTGTATCGGATAGTGAAATGCCATCCTCAGCAGGCATATCACCATAACGCATCACATTGAGGAATTCTCCACCAAGTACAGAGCGATAAAAATTAAAGGCTGCTTCGGTATTGCCTTGAAAATTCAAGTAGTGATTGAGCTGCATAATGGTCATCCATTTTTTATTATGTTGACATTTATTTTAAGAGCCTTTGCTGACCTGTATGTGAACAATTTATGTCTAAAATGTAAGCATAAAAAATCCCTCTCACAGAGGGATTTTCAGTCTCCCTCCTTTATTAAAGGAGGGGTTAGGGGAGGATTAAAGAATATTCCCTCTAAATCGCCCTTTGCGAAGGGAGTCTACAGAGCATTAAAGCAATTCAATCGCCACAGCAGTTGCTTCACCACCACCAATACACAGCGCTGCAATACCGCGCTTACCACCTGTACGTTTTAATGCATGGATCAGCGTTAAGATAATGCGTGAACCGGTAGAACCAACAGGATGTCCAAGCGCACAAGCACCACCATTGATATTTACTTTTTCAGCATCTAATTTAAATTCATCAATTGGGCACATCGTTACCATGGCAAAGGCTTCATTGATTTCCCATAAATCCACATCAGCAACATTCCAACCCGATTTATCTAGAACTTTTTGAATTGCGCCTACAGGTGCAATGGTAAACTCGGATGGATGCTGAGAATTTGATGCATAAGCCACAATTTTTGCGAGCGGATTTAAACCTTTTGCTGAAGCTTGATCTGCTGAAGTTAAAACTAAAGCAGACGCACCATCAGAAATAGAACTTGCATTGGCAGCGGTAATCGTTCCATCTTTAGCAAAAGCAGGGCGCAGCGTTGGAATTTTTTCGATGTTAGCGTTAAAAGGTTGTTCGTCTTTATCGATAATCACATCGCCTTTACGACTCGAAACAGTGACAGGCACGATTTCGTCAGCAAAATAACCCTCAGTAATTGCAGTTTGCGCACGTTTAAGTGAGCGGATGGCAAAGTCATCCATTTGTTCGCGTGTATAGCCTTTAGTGTTCGCCATGTCTTGTGCAAAAGAACCCATGAGTCGGCCCGTTTCTGCATCTTCTAGGCCATCTAAGAACATATGATCTTTAACATCACCATGGCCCATACGGTAGCCAGCTCGTGCTTTGGTCAATACATACGGTGCATTGGTCATTGACTCCATACCACCTGCAACCACGACTTGAGCCGAACCTGCCTTAATCATATCTGCCGCTTGCATCACGGCCTTCATACCTGAACCACACAGCTTATTGATGGTTACGGCACCAGTTGAATCTGGAAGACCAGCTTTACGCATCGCTTGACGGGCAGGACCTTGTTTCAGACCAGCCGGAAGCACACAGCCCATAATGACTTCTTCAACATCTGTTGGTTGTAAACCCGCGCGTTCGATGGCTGCTTTAATTGTGACTGCGCCTAATTCAGGTGCAGTGACAGCGGCTAAACTCCCTTGAAAACCACCCATTGCTGTACGGGCACCATTCACGATGACGATATCAGTCATTACATATCTCCATTTTCTTATACATTAATTTTTGAATACGTCAGCAGTATAAGTAAAATTGAACAGGAATAAAGCAAATTTAAAAGGCTGCTTTGGACTCACCGGTTCTCAAATTAGCAACTGGTTGGGTTTTCAAATCGTAAATGTCCCATTCGACTTAAGACTGCTCGGATCGGTTGAAGCGTTGATTTCGAACAGTAGTAGAAACTACCATTTGAACCATTGGGTAAACCGGAGCTGGCCTGAAAGGTTAGGCTCGGAATGTGTAAAGTCCCACGCCAAGAGAGGTCCCCATATTTTAAGTTAAGTTTGTCTTGTAGTAATATTTTTTCATTTGCGTCGACTTGGCGGTTTTTATTACTGTCAATAAATATAATCAGACCACTGTTCCAGTTGTTAGGTTGGCAAAGTTTAAAGTCAAGACTAGGACAAATCACAATATTGGAATGATAAATAGTGGCCTGAGCTCGTGCGAATGCATTGTGATTTTGAATAGTCGATTTGATGTTATTCGCTTCTCGCTGCGCCATTAAATTGTTGAAATGTGGTAAAGCTATCGTCACGATAATGACCATAATCGCAATTGAGACCAAAAGTTCAAATAACGTAAAGCCGGTTTCTTTATTGTAAAGCATTGATTTAATCCAAAATTTAATATTATTTTTATATGTCTAATGTTATATGTGTTTTTAATGGCGATATTAATTTTGAGTATAGAATTTTATTACTCAATTTTAGATAAAGCTGTTAAAATGAAAATAGCAAGTGACAATAGGCGATTCACTGCTCAAAATTGAGTAAAAATTTACCGAATTACAACGGAAATTGTAAGTAATTTTGTCAATAATTTACTTGATTAGATTAATCAAGCACTTGGAAAAAGAATAAAGTGTTTGTATGATTCAGCGTAAATAGCTTAAAAAAAAACTGGGGTATAAGAAAGCCTATCTCAGGATAGCCAATTTTTCGGCTTGAGCTTGAACAACAATTGTTATCTCTGGAGGATAAATCCATGAAAATGAGTCGTATTGCATTAGCAATGCTCGTAGCTGCTCCTTTAGCAGCTGCAAACGCAGGCGTAACTGTTACTCCATTAATGCTTGGTTACACTTTCCAAGATTCTCAACACAACAACAGCCGTGGTAACTTAACTGAAAGTCCTGAGCTACAAGATGACTTGTTTGTTGGTGCAGCACTTGGTGTTGAATTAACTCCATGGTTAGGTTTCGAAGCTGAATATAACCAAGTTAAAGGTGATGTAGACGTTGATTTCGGCGAATACAAACAAACTCAAATCAACGGTAACTTCTATGCTACTTCTGATTTGATCACTAAAAACTATGACAGCAAAGTTAAGCCATATGTATTGTTGGGTGCTGGTCACTACAAATACAAATTTGACGAAGCTGCTGCTCGTGGTTTAGCTCCATCTGCACAAGCTCGTGGTACTACTGAAGAAGGTACTTTGGGTAATGCTGGTTTAGGTGCTTTCTGGCGCTTAAACGATGCTTTATCTCTACGTACTGAAGCTCGTGCTACTTACAACATCGATGAAGATTTCTGGAACTACACAGCTTTAGCTGGTCTTAACGTAGTTCTTGGCGGTCACTTGAAACCTGCTGCTCCTGTAGTTGAAGTTGCTCCAGTTGCTCCAGTTGCTCCAGTTGCTCCAGCTCCTCAAGAGTTGACTGAAGATCTTAACATGGAACTTCGTGTGTTCTTTGATACAAACAAATCTAACATCAAAGATCAATACAAACCTGAAATCGCTAAAGTTGCTGAAAAATTAGGTGAATACCCTAATGCTACAGCTAACATCGAAGGTCACACAGATAACACTGGTCCACGTGCTCTAAACGAACGTTTATCACTAGCTCGTGCTAACTCTGTTAAATCTTCGCTTGTTAACGAATACAACGTTGACCCAGCTCGTTTATCTACTCAAGGTTTCGCGTGGGATCAACCAATCGCTGACAACAACACTAAAGAAGGCCGTGCTATGAACCGTCGCGTATTCGCTACGATTTCTGGTAGCCGTACTGTAGTGGCTCAACCTGGTCAAGCTCAATAATTTGAGTTTAACTTCGGTTAGAAAAAAGCGGCTCTTTTGAGTCGCTTTTTTTTGTTAAAAATTTAAAAAAGGAGATTTAAATTTGGCTAAAAGGCACTAACGCAAAAGCGTTGTTTACTTTTAAATAATCGTTGGATGTAAAAGGATTTATCTATTCATGTGGCAATTAAGCATGTAAAAATTCAAACTATTGTATATTAATTAATCATCTGTTTGCCTAAGAGCTTTAATTGAACATACACAGTTTGTGTTTTTATTTTTTATAAAATAAATTAAAAACAAATATTTATATTTGTGTTATCTACAATTTATAAAAAATGAATATTTGTATTTCTCATAAAAAAATTTAAATCATCGGGATTCATAATGCAGTTAAGAATTATTCTAAATATAATAATGATTCTTATTCAAATAAAACTAATCTTGAAATGATGAATAATTTTGCAAAAACACACTTAGTACGTTCTATAACTATGGTGGTGCTCGGTGTTGGAGGGGCAACATCTGCGCTTGCAGCGGATACAACGGTACTTGAGACAATTGAGGTTGAGGTACCTGCAGAAAAGCAACTTGCAAATGGTAAGTTGAAAGCCAATACAGACCTTGGTGCTTTGGGAAATAAAAAAATTGTTGATACGCCATTTAGCGTTGCTGCATATAGTGAAAAGTTAATTGAAGAACATCAAGCGACAACCGTGGGGGAAGTGCTGAGAAATGATGCGAGTGTTCGTATCACAACAAACCAAGGCCATTTAAACGAAAACTTTAATATTCGTGGCTTTGATGTCAATCATGATGATATTGCATTGAATGGTATATATGGTATGGCACCTTATGGGCGTGTACCAACTGAATTTTTAGATTCGGTTACTGTATTGAAAGGCCCAAATGCTTTAGTTGCTGGGATGTCACCAGCAGGTGGAGTGGGTGGTGTTGTCATTGCCAAAACTAAGCGTGCAGATCAGCAGAAGACCCAAGTTTCAGCGTCAATGGAAGATGGTGGCTTTTATCAATCAGGCTTTGAGGTTTCACGTCGCTTTGGTGCTGAAAAAGAGTTTGGCTTACGTGTGAATGGTGCTTATGGTCAAGGTGAGCACATCATAGAAGGCATGGATGATAAACATGCTTCAGGTGCAATTGCTGCTGATTATACAACAGATAAATTGAAACTGAATTTTGATGCCTATGCTGTACGTGATGACCGTAATGGCGGTTCGCCTGCGATGGTGGCATTTGGTGTCAAAGATGCACATGGCCGTACCTATAATGGTGTGCTTGCTGCACCTAAAGGCGATACCAATTATTTTAAAAATTTGGAAGGCCATACTGATAGTGAGTTTGTAGGTTTAAGTGGTGAATATGCATTTACACCTGACTTAAATGTTTATGC
Source organism: Acinetobacter sp. YH12052 (assembly GCF_013419835.1). Classification (NCBI taxonomy): domain Bacteria; kingdom Pseudomonadati; phylum Pseudomonadota; class Gammaproteobacteria; order Moraxellales; family Moraxellaceae; genus Acinetobacter; species Acinetobacter sp. YH12052. Next base: position 39,067 of record NZ_VOZI01000015.1, read on the forward strand.
AGGTGTAGGACATATTGACAAGGCGTATAGTGGGCATATTTTTGGTACGCGTCTTGTCGTCGGTCAAGCAGATGGTCATGCTACATCACAGTACTATCGTACAGGGTCGTCAGAGTCGATTACATCAGCAAATACAGGTATTCAATATAAGTTTAATACGGGTGCTGTAAAACATGCTGTAAATGTTCGAGCTGATTATTTGACCAAAGAAACAGATCAGCATGTTGCGGCAACACAAGAGAAAATTGATTCAACTAATTTGTATGATCCTAACACCACTATCGGTATGCCTTCAGCGTACCCAATGGTTAAACCGAATTTAGATAATAAATATACCAGCTATACGGTGTCTGATCAGATTTCGATGTTAAATGATAAATTGCAGCTGATTGTTGGTGCACGCTATCAGGATATCGATACCAAGAATTTACAAAGAAAGACTGGCTATCAAGATGATAAAATTTCGCCAAGCTTAGGTGTCGTGGTTAAACCTTTTGGTGAGAATCTTTCTATTTATGCAAACTATGTAGAGGGACTTTCTGAAGGGGTAACGGTGAATAACGTTGCAGATGCCAACAATAATGTCACCTTTGCGCCATTCCAAACCAAACAATATGAATTGGGTGCAAAATATCAAACAGGTTCTTGGTTGAATACATTTGCCCTTTATCAAATTGAAAAACCATCGACCATGGTATCTTCATATTCTGATGGTCAACCCAATAGTACAATCAATCAAATTACCACAGATGATGCAGAAACACGTTCACGTGGCGTGGAATGGGCATTTTCAGGAGAGATTTATACAGGTCTAAATCTGATGGGTAGTTTGGCTTATATCGATGCTGAATATACCAAAGCAGCGGTGAAAAATGGTGTAACTAATCAAGGCAATACGGTGTATGGTATTCCTGACTTTACCGCAACGCTTGGTTTAGATTATGCAGTACCGTATGTGGATGGTTTGAATGTCAATGCGCGTGCAAACTACGTGAGTGAACAGTACTTAAATGAAACCAATGCACTTAAACTCCCAGACTACACAATTTTAGATCTTGGTGCGCACTATAAAACTCAATTAGGTGGTGTGAACACAACGTTCTTAGCTAATATTGATAACGTGACTGATGAAAAATATTGGGAAGGTACATTTAACTCAGGTTATGCCTTAGTGGGTGGCCCACGTACCTATAAAGTAGGTGTGACTTTTGATTTCTAAGTTAGATTAGTTTTTTTAATATAAACAGCCACCTATTCAAGGTGGCTTTTTTGCTGATGAATTATTTACGGAATATATTGCTTAACCACACCGTCATCGAGTAATTGTTGGAAATGTTCAACCACACTTTGTTGAATATCTCGGTACTCAATGCCTAATTCTGTTTTACTTTTTTCAGCATTAAAGTAAATTGGGTAACCCATATTCAGTTCAACAAACTTACGTGGGAAACCTGCAAGAGGGCCAAATGCTTTAAAGGCAAACTTCGGTAAGGTATTGCGTGGAAAAGGAAATTTATTACCAAAATGCGAGCGTAATATTTTCCCCATTTCTAATAAACTTAAAGTACCACCGCTAATGATATAACGACCTGATGCTTTAGGGTTTAATGCTGCTTGTACGTGCGCATCGGCGACATCACGGACATCGACAATTCCATTCCACATTGGTGGAACACCCGCCAAAGTCATACCGTTGGCAAACTGCTGTAAAACCTCAACACTGCCAGACTGAGTCGATGCTGTTAATGAAGGGCCCATCACTAAGGCTGGATTTACACAAACCAAATCCCAGCGTTGTTGTGCTTTTTGCATATCCCATGCTTTGCGCTCAGCCATCACTTTTGAATATGGATAAGGCTGATGAGTTTCTGAACTGGAGGTATTCCAATGCGATTCATCAAATTCATTATGCTCGGTCTGTAGAATATCAATGGCATCACCATAGGTTGATGCGATGCTTGAAGTCACGACAACACGTTGTACAGATTCTGTTTTATTGACACTGTTGAGTACATTTTCAGTGCCTAAAATAGCCGGCTCAATAATGTCTTTTATTGCGTCTTTATAGTTGGTCACTACAAAAGGGGATGCCATGTGGATCACAATGTCACAACCTTGCATGGCTGAATCAAATGCACCCTCATCTAATAAATTGGCTTGGAACAGTTTTAAAGTGCCAGTTGTATCAGCTGCAATTTTTTCGAGATGTGCAAATCCTGATGTTTTATTCAGATCACGAACTGTGGCATGTACCGTGTGCCCTAATTCAAGTAAGTTTTTAATGACCCAACTGGCAATATAGCCTGTCGCGCCTGTGACGAGTATCTGTTTTGTTGTCTTGCTATTCATATTCTTCAACTTTAATTGACGCATTTTTTTATCATATTGAGAATATTTAGTTTTGTCTTTGATTGATTTGAAAAAATATATGTTGATGATTGGGTTTAATGCGCACTAAATTCAGCAGAGAATACATGTGAATGCTGTAAAAGTACTTTTTTATGATCTTAAAAAGTGTGAATATGGGATGAATGTTGGATAGATGTATATTCTTATGAGTATGGATGCAAAATCTCACAGAAAAATGGACAAAGAGTCATATCTAACTTGTGCGCTTTAATTTAAAGCCTAGATCTTAGGTCTTGGTTTTTTATTTCGTATAACCTCTATGATGTTAAATAGGCTTCAAAAGCCACCCATGAATGACATTAATCTGATGCTGTATAGCATCTATTAAATGAGGTGAATTTTCGATTGTCCATGTTTCATCGCACCAGTCACAAGCGTCATAGAGGTCACCTATCCATTCGGGATAGTAAGCTATGTTATTTTCAAGTCCTCTTGGTGCATCAAGGAACCCTTTTTCTAAATTACTAAAAATTTTACATAGCTTAAGAGGGCTTAAATTACCATTTTTATAGTCAGCTAAAACACCTAAAAAGAATTTAGCTGCCAATATTTCGGCTTCTAAACAATTGGATGAAAATTCAGAATCTTTTATCTGTATTACACTGAGTAATAGTGGTTCATAATTAGGATATAGTTCAAGTAATTCAGCAGGAATATTTTCATTGTTATCAATATATTCAATTAATTTTTTTCTCCTTTCTGAGTAAGAATATTCTCCATAACAAAGTTCTATATATAACGCTTTTAATGTCATTGATTATTCCAACTGATTCTTGATTTTCTCTAAAATTAGCATAATACACGTGATGCGAAGTTGAAAAAATTGATACTATAGACTTAATTTTTATATATTTTTTAAATTTAAAGCCTAGATCTTCGGTCTAGGCTTCTTCATTTTCTATAACAGCCATCATTTTAAATAAAAAATAGTCTTTTGAAACCTTTTAATATTCAATATATTCATGTAATGAATTTATAAAATATTCAAATCTATCAGCTAAATAAAGAACTTTTCTCTTATCCTCATTTACACCATAATCATAGAAATCATCATGTAGGACTAAGACAATTTTAGGTTGATCTTTTATCCATGGAAATCTGTAATCAAAGCAAATAAAGTCGCCTCCAGGCGTCATACCAAATCCAATTAACTTGCCACTATAGTCATCGTCACCTTCAGGGAACTGCATACCTTCTATTCGAGGCGTATGTATATATCCACCAAATTCAGCAATACAAGAAATATTTAGCTCTCCATTAGTATCAACAAAATCAAAGCTACTAATTTGGGGATAAAATCCATCATGTTGTGAAATAAGTTTAATATATTCAGGTGGGAATTCTACACCTAGAGTATTAGCAAAGTTTTGAATTACTTTCTTTTCAACTTCACCATTTGGATATAGATCGCCAATATCTTGCATTACTCAATACCTTCAATTATTTTCATTCATATTTCCCACATTGTTAATATTATCTAAAATTAACATAATACACGTTATACGAAATTCTTTTGTTAGAACCCATTTAAAGTGTCTATATTCTCACCAATAAAAATGTCTAGTTTATGATGGTTTTTATCACCATGGACTGGATATAAATATAGATGCTGATCACTATGTCTGACAAAGAAATTCAACGGCTTGCAGTTCTGCAAGACGTTCGAGATCATCGTATTACCCAGGTCCGTGCTGCTGAAATCCTAAATCTTTCCACCCGTCAAATTACCCGGTTATTGCAGAAGCTCAATCAAGATGGTGTCTCAGGTATGGCACATGCCAGTCGTGGTCAACCTGGCCATCGTCGCCATGATGACTTGTTAAAATCAAAGTGCCTTTCCATTATTGCTGAACATTTGCTGGGCTTTGGACCCACCTTGGCGCATGAGAAGCTCAGCAGCATGTTTGACCTGAATATCCCGGTAGAAACGCTTCGGCGCTGGATGACGGCCAATGACCTGTGGATTCCGCGATCCAAGCGCCTGAAGCGTCCATATCAGCCACGTTATAACCGGGATTGCTTCGGTGAACTGATCCAAATTGATGGCTCATATCATGACTGGTTTGAAGGTCGAGCTGCAAAATGCTGCTTGTTGGTTTATATCGATGATGCTACTGGAAAGCTGTTGCATCTGCGCTTTTGTGAGGCTGAAACGACCTTTGACTACATGCTTTCAACCCGAGCCTACATTGAACAATACGGCAAACCTCTAGCCTTTTATAGCGACAAGCATTCGGTATTCAGAGTTAATCAGAAATCCAGGCAAGACAGCCAGATTACGCAATTTGGGCGGATTCTGAATAATTTGAACATCGATATTATCTTTGCCAACTCACCCCAAGCCAAAGGTCGTGTGGAACGTGCCAACAGAACCCTTCAGGACCGTCTGATCAAGGAGATGCGCCTGGAAGGCATCGGTTCGATTGCAGAGGCCAATATATGGTTACCCTGCTTTATTGAGCAGTTCAATCAGAAGTTCGCCAAATGTGCGCGAAACTCAAAGAACCTGCATCGGCCATTAAGCGAATCTGATCTTGAACTGGATGATATTTTTACCTGGCAGGAACCGCGTAAGGTCACCAAGAATCTGACCCTGACCTATGACAAGTGTATTTATATGCTTGAACCGACAGAGCTGAATCATAAGCTTGTTGGGCAATACATTTCATTTCTGGAGTACCCGGATGGTACTGTGGCAATCATGCATGAAGGACGGAAGATCAACTATAGCGTCTTCAATAAACTGGCTGGACTACAGCAGAATGATGTGGTTGAGAATAAAAGATTAGGTTCGGTCCTGGCCCATATCCAGCAGCAACATGAGGAATTGGAGAAACAGAATAAACGTTCCCGTCTCAAGAAAAGTATGCCGAGTCGTAAAGCTCAGAAAGTTGTTATTGAACAAAGAAATTTAAATCCTGTGCTTGACTCTTGTAGTTAAAAACAGGACATTTCTATTTGGTTATTAGGTAGGACATTTCTACTTGGGAATAACATCTTTTTATTTATCTTTAAATTACAAGATTTTATCTTGATGTAAAAAGCCCAATCATGTGTGATTGGGCTTTTTACGAGATTCTTTCCGTTCCATGCTTAAATTTTGAGCAATTTTTCACAGTTTTGTTTAATGAGATTGAATGCTATAGCAAACAAAAATGTCCAGATAAAATAAGAATAGGCTTCCAAGTGGTTATGGATTTTGCAGATAGGCAAATAAAAGGATTGGGGCGTCATTGTCAGTTAAATTCACGTACAATATCGATTTATTTGCAGGTATAGATCCTGCCTTATCAGATGATTCTGTTCTCCCGTTAAATATTGGCATACACATGGCGCAAGTAAAGAAATCTTTTCCGCAGCAAAAATCGGAATTACATGCACGAAATCTGCATCGCAGTCGTTACGATTTTCCTCAGTTAATACAGAGCTGTCCGGAACTTGGACCCTTTGTCAGCCCAAATAAATATAATGATTTATCGGTAGATTTTTCTGATCCTCACGCTGTGAAAATGCTCAATAAAGCATTGCTCAAGCATTTTTATGGCATTCAATATTGGGATATTCCCAAAGATTTTCTTTGCCCGCCTATTCCAGGCAGAGCTGACTATATTCATTATTTGGCTGACTTGTTGAGTGCCAACAATAAAGCTCAGATTCCAACTGGACACGCTGTTCAAGTTTTAGATATTGGGGTTGGCGCGAACTGTATTTATCCGATTATTGGTCATCGGAGCTATGGCTGGAAATTTGTAGGCTCAGACATACATGCTGCATCGGTTAAAAGTGCTCAATTTATTGTGGAGGCCAATCCGAATCTGCGTAAAGGTATTCAGATTCGATTGCAGAAAAAAGCGAGCAATATTTTCAATGGTGTGATCAAACCTTCAGATCGTTTTGATTTGACCATGTGTAATCCGCCATTTCATGCCTCGCAAGATGAAGCCAACGCGACAGCAACGCAAAAATTAAGAAAACTGGGCAAGCTGGTTGATCGTACCAAGGTGGTGTTAAACTTTGGAGGTCAAAAAAACGAACTCTGGTGTGATGGCGGCGAAGAACGATTTGTCTGCCAAATGGTGCAAGAGAGCATTCAGTTTGCAGAGCAATGCCTTTGGTTTAGTACACTAGTTTCCAAGAAAACAACATTGCCAGTGCTTTTAAAGGCCTTAGCGAAGAGCGGTGCAGTGGATGTGAAAACCATTAAAATGACGCAGGGACAAAAAGAAAGCCGTTTTGTCGCTTGGACTTTTCTAGATTTAAGGCAACAGCAAGCGTGGAAGAATGCACGTTGGACTTCAGCTTAAGTCTGTCTTCGTTGGAGATTTTCGCCTTGTCTTTGACAGCAATGCATAGGGCATCAATATAAAGTTTCCCATAGCGATAAGCTCAGTGTGTTGAATCAATCTGGAGATATTTTTGCTAAACAAGACGCATTGTTAATTGTTACAAAAAACAGCATCCAGCGATTTTTGATTATTTCGTGTTCTAAATGCCTTAAATTTTCTGCAAGGGCTTCTTTTATATGTGAAAAATGCGCGGAATTGAACTGCAAATGCGTATGTTTATCATTTAAATTTTATATAAATCATAAACTTACAAAAATTATATTTTGCATTCATTTTGAAACTTGTCCATAATATTTGAAAAGGGTATGGAGTGAAGAAAATGCGTGGCAATCCAGAAGTCGTAGACTACTTAAATATGCTGATCGGTGGCGAACTGGCTGCTCGTGATCAATACTTAATTCATTCCCGTATGTATGAAGATTGGGGCCTGAGCAAAATCTTTGAACGTATCGATCATGAAAGCCAAGAAGAAGGCTCACATGCAGATGCATTGATTCGTCGCGTATTGTTCCTTGAAGGAACGCCGAATATGAATCGTGATGATATTGAAGTCGGTACAGACGTTGTGACTTGTTTAAAAGCGGATTTGGCGCTTGAATATCATGTTCGTGAGAAACTTGCTCAAGGCGTAAAATTGTGTGAAGAAAAGGGTGACTATGTGACCCGTGATATGCTCCGTCAGCAAATGTCAGATACTGAAGAAGATCATACTTACTGGCTTGAAAAGCAAATGCGTTTGATCGAACTTATTGGTCTCCCAAACTATATTCAGTCTCAAATGTAATTTAAAAAATATCCAAAAAACTCAGCAGAAGCTGGGTTTTTTATTGGGCCATGAAAACTATTGTTGTAGTTTTTTGATATCTGCCAAGACCTGCGCCGCATGTGTCTGTGTATTCACACTGGTATAGTGATAAACAATAATGCCTTTCGGATCAATGAGAAAGGTTTCACGTTTAGCAACTTTCAAAATCCCTAAGTTTCGTACAATACCTAGCTGAGTCGCCAGCATGTGCTGTTGGTCGGCAAGAATTGGAAAGGGAAGTCCGAGTGCTTTAGAGAACTTTTGATGTGATGCAACATCATCTAAGCTTGCGCCCAAAACAACCGCATTACTTTTTAAAAATTGTGGATATAGGGTTTTAAATTGATTGGCTTCTTCTGTACAACCGGGTGAGTTGTCTTTGGGATAAAAGTACAGAACGAGCCATTTCCCTTGATATTGCTTCAGTTCGTGCCATTTTCCATTTTGATCTTGCAATTTAAAGTTGGGTGCGGGTGTGCCTACCCATTGTTTTTGTTTGTTTTGACTGGTGCTGAGTATTGATGTTTCGGCAACTGTGATTTGGGTAGTTGCTATTAAAGCACATGTCATTAAACAGATTTTTAGCAATGAAGAAACTTTCATAGAGCATCAGTTTATATCGTTCTTTATCCGATCTTAGCAAATTTTAAAGCGCTGTAGGCTAGCTGATTTTATATTTATTGAAGTCGATTTCGAATGTCTTTTGGCAAATCGGTTGATGTGCTGAAATGCCACTATCAAACATGCTCTGAACTTTTATACTATTTGGAATCGTTTAATTTTAGGGTTTGCATTGAAACAACAGATTTTACTTATTACTGGCTGGGGCGGCGGTCGTAAATTACTTGCTCCTTTACAGCAGGCATTGATCGCACAAGGTTATCAGGTCGAATTATGGAATATTTTTGATGCCTTAAATCTAGAAGTGCTCGAACAGAAAGTTAAATTGGCGAAGCAATTTGATGTGATTATTGGCTGGTCTCTTGGCGGTCAATTGGCGACGATTTTGGTAGATGAAATTCAAAAAAAATATCAACAACAGAAAGTGCTGATCACATTAGGTTCAAATCCAAGTTTTGTGGCTGATGAACAGTGGCCTGCTGCGATGGATCAAGTCAGTTTTCAAAGCTTCAAACAATCTTTCGAGCAGGATGCAATTTCGACCCTAAAAAAGTTTGGTTATATGGTTTGTCAGGGCACTGATAGCAGCAAGCAAGATTTCATCACCTTGCAAAGTTTGATTCAAGCGCAAAATTTAGATGTGCTTCGAGCAGGATTGAACTGTTTGGAGGAGCTTAATAATGTCAGTATCTTGAAAAATTACACTGGTCATCAATACCATATTTTTGCTAAACAAGATTATTTGGTTAGTTACAAAGTTGAACGATTATTGCGTAATTTAGCTGTAAAGTTTTTTGAGACAGAATTGGTTTCTGGCTCACATGGCTTTCCATTGTTTGAATCTGAAGTCATAAGTTGCAAAATCTGCCAATATTTAAAGAAAATAGAACAAATCTCTGAATAGCTGGGCTTTATGGCAATTTATTTTTCCTTGCCGTGGGTTTAACATCTTGCCACATTGATGTTTTAGCCTGATACATGGAGTGAGGGATGGCCAATTTAACCGATCTACAATTTGATCAGCAGCATATTTGGCATCCCTATACATCGATGACTCAGCCCCTTCCAACGTTTAAAGTGAAACGTGCGCAAGGGGTGATGATTGAGCTTGAAGATGGTCGTCAATTGATTGATGGTATGTCTTCATGGTGGTGTGCGATTCATGGTTATAACCATCCTGAGCTAAATCAAGCTGTGACCGATCAACTGCAACAGATGTCTCATATCATGTTTGGTGGATTGACACATGATCCCGCGATTCAACTGGCTAAATTACTGTTAAAAATCACCCCGCCCAGTTTAGATAAAATCTTCTTTGCCGATTCAGGTTCGGTTGCTGTCGAAGTAGCCTTGAAAATGGCAGTGCAGTATTGGGCGTCTTTGCATCAACCGAATAAAACCAATTTTGTCACTCCACGTTCTGGCTATCATGGCGACACTTGGAATGCGATGTCTGTGTGTGATCCCGTGACAGGGATGCATCAAATTTTTGGCCCAAGTTTGCCAAATCGAATTTTTGTTCCTGCGCCGCAAATTGGCTTTGACCAAGCGTGGAATTCAGCGGATATTGCTGAACTAGAAAAGACTCTGATTGAACAGCATGAAAATATTGCGGGATTGATTCTTGAGCCGATTGTACAAGGCGCAGGAGGTATGCGTTTCTATCATCCTGAATATTTGCGTCAAGCTAAATTACTCTGCAAGCAATACAATATCTTGCTGATCTTTGATGAGATTGCGACTGGCTTTGGGCGAACAGGAAAACTCTTTGCTTGGGAATGGGCTGCAGTCGAGCCAGATATTATGTGTATTGGTAAAGGGCTGACAGGCGGTTATATGACCTTGTCTGCAACCCTGACTACGCAGAAAGTCGCAAATACGATTAGCCAAGGCGAAGCCGGCGTGTTTATGCATGGCCCAACCTTTATGGCAAATCCTTTGGCTTGCGCTGTGGCTGTAAAAAGTACCGAACTGCTGCTTTCTCAAGATTGGCAAGCCAATATTCGACGTATCGAAACTCAATTGAAGTTTCATTTACTAGCACTTTCATCGCTTGAACATGTCAAAGATGTGCGAATACTTGGTGCTATTGGTGTGGTGGAATTGACCTTCAATGTAGATATGAAAATGCTACAACAGGAGTTTGTCCGTCGTGGCATTTGGATTCGTCCATTCGGTAAGCTAGTTTATGTGATGCCGCCATATATTATTTCTGAGCATGAATTAAAAATTTTGCTAGAACAAATGGTTGAGGTGGTGAAAAACATGGAGCAGCCAGCATGAATCTGCTCAACCATTTTTCAGATCAACTTGATCAACTAAAACAGCAAGGCAACTTACGTCAGTTCACTTCAAATCATCAGCACGATCGTTACATTAGTATTCACGATCACAACATGTTGAATTTAGCGTCAAATGACTATTTAGGTTTGGCTTCAAACCAACATCTACGTGAACAATTTTTTGATGAAACCCCGAACGCACAGCGTTGGATGAGTTCATCCTCTTCGCGGTTGCTGACGGGGAATTTTCCAGAATATGAGCAACTTGAATCAACATTAAGTGATGCCTTTCATGGCCGATCAGCACTGTTATTTAACAGCGGCTATCACATGAATATCGGGATTTTACCTGCACTGGCAGACAGTAAAACCTTGATATTGGCGGATAAGCTGATTCATGCCAGTATGATTGATGGCATCCGATTATCGAGTGCGAAATATGTACGTTATCGCCATAATGATTTGGCGCATCTATTTCAGCTTTTATGTAAATACCATGAAGATGAGGCTTTTGAGCGGATCATTGTGGTGACTGAATCGATTTTCAGTATGGATGGTGATGAAACTGATTTGGCTGAATTGGTACGGATCAAAAAACAATTTTCCAAAGTGATGTTGTATGTCGATGAGGCGCATGCAATCGGTGTGCGCGGTGAGCGTGGTTTAGGCTGTGCTGAGCAATATCAGGTGATGGATGATATTGATCTTTTAGTCGGTACATTTGGTAAAGCACTGGCTTCAATAGGGGGGTATCTCATTTGTCATTCGATTATTCGTGACTATTTGATTAACTCGATGCGACCGTTGATTTTTAGTACTGCACAGCCCCCGATCTGTATGGTGTGGACAGATTTTATTTTCAAGAACGTTTTAAATTTAAAAGCAGAGCGTCACCATTTACAGCAAATCAGTCAAAATTTGCAACAAGCGGTGCAATCCCAAGGTTTTGATTGTCCATCTACATCACATATTGTGCCCGTCATTATTGGCGAGTCGAATAAAACTGTTGCTAAGGCTCAAGCTTTGCAAGCGGCAGGTTTTTATATCATGCCTGTACGTCCACCCACTGTGCCGCAGCATAGTTCGCGCTTACGCATTTCACTCACTGCTCAGATTGCACAAACAGATCTTGATCAGTTGACTCAATTGTTGTGAGTGACTTGTGAATAATTTTGAGATTGATAAATCCCAAGTGGCGTTACGCTTTGCTCAGGCAGGGCACAGCTATGCTGAACATGCCGTAGCACAAAAAGAGATTGCTCAACATTTATTTGAGTTGATGCAGCAGTATTATCCAAAGTTGCAAAATCATCCTGTGGAAACGCTTTTTGAAATTGGATGTGGCTCGGGGAATTTAAGCCATTTAATGCTGGAAAATATGCAAATCAATCGTATGGTTTTAAATGATCTATATGCAGAAATTCAACAGCATTTTCCGTCAAGTCCACAGATTCAGTACAGACTTGGAGATATCGAACAACTTGAATTTCCACAGCATATCGACTTGATCGCATCGAGTTCGGCTTTGCAATGGGTAGGGAACTTTGCGGGCATTGTCGAAAAAGCCTTTCAAAGTTTAAATCCAGAGGCATATTTTTGTTTTTCGACCTTTGGACAGCAGAATTTACAGGAAATAAAAGCTTTGACTGGGCAGGGTTTGGACTACCTCGATATCGACATGCTTCAAGCTATATTAAGTCAAAATGGTTTTGAAATTCTGCATCTTTCAGAGCAGACAGCGGCATTATATTTTGATCATCCAAAGCAGGTTTTGCAGCATTTAAAAGCGACAGGTGTGACTGCGACAGCCTCACATTTTCGTTGGACGAAACAATCGCTCTTTGATTTTTATTCAGCATATCAACAGTTTTCTTTGCGTGATGAATCTGGGCAGATGCGTTATGCACTGACCTATCATCCGATTTTTTGTATTGCACGGAGAATGCCATGACAGGGCAAGTTTATTTCATTAGTGGGATCGATACAGGCATCGGTAAAACATATACCACGGGCTATTTGGCTAAAATATGGAATGAACAAGGGGTGCGAACGATCACGCAAAAGTTGATTCAAACAGGCAATGTCGATATTTCTGAGGATATAGAACAACATCGTCAAATTATGGGCACGGGGTTGTTGGTCGAAGATGAAACCAAACTCACGATGCCTGAAATATTTAGTTATCCTGCGTCGCCACATCTCGCCACCAAAATCGATGGACGTGACATTGATTTTGCTAAAATTGAATATGCGACAAAACGTTTAACTGAAAAATATGACAACGTTTTAGTCGAAGGTGCGGGTGGTTTGATGGTGCCTTTAACCACAGACCTTTTAACCATCAACTATGTTGTAGAGAAACAATATCCCATTATTTTGGTGACATCAGGTCGTTTGGGCAGCATTAACCATACGATTTTAAGTTTGGAAGCACTAAAAAGTCGTGGCTTAGTGCTTTATGCACTGGCTTATAATTTAAATGATGAATCGCAAGATGCATTGATTTCTAAAGATACTGCTGAATATTTAAAAGCATATTTAGCCAAACACTTTCCAGAGGCGTTATGGATTGATGTTCCTGTATTGGCATAATGGGCTAACTCTTTATATTGACAATAATTGGGCGTATTTATGACGGATCATGCGTTTATAGAACTTGCGATTCAACTTGCGAAAGAAAATATTGAGCAAGGTGGGCGACCATTTGGTGCTGTGATCGTTAAGCATGGTGCTGTGGTGAGTACAGGGGTGAATCAAATATTAATCTCAGGCGATCCGACATCTCATGCCGAGTTAAATGCATTAAGACAAGCCGCACAAAATTTAAATACGACGTCTTTGAAGGACTGTGTCGTTTATGCGAGCGGACAACCGTGTCCAATGTGTTTGGCAGCTCTGCGAATGGTTGGAGTTGAAAAAATTGTGTATGCCTATTCAAATGCTGATGCAGAAGCCTATGGCTTATCTACAGCAGAGATTGCCGAAAAATTAAGACATGAACCTCATGAACAGCAAGGGTTGAGTTTTAGTCAGTTAAAGCCAAACTGTGATCATGAGCTATACGATTTTTGGAAGCAGAAAAATACTTAATAAATAATAAGAGTTTCTTTCTGAGTCACTAACTGTATAGATTTCTGTGAAGAATTAAAAAAGCCAACTGAGGTGATCAGTTGGCTTTTTTTGTTGGAGAGCAATTATTGATTTGCTGAGACACCAATTTTTTTGACATTCAAACGTTGTGCTGCTGCCATCACCATAGCGACATCTTTATATTCTGTCATTTTGTCAGGTTGCACTTTGATCGTATCTTGATCTGCTTGTTGTGCAACACCAGCAAAAAGTGTTTCTAAAGCTTGCTTATTGGCAACGGGTTGACCATTCCAAAATAATTTACCCTGCGCATCAATGCGTAAGGTGACCGGCTCAGGCGGCTTTTCATTGGTTGGCGGTGGCGTACCGTTTGGTAAATCAATATTGATCGAATTATTTGGAATTGGAATTGTGATAATAAACATAATGAGCAAAACCAACATCACATCGATCAATGGCGTCATGTTGACGTCCAACATAACATCATCGTCTTTATCGGAACCGACATTCATTCCCATACCTTGTCCCTCATCCGATTATGGTGCGGCAACAGGAGTAGTGACAAAAGCAATTTTGCCAATTCCTGCTGCTTGTGTCGCACTAATGACTTCATCAATCGCTTCATATTTTGTCACCTGATCGCCACGGATATGAACTTCAGGTTGCGGACGCTTTTTAGCTTCCGCTTGTAGTCGACTGATCAGCGTATCTTTATCTGCAATGTATTTTTCATTCCAGAAGATATCGCCATTTTTATTGACAGCAATCTGAATATTGATCGGTTTGGTTTCATAAGGTGTGTTTTTTTCCTCAGGTAACTTCACCGGAACTGTATGGATTGCAACAGGTACTGTAATTAAGAAAATAATGAGCAGCACCAACATAATATCAACCAAAGGTGTTGTATTAATGGCTGAAATTACATCATCTTCGTCACCATCTGAATTGACCATCATTCCCATGGCTGATGCCTCTCTTATTTTGTGTCGTTATTATTGTTTTTGATCTCACCGCTTAAAAGTACGGTGTGTAGATCTGAACCAAAGGTACGAACATTATCTAGAACTGCTTTATTACGACGCGTTAACCAGTTATAGCCAAGAACCGCAGGTACTGCTACAGCCAAACCAATTGCCGTCATAATTAGGGCTTCACCGACTGGGCCTGCAACTTTATCAATAGATGCTTGACCTGAAATACCAATTGCCGTTAAAGCATGGTAAATACCCCAAACTGTACCGAACAAACCCACAAATGGTGCAGTCGAACCGACAGTTGCGAGAAAAGCCAATCCACCACTTAAATGGCTTTGAATTTTATCGATAGCACGCTGGATTGAAATAGTCACCCATGTGTTGAAGTCGATACGTTCCAGCAGATTACCGCCATGTTTTTTGGTTGAATTAATGCCTTTTTCTGCAATAAAGCGGTATGCACTCGATTCGTCTAAGGTTTCTGCTGCGCTATCAATTGAAGCAGCATCCCAAAATTTAGCTTCGGCTTCTTTGCCTTGACGTTTAATTTTAGCTTGTTGAATAAATTTAGTGACCATGATGTACCAAGTTCCAATCGACATCAGGACCAAGATAAAGAGTGTCGATTTAGCAACGATGTCACCTTCACGCCATAGTGCTTCTAAGCCATACGGGTTATAGACTTCTTTGGTTGCTGTAGGCATTGGTGGCGGTGCAGGTGTATTTGTTGTATTCGTAGTTTCTACTTGTGTTGTTGCAGTATTTGCAGATTCTTCAGCAAATGCTGCTTGCAGTGGGAGTAATGTACTTGTTACTAAAACTGTAGCAGATGCAAAAATACGCGCAGATTTCATCATTTTATTCATTTATATTCTCCAAATTTTTGTAGATTCATTAATCAAGTTTAAATTCGTATTCAATATCAAACCAATCTTCAACTGGCTCACCATTTTTGAGTGCAGGCTTAAATGTACATAAGCTGAATGCTTTGCTAGCAGCCTTATCTAGAGATTTAGTACCACTCGATTTTTTGACCTTCACTTGTTTCGCACTGCCGTCAGGCCCAACCAATACAGAGATGCGGACAGTTCCTACTTCTTCTGCCATTGCAGCTTCACGAGGGTAATCTGGTTCTTTACATCCAACGCTACCCTCAGATGCACCACGTGTTTCCCCAGCTGGTTTTGGAGCAGGGGCAGGAGCGGGTGCTGCCGCAGCGACTGGTGCAGGTGCTGCAACAGGGCTAGGAGATGGAGAGGTTGTAGGCGTAGGTGTTGAAACGGCTTTAACTGTTTGTGTTGGTGCAGCTTTTTCAACAACCTTTTGTTCAGGTTGAGGGTCTGGTGTTTTGAGCACTTCCTTAACGAGTTTTGGTAGTTCAGGTGGTTTTTCAATTGGTTTCGGTTTTTCTGGCTCAGGTTTTTTATCTTGAATAATGATTAATTCAACAGGTTCTTCTACAGTTTTCTCACCTTTTTTGGACAGGCCAGTAATTAATCCGTAGAGTACAATGAGATGCAGAAGAATGACTGCCCCAATTCCGATCAGGCGTTTGCCGGAATTATTTTCTAATTCGGAAAAGCTTTTGCCCATTACTACTCCTGAAATGTGAGACAAACAATCAATAGTGAAATTGGCACTTGAGATATAAGTGTTTTTTGCATTTTTTATGTTTGACTAATTAATTAAATAAATAGTGCCAGTACAATTCCAGTTGGAATCGTACTGGCAAATTTAGCTTTTAGAACTTGTAAGTACCACGGACATAGAATGTACGACCAGTAGGATCGCTATAACGAGGGTCATAACCATATTGGAAGTTATCTAATACGTTCGATGCAGCAGGCTCTTCAGCAAATAGGTTTTTGATACCACCAGTGATTTCTAAGTTTTTGAAACCACTGTATGTTCCTGCAACGTTATACAGTGTGTAATCAGGCACACGGTGTTTATCAAATTTTTCTTCGCCGATTTGGTTTTGGTCATCGTAGCCACGGAAGAACTGTTGTTCGAAGATGATTTTCCAGTTTTCATAGCTCCAATTTAGGTTCGCTGTGTGCTTCCAACGTAAAACAGCAGGGTCGTCATACACACCTACTAAGCCTTCCCAATCACCGCCTTTTTCTTCTTGGTAGTCATTTTTGATGACATAGGTACCATTAATGCCAAAGCCAAAACGACCTGTCGCGGTTAATGGTGAAAGATAATCTAAGCTAATGTCGATACCTTGAGTTTTAATACCCCCTGTATTCATTAGAATGGTATTGATGTATTCAATACGACCATCGGCACCACGCACGAATAATGAAGCATATTTCTCAGGATCTTCAAAAATTGAAGTTTCACCCACTTGGCCAACTAATTCTTCAATTTCAATGTTGTAATAATCAACAGCTAAAACTAAGTTTTTAATTGGTTCGTAAACAAAACCTGCGGTAAATGTTTTAGATTCTTCTGGCTGAAGATCTGGGTTACCACCTTGCATACGGTAGAACTGAGTATTACATTCGGTTTGATATTGAGGTGAAGTTGGATTACCGCCTGGACAAAGGACAGGGTCGTTATATTTTGCACCAGTGTAGGTTTTGCTTTGTTGCGCATTAATTTCCCAAAGGCTTGGAGCACGGAAACCAGTACTGTATGTACTACGGAACATAAGTTGCTTCATTGGTTCCCAACGAATACCGACTTTTGGATTGAACGTATCGCCAAAATCGCTGTAGTCGTCATAACGTGCTGCAAGTTGAGCTTCAATAGTTTTGGTAATTGGAATTTGAAGCTCAGCAAAAGCGGCAGTAATATCTCGGTCACCTTTACTCAGAGGTTTATCAGGGTCAATACCACTACCCGGTACAAGGCGTACTAACTCAGAGTTTACTTTTGCTTCCCAATCTTGAGTTGTAAAACTTCCACCAAATGCAAAACCAACATCACCAGCTGGTAAGGTGTAAATCGGGCGGCTCACGGTAAAGTCAAATGTTGTGGAATCAAGTGTTGCTTCGTTTGTTGTACCACTCACATTTAATGAGTTCCAAACGTTAGCATCTGCAGATGGACCAAATGGGTTGATTGTGCCGTCATTTAATCCTTCTTGTAGTTTGTTACGATTTAAGTATCCACTTACAAAGCTATCTGATGCTTCGCCTTTTGCGTAAGTTACGCCACCGTTGATATCCCAACCGTATGCTTCACCTTCAAGTCCGGCAAAAATACGATGTGATTCATTGATAGATTGTGAAACACGGTTACCGGCTTGAGAGCGTAAGTAAAGTTGTAATGGATCACCACTTAGACCATCTACACCAGGGGTAATACCCTCGCCTGGATAATATTGACTGCTTTTAGGAATCGTGACAGAGCGGCTGTAGACGTCTGGAGCAATAGAAGTCGTCACTTTGCTTTTTGCATAGACATATTCACCAATAGCGTTGAAGTTATCGCTAAGTTTGATGGTTGCACGACCAATTGCAGACAAGTCCTCAGTTTCTGGCTGAATACCAATTAATGCTTGGGTGTTGAGGAAACATAGTCCGCCATCTTCAACTACATTGACTAAGTTATTACAGTTTGCAGCTCCACCGTATGGGTTCGCTAATACACCTTCAGGATTTCCGTCTGCATCTAAAGGCCCGCCGTTTGGATCAAGAAAGTTAGCAGGGAAGCCATTTGCTGAACCAGCATCGATACCTAACTCAGGTAGAAGGCCACCACGACGGCTGACTTTACGGTCTTTTGCCATAATTTCTTTGGCTTTACGGTAGTCAATTGCGCCATAAACGTTAAAACCTTGTTCATCTAAGTCGCCATAGCCACCAAAAATCGAAACATCGTATTCTTCGCCGCCTTTATCTTCTGGTTTGAGTAAACCACCGCTAATACCTAAGCCTGTGTATTGTTTTTTGGTAATAAAGTTAATTACACCTGCGATTGCATCTGCACCATAAATTGCAGAGGCACCATCACGTAAAACCTCAATACGTTCAACCATTGCAAGCGGAATGGTATTTAAGTTGGTCTCAGAGGTACTAAATGGGCTATAAGCTAAACGACGTCCATTAAGTAAGACGAGGGTTTTATCTGATCCTAGGCCACGTAAGTTCGCTGTTGAGCCTGATGTATTACTTGCACCAACGTTTTGCGCTGTACTGTATCCCGCTTGGTTCGCACTAATTTTTATTAAGGCTTCTTCAGTAGTTGTTACCCCTTGTTTAGTTAATTCTTCAACTTTAATCACCGTAATAGGTGAAGAACTTTGAGCAGAAACCCCTTTAATGGATGAACCAGTCACAGTTACTTTGGCTACTTTCGTTGGCTTAACTGTTTCTTCTTCATTTGTTTCTGCTGCATGCGCTAAAGATAAACACAGCATACTTAAACTAAGAGTACTTAATTTAAGTATTGTTTTGCTAAATGGTGTGCCCCCCACAGATTTAGCATTTTTTTTCTCTTTCATAGTAAAAGTATTCCTTTTTGTTGTAGTTAGCGATATTGCTTGATTCTTTTTAAGCAATTCAAGTGCCAAATTTATATTTAAATTTTATTTTCAAATATAAAATACTAATAAATATCTACATTATTGGTTTTAAAGTGGAGAACTTTAAGATGAACGGTAAGTATATTTTTTTAAAGTTATCCTTTTAATTAGGTTTTATTAGGAATTTAACTTTTGATCAAAAAAAAATTTAAAAACATGATTAGGTGCAAATTAAACCTCAAAAAGTGTGATTTAATTCATATTTATGTGTTTGATTTATAAGGCTAATAAGATAAATAAATAAAAAATAAAAAATTATAAATTCAGTGGCTTAGTTGTCTTTTATCTGTCATTTCATCTGATCGTGATCCATTATGAATCAGGAATGTATTATATTTGTGCAGAATGTGCATGGATGAGTACACATCCAAGAGTTGAATTTTTGATAAAAACGAGCTTTACTCGGAAAGTCACTATTAGTATAAATTTATCTTAAAAAATGAATTTAAAAGGATATTTAATTCAGATAACTTTCAACCAAGGAGTGGTGGCATGAATTTCGCTTTATATTAATTACTGTATTAAGTTCTACGTTTAAAACTCAATTTAAACTGGTTCATTTTATTTTAGTGAGGGTGGCTTTATTTAAAGTCTGCTTGCGGCTTTGTATTATTAAAAAATCATCAGAAAGGAAAAGGTTTGGAAACTAGAAAATTTAAAATAGCGCTCCTTGCATTATTAATTTCAACAGGGATGATGGCCGAGGTTCAAGCTTCTGCACAATCGAATAAAGTTTTAAATATTGCATTTGAAGCACCGGATGATGGTTTTGATATGGTCAAAACCTATAATTATTATAGTGGCAATATTGCGGAAGCCATTTTTGAACCCTTATTGAAATATGACTATCTAGCACGTCCTGTTGTTCTTGTTCCAAATACTATTGAAGCGATGCCAAAGATTGAACAAGAAGGAAAAGTCTATACCTTCAAAATCAAACGAGGCATCCATTTTTCAGATGATCCAGCCTTTAAGGGAAAAAAACGCGAGCTAGTTGCGCAAGATTACATTTACGCGATTCAACGAATTTTAGATCCAGCTAACCGTTCTCCGACCTATTCATTTATTGATGGCAAAATCTTAGGAGGGGATGTGGTCGTTGCGGATGCAAAGAAGTCTGGGAAATTTAATTACAATGCGGCTATTGCCGGCCTAAAAGCGATAGATCCTTATACTTTGCAAATTACTTTGACGCGCCCTGACTATAATTTCCAATATATTTTGGCCTATGTTACGTTTGGAGCAGTTTCAAAAGAAGTTGTTGAATTTTATGGAAATAAAATTGCACAACATCCTGTAGGAACGGGGCCGTATCAGCTCAGTAAATATGTGCCACGTAGCAAGATCGAACTGGTTGCAAACCCGAATTATCGTGGTTTTGTTTGGAATTTTAAATCGACAGGCACAGCTTGGGATAATCAATTAGTCAAAGAAATGAACGGGAAGAAAATGCCGCAAATCGGCAAAGTTTCCGTCAGTATTATTGAAGAAGAACAGTCACGGTGGTTAGCATTTAAAACAGGGCAGCTGAATTTTGACAAATTGACCTCAAATGCAGTACCGCAAGCCTTAGATTCGCAAAATAAACTTAAGCCGGATATGCAAAAGCTCGGCATTAAGCATTATCCAAATAAAGATGCTGAAATCACCTACAGCATGTTCAATATGCAAGACCCGCTTGTCGGCGGTCAAAGCCTTGAAAAAATTGCTTTACGCCGTGCCATCAGCATGTCATACAATCAAGCTGAATCGATTAAACAGTTATATCAAGGGCAGGCCGTAAAGGCTGAAATGTTTTTGCCAGAAGGCGTGAGTGGCTTTAATCCAAAATATCGCAGCAGTTTGGGATATAACCCATTGCTGGCCAATAAATTACTGGATCGATTTGGTTATAAGAAAGGTGCTGATGGCTATCGAACCTTGCCCGATGGTAAAGCGTTGACCTTAAAAATAAATACTGAAAATAGCTCTAAATCGGTGATTCAATCTGAGTTGTGGAAAAAAAATCTCGATGCCATTGGGATACGGGTACAGTTTAAGGTCAGTAACTTTGCTGATAATTTAAAAGAAGCAATGCAATGTAAATATATGATGTGGTCTGGAGCGTGGATTGCAGATTATCCTGAAGGGGAGAACTTTGCTCAATTACTATATGGGCCAAATTCAGGACAAGGGAATTTAAGTTGTTATCAATCTAAAGCTTATGACGCATTATATAAACAAGCAATTGTGTTGAAACCTAAAGATCGTGAACCTTTTTATGAAAAAATGAACCGTCAAATTGAAGCGGATAACCCTTGGATTATCCATTCTACACGGATTCGTAATTGGTTAATTCACCCTGAAATTCAGGGGTATAAAACACATCCAATGATGAACACCAGTTGGCAATATCTCGATATTCAGCCTAGTAAAAAATAATTGAGTCAGGATTACAATGAAGCGAAATTCGAATTTTACGCTAACCAAATTTGCTACAGCGTGTTTGATGGGGGGAGTGTTGTTCAATGCGATGCCGACATTAGCATCGGCAAAGAATCCAGCAGATCCAAATAAAGTTTTACGTCATATTTTCCCTGTCGCAGAAACAGGTTTTGACCCAGTTGGCGTGCATGATCTGTATTCTGCACATGTGAATACATCAATCTTTGAAACCTTATATACCTATGACTATTTAGCATCGCCGGCAAAGTTGGTTCCTAAAACGGCGGCTGCGATGCCAGAAATCAGTGCTGATGGTTTGACTTATACCATTCGCCTGCAAAAAGGCATTTATTTTGCTGATGATCCTGTATTTAAGGGCAAGAAAAGAGAGTTAACCTCGGCTGATTATGCATATACCTTTAGACGGTTAGTCGATCCACAACTTCGTTCACCAAACAGTTGGCTACTTGATGGTCGTATTTTAGGCATGGAGAAGGTTTTAGAAAAGGCGAAAAAAACAGGTAAGTTTGATTATGATGCGCCCATTGATGGCATACAAACTCCTGATCGTTATACCCTTATCATTCGTTTAAATTCTCCAGATCAAAATTTTCCAATGTTATTGGCCCATCAACCTGCATCGGCCATGGCACGTGAAGTAGTCGAAAAATATCGAGACAAAGCGGGATTTGTGATGGGTAAACCTGTGGGCACAGGGCCGTATATTTTAACACGCTGGACACCTGGCTCACGAATTATTTTAAAGGCCAATCCAAACTATCGTGGCTTTGTCTGGGACTTTAAAGCATCAGATGCCAAAGATGAAAAGATCGTAAAAGCCATGCAAGGCAAAAAAATGCCGCAAATTGGCGTGATTGATATTCAGGTGATGGAAGAATCACAATCACGTTGGTTGACCTTTGCAAAAAATGAAGCGGATTTGTTGGTACTAGATGGAGATTTGTCGGTACAAGCCTTAAAAGATGGAGAGCTAAAGCCTGAGTTGGCTAAAAAAGGTATCCAAATGTCGCGGATTTCTGATCCCTCTATCGACTATCACTATTGGAATATGCAAAACCCTGTGGTTGGAGGTTTTAGTAAAGAAAAAATTGCATTACGTCGTGCAATGGCGATGGCTTATTCAGCAGATAATCAAATCAAAATTTTGATGAATGGTGATGCACAAAAATTACAAAGCCCAATTCCACTCGGTGTTGTCGGCTATGACCCGAATTATAAGTCGAGTATTCCATACTCAGTTAAAGCGGCAAATTTATTGCTCGATCGTTATAACTATAAAGTCGGCGCAGATGGCTGGCGTACTCAACCGAATGGTAAACCGCTTACGATTGAAATGACGATATCGGGCAATAGTAGCCGTAGTCAGCAGTTGGGCGAATTTTGGAAGAAAACTTTAGATAGCATCAAAATTAAAATGACAACAAAGTCGATGCCATTTGCAGAAGCGTTAAAAGCCGAAAAACAGTGTAAAACCATGTTTAAAGCATCTGCATGGATCGCAGACTATCCAGATGCAGACAATTTTATGCAATTGTTCTATGGCAAAAATATAAATGTCACCAACAACGGCTGTTCAAAAATACCTGAATACGACCGTTTATATGAACAAACACAGCGTATGAAACCGGGACCAGAGCGGGATGCAGTCTATCGGAAAATGTCACGCATATTAGAAGTGTATATGCCTGTCCAAATTAATTATGCACGTTACCGTAGTGTGTTGTCGCAACCACGCGTGATTGGTTATAAAAAGCATCCAATTTTGGCAACAGAATGGATGTACATCGATATTGACCCGAAAAAATAAAATGGAACAAAACTGGAGAAATTATGAAAAATAAAGCTTTGAAACTCACCACCCTCAGTATGTTGATGATCGGCGCTAGCCAATTCGTTCAAGCCGAAGATTCAATACGGAGTACTTTGCCAAAGTTCCAAGCCAAAGAAATACCTGCGCTGTGTGATGCCAAAATTCAGCAAGTGAAAACAGATTTAGCGGCATTTGAGCAAAAAAAGATAAAAAATAATGCAAAAGCAGCACCTGTTTTGGCGGAGTGGGATCAAATTTTTGCCAAATTTGAAGATTTTTATGGACCAATCGGACTATATAGCAACGTCGATCCTGATGAGGCTTTACGTAAGGCTGCGGAAGATTGTGAAATTAAAATTATGGAGTTTCAAACTTCGGTTTATCAAAATCCAAAACTTTATGAGCAAATTAAAAAACTCAAAACCAATGACGAAATTGATAAAAAAATGCGTCAAGACATCTTGGATGGTTTTGAAAATACAGGGGTGCAATTTACACCTGAAAAACGTGCACGTTTGAAAGCTATCTTTGATGAATTGGCAAAAATTGAACAAGAATATGCGCGTAATGTACGAGATAATAAAGAAAAACTGGAGTTTACACCGGCGGAGTTGAAAGGCTTGCCAGACAGCTATATTTCGGGCTTAAAGAAAAATGAAAAGGGCAATTATTTGCTCGGTTTTGAATACCCAGAATACCGTCCATTTATGGAACTAGCAGAAAGCGATGATGCGCGTAAGCGTTACCAAACTGCATTCACGCGTCGTGGTACTGAGAAAAACTTAGTATTGTTAAAGCAAGCAATGGATTTACGTTATGAAATTGCGCAGCTCTTTGGCAAAAAAAGCTATGCCGAATGGGTGTTGCAACACCGTATGGCAAAAGACCCTGAAACAGTGAATAAGTTCTTAGCCGATGTTCATCAAACGGTGGCACCTTTAGAGAAAAAAGAAGTTGAGACTTTACGTGAGTTCAAAGCGAAAAGCCTGAAAATTCCACTCGAAAAAGCTGAAATCAATCGCTGGAGTGAGAGTTACTGGAGTGAAAAACTTCGCAAAGAAAAGTATCAAATCGATCAAGAAAAATTGCGTGACTATTTCCCAACCCAAGCATCTCAAGAATGGATTTTTGCCATTTCATCTGACCTTTATGGCATTGAATTTAAGCCTTCGAAAGTCGATGTTTGGCAGTCAGAAGTTGAATATTACGATGTAAAAGATAAAAAGACCGGTGAGTTGCTTGGTGGTTTATATATCGATAAATACCCACGTGAAGGGAAGTACGGTCATGCAGCTGTTTGGGGCGTAAAAGGTGGTAGTACCTTGACTAAGCGTAAACCGATTTCTGCTTTAGTGACCAACTTTAACCGTAAAGGTTTAAATAGTGATGAACTTGAAACCTTTGTTCATGAGTTTGGTCATGCCTTACACGGTATTTTGTCCAATACACGCTATGCATCTCAATCGGGGACTTCTGTAGAGCGTGACTTTGTAGAAGCACCTTCACAAATGTATGAAGAGTGGGCGCGTCGTAAAGAAACTTTATCTACACTCGCAAACTACTGTAATCCAGCGTGTCCACCTGTAGATGATGCCCTGATTAATAAATTAAAAGCAGTTCATAGCTATGGACGTGGTTTACATTATGCACGTCAAGCCTTGTATGCAAAATATGATATGGCTCTTCACTCATCAGATGCTTTGAGTGTTAAACCTTTAGATGTCTGGAAGAAGATGGAAGGCGAGACAGCTTTAGGCTATGTCCCAAGTACCGAATTCCCAGGACAATTCAACCACATCATGGGCGGTTATCAAGTTGGCTATTATGGCTATATGTGGTCTGAAGTGATGGCACTCGATATGTTGTCTGCTTTCGCAGATAACCTAAATAACCCTGAAGTGGGACAACGCTACCGTAAAACGATCTTGTCGCAAGGTGGTCAATATGAAGCAGAAAAATTGGTACATGATTTCTTAGGTCGTAAACCTGATAACAAAGCTTTCTTTGATGAAATTACTGGACAACGAGTGAAGTAAGGACAACTTTATGCTGGCATATATCATACGGCGTATATGGCAGATGATCCCAACGATGTTGGGGGTTGTTCTGCTCATATTCTTCTTATTTAATTGGGTAGGTGGGGACCCTGCTTATATTTTAGCAGGCAAAATGTCGAACCCAGAGCAAATTGAAAACATCCGTCAACAGTTGGGGGTTGATCAACCCTACTATGTCCAATTGTGGATCTTCATTAAGCAAATTTTAACTTTTGATTATGGAATGAGTTGGAGTACAGGTGAGTCGGTGTCAGATATTATTTTGACCCGACTAGGACCATCACTGACGATTTTAATTCCTTTAACTATTTTGCAAACGATCATTTCAATTGGTTTGGCACTTGCTGTGGCTTCAGTTCGTGGCACATTAACCGATCGTATGATTATGATGCTTTGTACGATTGGTATGTCGATTAGTATTTTGGTTTACATTATTGTTTTCCAATACGTTTTTGCATATCAGTTGAGTTGGTTTCCGGTTCAAGGCTGGAGTGATCACTTTAGCGAAAACTTATTTAAATACGGTTTACTGCCTATCTTAATTATGTTGGTGGTGAGTATTGCGCCAACTTTGCGCTTATACCGCAGTTTTGTATTGGATGAAGTCAATCAAGACTATGTTCGAACTGCGCGTGCGAAAGGTGTGGGTGAAAGCCGTATTTTAGGTGTACATGTACTACGTAACGCCTCAATTCCAATTATTACCGATGTCATGTCGAGTCTACCAGCACTGCTGATAGGCGCTTTCCTGATTGAACGATTCTTTGGTATTCCGGGTATTGGTCGTGAAGTCATTATTGCTGTTGAGCGCAGTGACTTCCCTGTCATTAAGGCGATTACAGTCTACGTTGCAGCGGCTACAATGATTTTTAACTTAATCGCGGATTTGATTTATAAACTTGTCGATCCTCGCGTTCAGTTGAAGTAGGTGGCCTATGCTAGGAATATTCAATAAGACCAAAGCAACGGCATCAACACCTGCATCGACTGGCTTGTGGAAGTTGGCGATGCGACGCCTAAAGGCCGATAAATTAGCGATGGTGTCGTTGTTCGTTGTACTGTGCTATTTCGTGGTGTTGCTATTGTCGATGACAGGCGTGGTTGCATCCAATTGGAATAAAGAAGTGGCTGTGAGTTATGCACCTCCAAGTTTTATTGGGGCGGAACTCAATGAAACAGCCAAAACCAAAGCATCAGCAGAAGATATGGCATTGCCTGAAAATCCTGTTGATCCTTTAAAGGATGTAATTGCTGAACTGAATGCAGAGATTGCAACTGAGCAAGATGGTGCCAATGCAATTGACTACTATGGCGTTGTCGATCCACTAGCAGAAGATATGAAAGCGATTGATCAGCAATTGGGTGGCCATTTGTTAGATCAACAAAGCGAGCTAAAACAAACTTTACCGTTTGGTGCGGATAAATGGGGGCAGGATGTCCTGCAAAAAACCATTAAAGGTGCTGAAACATCTATTATTGTTGGCGTGGTAGCTGCATTACTTGCTGTCGTGATTGGGACAATTTTAGGGGCAATTTCTGGCTATTTCGGTGGTTGGGTCGATGATATTTTAAACTGGTTTTATAACATTTTTACCTCGATTCCGTATTTGCTCTTGGTTCTTGCGATTGCAGCTGTATTACAACAAAAGGGGATTTTATCGATTGTCCTCATTCTAGGGCTTACTGGATGGACGGGGGTGTATCGCCTGATTCGTGCAGAGTATATGAAGCATACTTCGCGTGAATATGTGCTCGCTGCCAAAGCGATAGGGGTGAGTCATTTCCGACGTATCTTTGTGCATATCTTTCCTAACGTCAGTCATATTGCATTGGTGCAAATTTCGATTTTAGTGGTGGCCTTTATTAAGTCAGAAGTGATTTTGAGCTTCTTGGGATTTGGCGTTCCTGTTGGGGTTGTGTCATGGGGAAGTATGCTTAATGAAGCACAAAGTGAATTGATTTTAGGTAAATGGTGGCAACTTATCGCAGCATCTGTAGCGATGGCGGTTTTGGTTACGGCATTTTCGATGTTTACTGATGCACTGCGTGATGCATTAGATCCAAAATTGAAATAAGGAGGAGTAAAGGATGACGGAACAAAATCAAACTGTTAAACCAACGCTCCTCAGTGTTCAAAACCTGAAAGTGAGCTTTAAAGCCGAAGATAAAAGTTATATCGAAACGGTCAAAGGAATATCTTTTGACATTCCTGCCAATACAACTGTGGCGCTTGTGGGAGAATCTGGTAGTGGCAAGTCGGTGACCTCGTTGGCAACCATGGGGCTGTTGCCACGTGATCAAAGCCGTATAGATGCAAGCAGTAAAATAGTTTTTGAAGGGCAGGATTTACTGAGTCTGTCTCCAAGAGAAATGCGTAATATCTGTGGTAAAGATATTGCGATGATTTTTCAGGAACCGATGTCGTCACTCAATCCAGTCTTTACGGTGGGTGATCAAATTGCCGAAGTATTACGACTTCATCTAGGTATGGGACGTAAGCAGGCAAGAGCACGGACTTTGGAATTATTGAAGGAAGTGGGTATTCCTTCTCCTGAAACGAAAATTGATGCCTATCCTAGCCAAATGTCAGGTGGCCAACAACAGCGGGTCATGATTGCAATGGCAATTGCATGTGAGCCGAAGTTATTGATTGCCGATGAGCCAACCACAGCACTTGATGTGACGATTCAAAAGCAAATTTTAGATTTACTTGAAGCCTTGCAAAAGAAACGTGAGATGTCGATGCTATTCATTACGCATGATTTAGCATTGGTAAGCGAAATTGCCGATCAGGTGATTGTCATGCGTCATGGAGAAATCCGTGAACAAGGCTTGGTCAATGAAGTGCTCGACCATCCTAAAGATATTTACACACGCGCTTTGCTCAAGTGCCGTCCGCAGATGTCAGAACGTCCTTATAAATTACCGATGATCAGTGATTTTATGCGTCAAAATGGTGATGAGCTGATTGAGGATGTGCATTTATCAGAAGAAACCCGTAGACAACGAACGCGTGGTCTCACAGGTAATGAACAGATTATCTTAGATGTCAAAGACCTGAAAAAATCGTTTTATAGCCGCAAGGGTTTATTTGGTAAGGATGAATATCAGGCGGTCAAAGGTGTCTCGTTTCAACTGGCGAAAGGTAAAACGCTCGGGTTGGTTGGAGAATCTGGCTCAGGTAAAACCACAATCGGCCTTTTACTGATGCGTCTACAGGAAGCGACAGGTGGTCAGGCGCTGTTTGAAGGTCATGATATTTTGGCGATGAGCGAAAAAGAATTTACCCAATATCAGCGCAAAATACAGATCATTTTCCAAAACCCATATGCTTCGCTTAATCCACGTTTTACGGTGGGTCAAATTCTGATGGAGCCGATGCAAGTGCATCAGATAGGGAAGGATGATGCAGAACGAGAGCAAATGGCTTTTGATTTACTAGAGCGAGTCAGTTTGCCAGCCCAAGCATTTTATCGCTATCCACATGAGTTTTCTGGTGGTCAGCGTCAACGTATTGCCATTGCACGATGCTTGACCTTAAAGCCAGAAATTTTGATCTGTGATGAGTCTGTGTCTGCATTAGATGTTTCGGTTCAAGCCCAAGTTCTGAATTTATTGCAAGATTTACAAGATGAATTTGGTTTGAGCTATATCTTTATTTCACATGATTTATCTGTGGTGAAATATATTTCTGATCAAATCATGGTGATGAACCATGGTGATATTGTTGAAATTGCAAACTCGGATGAGTTGTATCGATCACCTCAGCATGAATATACCAAGCGTTTGCTGAGTGCGATTCCACAAACCACTGAACAATTTATTTAGTATTGGTATAAAAAAACCGCTCAAATGAGCGGTTTTTTTATGCTTAAGAAATTAAAATTTCTTAAAGCCTTTGTTGTTTCCGCTAAATGCACGACTTGGCACAGAGTCATTACGACGCTCACGATTGCCATAATTGTCGTTACGACGTTCACGGTTACCGAAGTTTTCACTGTTGCGATCATTACGGTTATTGTTGAACCCTTCGTTGCGACGCTCTGAACGATTAAATCCATTGCCTTGGAAACCACCTTCAGTACGACCAGTACGACGTTCGCCACGATTGTCTTGATAACCATTGCTTTGTTGTGGCTGGTTTTCGTCACTGTCACGACGTTGTTGGCGTAAGTAACCACCGCGACGTGCTGCCATTGGTTTGTCTTGCATACGTTCAGTACGACGTTTCGCCATACCAAACAGGCCAGTACCTTGACGTGGTTTAAGTTCAACCGACTTGGTTAAGTTGTCAATATCTTGTTTATCTAGCTCGATCCAACGACCAGTACGCAGTTCGCGTGGCAGAATCACTGAACCATAACGTGTACGTAAAAGACGGCTCACTTTTAAGCCTTGAGATTCGAAAATACGACGAACTTCGCGGTTACGACCTTCTTTTACGACCACTTGATACCAACGGTTAATACCGTCACCACCAATTTCAGAGAATGACTCAAATTTTGCAGGGCCATCATCTAAAATAACGCCTTGTAACATGTTATTTTTTAACTGAGGAGTGACTTCACCCATGACACGAACGGCATATTCACGTTCGATTTCGCTAGAAGGGTGCATTAAACGGTTCGCCAGTTCACCGTCATTCGTGAACAGCAATAGACCTGTAGAGTTGATATCTAGACGACCTACCATTACCCAACGATCACCTGTAATTTGAGGTAATTGTTCAAATACCGTTGGACGGTTTTCAGGGTCATTGCGTGAGCAAATTTCGCCTTCTGGTTTGTAGTAAATCAACACACGGCGACGAATTTCGTCTTCAATTTGGAACTGAACTTTACGACCATCGATGCGAAGCTCATCACCTGGTTCGATACGTTCACCCACTTGGGCAACTTGCCCATTTACGCTCACACGACCAGCGGCAATGACTTCTTCCATATAACGGCGAGAACCCAAACCAACGCGTGCGAGCACCTTTTGCAATTTTTCACTCATGACAGCATAACCTTAGAAATTATCATCAACAGTTCACCTATTTATGACTTCGGTGCATTCGCATCGAGGGCCATAAAAGCTTCCTTGGCATCCTGCAGGGGAGGCAATTGGCCCAAAGAGGTTAGACCAAAAGCATTTAAAAATTGAGGCGTTGTAACTAACAACGCGGGTCGTCCTGGGAGTTCACGAAAACCAGATTCTTTAATCCAGTTCCAGTCAAATAACGTACGTAAAATTTGACTATTGTTGGTCACCCCACGGATTTGCTCAATATCTGCGCGGGTTACCGGTTGATGGTAAGCAATGACAGAAAGAGTTTCGAGCAAGGATGGCGATAAACGAGTTGGTCGTTCAGGCCAGGTCTGTGCAATAATATTACGATATTTTGCACGTACTTGAAAACGGAAACCTTGAGCGGTTTCAACAAGTTCAATTGATCTGCCGTGTTGCAGCATTGAAAGCTGCTGCAAATATTGGCGTAATTCGGTTTTACTGAAACGGTCTTGGAAAGCCTCTTTTAAACGGGCAATACTCACCGCCGCTTCACTGGCAAAAATAATGGCTTCAAGCTGCATCAAAATTTCATGCAGATTATCTTCTGAAGACACCGCAGTCATTTGTTTAAGTTCAGTGTTCATGCACGTGCTCCCTGAATTGCAAGCGGTGCTTCTACACCTGATGCGACAATTTGAACTTTTTGTTGGCGTGTCAGTTCCAACACGGCCATAAATGTCACGACAACACCCATGCGGCCTTGGCTTGGCTTGAGTAAGTCTGCAAAATCTAATACTTCACCTGACTCAAGCTTAGTTTCAATATAAGCAATACGTTCTTCGAGTAAGACAGGCTCTTGCAGAATTTGGTGGGTAACTGGTTCTGGTCGATTAAAAACACAGAGTATGGCATCACGAAGTAATTGAATGTCATAACCATCATTGGTTTCGACAATCGTTCCTAAACTGACATTGGTATCGAAAGTATCCCGATCCAATACTGTCATTTGACCTAATCTTTCCGCAGCTTGTTTGATGCGTAAATACGTTTCTAAACGGTCAATCAATTCTTGTTTAGGATCTTGTTCATGTGCTGCGGTCGACTTAGGTTTTGGCAATAATAGACGCGATTTTAAATCGGCCAATAGGGCTGCCATCACCATATAATCTGCGGTTAATTCAATATCTAGAGATTTCATTGCATCCATATAGGACAAATATTGGGATGCAATCGGGGCAATATCGACTTGTAATAAGTCGAAGCCATTTTTTTGAATCAGGTAAATCAGAAAGTCGAGTGGTCCTTCGAAATGCTCTAATAGAATTTCAAATGCAGCG
The DNA here is from genome assembly GCF_013419835.1 of Acinetobacter sp. YH12052. Classification (NCBI taxonomy): domain Bacteria; kingdom Pseudomonadati; phylum Pseudomonadota; class Gammaproteobacteria; order Moraxellales; family Moraxellaceae; genus Acinetobacter; species Acinetobacter sp. YH12052. The sequence goes on from NZ_VOZI01000015.1 coordinate 70,769, forward strand.
GGTGGAATGTACAAATCTTCTGGAATAGCTTCTTGCCACTCATCCAAAACGCGAATGTGTGGAGCATCTTCCATAGAATTATGGACAGTTTGGTTCATTGCAATTATAGGCCACGCGAATTTTCAAAGGCATGCAGACAGCTTTCGCTTCGATCTCACATCGAAAGTAAAAGCACAAAATTTATAGGGAATAGTGTAATGGAAAAATGCGTTTAAAGAAATTACTGAACGGTTGAATTGGTTAAAAAACTTAAAATTTATAGGGAATAGTCTTTATTTATGCACATGTAAAATTTTAAAGCTGTGATATCGATCACATCTTGTGTTAATTGTAAAAAATACACTCATCAATCCATGAACTCATTTAAGCTGTGATATCTGGATGATGGGCGTCCAGCATGAAATGATTTGATTGAATTGACTAAAAGAATATTTGCTATGCCACAACAATATAATCAATGGGGTCAGGCCGTAGGGATGACGTTGGCGCAGTTTGAACCTAGCCAGTTCAGGTATAAAGCCGAAGAGGGGCAATCTGTTCGACTTATTCCGATGTTGCCCGATCAGCTTGATGTTAGTCTTTTACAGCGGCTATGGCAGACAGTACAACAAGAACCTGATGAAAGTTGTTGGACGTATTTGCCTTATTCTCAAATTCAAAGCATGCAGCAATTGCGTGATTATTTTCAGCAATCCTTTCATTTTGCCGGTTCGATACATTATGTCATTGAGGTTGGTGATGCCATTGTAGGATGGGTTGGTTTGCTTAATGTGCGCCCAGCACATGCTGTCATCGAAATTGGTAATGTCTATTTTTCAAGTTTAATGAAGCAATCAACCGCAGCAACAGAAACCATTTATCTATTGTTAAAAGCATGCTTTGCAGCAAGTTATCGACGGGTGGAGTGGAAGTGTGATGACTTGAACACGCCTTCGAAAAATGCTGCTTTGCGTTTTGGCTTTCAATTTGAAGGGTTGTTTCGTCAACATGTGATAGTGAAAGGTCGTAATCGTGATACTGCTTGGTTTGCGATGTTAGATCAGGATTGGCCAATGTTGTATCAAGCTTACGTAGCTTGGCTCGATACAAATAATTTTGATGAGCAGGGAGAGCAGAAAATTCATTTAAAGGAATTTATGCAGCTTTATTGCGTTTGAGCGAAAGCTAATTATCAAGGCTGTGAGTATGTTGGTAAGACTCTTTGCTCAAGTGCAAATTCGATGATGAGTTGGCACTGCGCTTGCGAGCAGAGATTTTGATTAGCTCTACGTTTAAACAGCGATTTGACCGTTGATGCATGCAGAAAGTAAGAAAAAGCCTGCGGCGGTGTTGTCGCTATTGGTGAAATTAAATTTTTATCAGATGCTGCCCTTAGTTGAGCCGTGGATTCTAAAGTCCAAGGCTCAGTGGCATATATAGCAAGATGATTAAGACGGTTTTGTTCGGAGACATTGAGGTCTGTCGCATTTTGCAGCTTTAGTAACATTTGAAATAAAGTCATCAGGTCGATTCCTTTATCGAAAGGTGCTTTAACCGCGTTTTGAGCAGAGGACTTTTACATGCTGTGCCTCTGATCGGATACAGCATGTATTTAACAGTACATGCTATTCAAAGGCACTGACATCACCGACACCACGGCGAATCACTTCAGGGTATTCACCTGCAAGGTTTACAACGCTAGTGGTATTTAAAGTACCTAAACCGCCATCAATTAATACATCTATTCGTTTGCCGATTTGCAGTTCAATTTCATAAGGATCATCAATCGGTTCTTTTTGACCCGGTAAAATTAAGGTCGATGTTAATAAAGGCTCACCGAGTTCTTTGAGTAATAATTGGCAAATCGGGTTGCTCGGAATGCGTAGTCCAATGGTTTTCTTTTTAGGATGCATTAAACGGCGAGGAACTTCACTGGTCGCAGGCAAAATAAAGGTAGTGACCGCAGGGGTGTTATTTTTCAATAAACGATACATGGCATTATCGACTTTGGCATACGTGGCAATGTCAGATAAATCAGCACAAATAATCGCATATTGATGTTTAGCATCGAGCTGACGAATTTGGGCAATGCGTTCCATGGCATTTTTGTTCCCAATCTGGCAACCGATGGCATAGGCGGCATCTGTAGGATAAACCACCACATCGCCGGCACGAATCCGTTCAACGGCTTGCGTAATTAAACGGGGCTGAGGATTTTCCGGATGTATTCTTAAATGCAACATGTCGTTTTCCTCTTATTATTAAAAGCTCTAGACATTATGTCGCGGTCTATTTGCTTTGTGCAATGTGAAATGCAGTCAAATTGTATAATTTAATCAAGCATTTCACGTTGAAATTCATTCGCCTGTAACATTTTGCCAGCACGTGTACAGTGACAAATGCATTGGATAAAGCGCCAAGCATCGCGTGGAAGTTTGGCATCGCCCTTAAAATAAGCCTGTAATTGTGCGTAGACATTATCTTTAAAGCTACTGCCATCTCCTCCTTCACCAGTGAGGTTATCAAGTGAGACACGAAACTTGCGCCCAAAGGCTTTTGCAAATAACCATTCGATCGCTTGCGGCTTAATTTCTACCTGTTCAAAGAGGGCTTGTTGCTCTTTACTACGACCATCAGGTGCATACCAATAGCCTAAATCGGGAAGTAAACGACGTTGATCACCAGCAATAGTCCAATGACTAATTTCATGCAAGGCGCTATTGAAATAACCATGAGCAAATTGAATACGGGCAGGGCCGTTTGAATCAGCAGGAAAGTATTCGGGCTCAAAGTCACCTTTCACTAAGCTCACATTCAGGTGGGAAAACCAATGATTAAAGTGTAAGATGAGCCATTCGACGTGTTCTGTTTCTGTGGAAAGTTTCTCCCAAGCCGAGAGTTGCACTTGGTCGGTTGAAATGTCAGAATCAAGCGTTGAAATTGTGCTCATAAGTGATGAAACATTCACTTCTGTTTGCGGCTGCAACAGATGCATAACTTAAGTTACCCAAATGGTCTGTCTAAATAAGTACAAAATTGTATCTTAATCTTTGACAGAGTACTGATGAATTTGTAGAATTGCCGCCTTAATTATGTCAGCAAATACCTTTCCGGCACAGATTGAGCCGTTTAAATGGGCTGAACAGGGCTTTAAATGGTCAGGAACACTGCCATTATCTCGCTTTGTTCGTATTGCTCGTGAAGCTGTTGGATCAATTGATGATCAATTGATTAACATAGACTGTAAGCTATCAATGGATGCTTATCATCGCATTGTATGGCTAGATGGTCATGTTGAAACAAATGTTCCAATGGAATGCCAGCGTTGTCTGGATACTGTTGAGATCCCACTTGTTTTAAGTTTTCATCTAGCTCTTGTAGATGACGAGTCACTGATAGAGCGCTTGGATGAGGATGCTGATTTCATCGTTTTAGGTGAAAGTGAAGCAACAACCAAAGGTTCATATGATGCACCTGCGACTGCTGATTTACTCTCACTGATAGAGGATGAATTGTTATTGTTGATGCCTTTGTCACCTAAGCACGACGCTTGTGAACATAAGCATCAACCTGCCGCTGAAGAGCTTGTTGAAGAAAAACGGGACAACCCGTTTGATGTTTTGGCAGGTTTGAAGGGTAAACTTAACTAATTTTTGTGTTATACTCTTGAGTATAAGACAATCGAATTTGTTCTGATCCATTTTTTCGATCTTTGTAAGGAGCCATCATGGCCGTTCAGCAAAACCGTAAAAGTCGCTCTCGCCGTGACATGCGCCGTTCACATGACGCTTTAACCGAGAATGCATTAACTGTAGACCAAGCTACTGGCGAGACTCACCGTCGTCACCACGTATCTAAAGATGGTATCTACCGTGGTCGTCAATTATTCGCTAAAGCATCTGCTGAATAATTGGTGATGTATTAAGCGTCAAGCTTAGTAGAAAAAATGGGAGCGTTAAGCTCCCTTTTTTTGTACCGATTTTTTGTTGCATTTGGCAATTACCAAGACAAAAATTAAGTGTTAAATTTCCGTCCCTGAAACAAGCTTACATGGGATTGTGTTGAATAAATGTCCAAATAGCATAAATTCACCAGTCTTGATAAAGGATTTTTTTATGTCTGCTAAACAACTCGAGCAAGCAGCTCAAGCTACTAAAACTGCATTCGTGTTCCCGGGTCAAGGGTCACAGAAAGTCGGCATGCTCGCTGAACTTGCAGAACAGTTTAGTATTGTGCAAGCAACATTTGCAGAAGCATCAGAAGCGGCTGGCTTTGATCTTTGGCAAATTGCTCAAAGTGGTGAAGGGTTAAACCAAACAGAATTTACTCAACCTGTACTACTGACTGCCAGTATTGCTTTATGGCGTGTGTGGTTAGAGTTAGGTGGTGTTGCACCGAAATACCTTGCAGGTCACTCATTAGGTGAATACAGCGCCTTTGTTGCTGCAGGTGCGATGAGCCTAGGTGATGCCGTTAAACTGGTGAACCTACGTGGTCAGTTAATGCAAAGTGCTGTACCTGAAGGTCAAGGTGCAATGGCGGCAATTTTGGGTCTAGATGATGCCAAAGTCATTGAACTTTGTGCCCAAGCAGAAGGCCCAGGTTCAGTAGATGCTGCAAACTACAATGCACAAGGTCAAGTTGTCATTGCTGGCGATAAAGCCATGGTTGAAGCGGTTATGGCTGCTGCTAAAGAAAATGGCGGTAAGGCAATCACACTTCCGGTTTCTGTGCCATCGCATTGTGCATTGATGAAACCTGCTGCTGAACAGTTTGCGACAGCATTGGAACAAACTGCCATTGAGCTGCCTACTATACCTGTAATACAAAATGTAGGCGCTGAAATCGCGACTGATGTAGCGCAATTACGTCAGGCGTTAACTGCACAGTTATACCAATCTGTACAGTGGACAAAGACCATGCAGTATTTGCAAGACCAAGGTATTCAGTACATTGCTGAATGTGGTCCGGGTAATGTCCTTGCGAATCTCGCAAAACGTTTGCCAAATATTGAAAAAGCATTCCCACTCGACACGAAAGGTCGTATGGAAGATGCACTGAATGCCATTTTAGTGGCAGAAGGGAAAATTGCATGACACAAGAACGCAAAGTTGCTTTAGTAACAGGTGCGAGCCGAGGGATTGGAGCAGCAATTGCTCAGCAATTGATTCAAGACGGTTATTTTGTTGTAGGTACTGCAACTTCAGAAGCGGGTGCGGAAAAATTATCTGCTGCTTTTGCTGAAAATGGTGCGGGTAAAGTTCTAGATGTACGTGATGCAACTGCAATTGATGCATTGGTATCAGACATTGAGCAAAACTTTGGTTCTGTATTGGTTTTGGTGAACAATGCTGGTATTACCAAAGATAATTTGTTACTTCGTATGTCGGAAGATGATTGGGATGACATTCTCAACATTCATTTGAAAGCCGTTTATCGACTTTCTAAACGTGTTTTAAAGGGTATGACCAAAGCACGTTTTGGCCGAATTATTAATATTAGTTCTGTGGTTGCACATTTTGCTAACCCAGGACAAGCAAATTATTCTGCTGCAAAAGCAGGGATTGAGGCCTTTGGTCGCAGCCTTGCAAAAGAGATGGGAAGCCGCCAAATCACTGTAAATGCAGTGGCTCCGGGCTTTATTGCAACAGAAATGACAGAACAGTTAAGCGAAGAAATTCGTAAAAAGATGAGTGATCAAGTGGCTTTAAACCGTTTAGGTGAGCCGCAAGATATCGCAAATGCCGTAAGTTTTCTTGCTTCTGAAAAGGCAAGTTACATTACCGGAACTGTATTACATGTAAATGGTGGTTTATACATGAGCTAAGCGCTCAAGTATAAACTTTCAAAACGATTTAGATTCAATTAAACTAACGGCATTAAAAACGCCACAAGCAATGAGGAGAATTCCTGTGAGCGATATCGAACAACGCGTAAAACAAGCAGTAGCTGAACAACTTGGTCTTAAAGCAGACGAGATCAAAAACGAAGCTTCTTTCATGGATGACTTAGGTGCAGACTCTCTAGACCTAGTTGAATTAGTTATGTCTTTCGAAAACGATTTCGACATCACTATTCCTGATGAAGATTCAAACGAAATCACTACTGTACAATCTGCAATTGACTACGTTTCTAAGAAACTAGGTTAATTTTAGATTTCAGCGATGCTGATTTAAAAAGCCACCATTCGGTGGCTTTTTTTATGCCGAATATTTGTTTTTACATTAGCTTACGTTTCTGTCACCAACAACAACTCAAAAGCGGTTATTTTTTAGCTATAAAAATAGAGTTTGAACAATAGTTAAATTATTTAAAACAGTAAAAACAACGGAGAAAAACATGGGTCTTTTTGATTTTGTAAAAGGAATTGGTAAAAAAAATACAGCGCCTGCAGAACCTCAGGCAGCGCCAGCAACACCTTCTGAACCATCTGCACAAGAAATTGCCAATAAGTTATTGGGTCATATCAAAGCACTGGGCTTACCTGTAACTGGCTTGTCTGTGAGTTATAACGGGACTTCAGATCTAGCAACAGTGAAAGGTCAGGTGCAAAGCCAAGCAGATCGTGAAAAGATTATCTTGGCGGTAGGGAATATTGATCATGTGGCGCAAGTGGATGATCAGTTGACTGTAGCAACGCCAGAACCAGAAAGTAAATTTTATACAGTTAAATCAGGCGATAATCTTTCTAAGATTTCTAAAGAATTTTATGGTGATGCAAATCAATACAATAAAATTTTTGAAGCAAACCGTCCTTTGCTAAAAAATGCCGATGACATTTTCCCAGGTCAGGTGCTTCGTATTCCTGCATAAATATTTGTGTTTAAAGTAAAAAAAGCCATCTTGTGATGGCTTTTTTTTGTATGCGTGAATGGTGAAGTTGAATATAATGCGGCTGAAATAATTCAAAATAAGAAATCAATGAAACAAAAAATCATCTTTATTTTCTTGCTGTTGCTTGCAGTTGTTGTGTGTTTTTGTCTTTGGCTGCGGTGGGATGAGCGTATTGATCCTCGGGTGCTCAAGTGGCAGCAGTCTGAAATTTCTTATCATTCAAATTACACACAAGAGCCGTATTTTAACTTGCTTGGGCTGAATGCCGCAGATCGGTTTTCGGCATTGAATGTTGGGCGCTATCGTTATCATCAAGATTGGGCATTTAGTTTGTTGGGGCAAGAGCATCAGAATGTATTGGGCCAGCCATTGAATGCGAAGCTAACACGTGAAAAGTGGTCAGAAGAACAGACGAATTTAGTTGCGGAGTTTCAGCAATTGCTGGTCGATGATCCTAAGGCAGCTAGCGCATTTGTTGTTGAGCATCATCAGGTGCTCGGTGCGCTGATACAGCAAGAAAAGGTGCCGTTGCAGCGCTTTAACACATGGTTGCAGCATGCAGGCCAATACCGCAGTTTAAGTATGCCGAGCAATTCCGCATATCCAGACTTTAAGTATTTAAATTAGTTAGCGATCCTTTATCAGATCAATATTGCTTTAAATAAAGAGGATAAGCTGGATGCATATATGGCTGAATATCACAGATTGCAGCAGATGCTTGAGCGCCCGAACTCATTGGTTGAAAGGATGCTGATTCAAAGCTGGCTGGCACGTTATGTTCGAATTATACGTAATGAGCAATTAAAGACTGGACAAGTTGTTTATTTAGAGCCTTTAAGTGCCAGTCAGTTGAGTTTGCGCTCAGCAGCACAATGGGAAGCCTATGGCATATATGCGGTGTTGAAGCAGGTGCAGTAATCATCGGGTTGGAGTACCTCGTTGATGTATTGGTTGTATTTGCTAAATCAAACTGCGAATCAATTGTTTAAGCAATATGAAGAGGCGGCACAGCTATCTGAGCTTTCTTATGATTCGTTTAGGATGCAGGCTGGTCAAGAGCAGGGACAGTATTCATCTTGGCATATCAAAAACTATTTGGGCAATACTTTGTCCAATATAGAGGTGGTGCCTTGGGAGCGCTATGTGCTTGCAGGGCACATTTTGAATGATCGTATTATGATTTTTAATTTGTTGAATCAGGGGCGACTGATTTAACGCAGTTGAGTCAAAATAGCCACGGTCGACGTTTCTTTAAGAAAGAGGGGATGTTGTGTGCTGAAGTGCCGTAGCCGCGTGAGCAATTTAGAGCACACAATTGGAATATTTTAGATAGCTGTGTGCAGTTGTAGTTTTTGTATATAAACATTTTGGTATAGAAATAAAAAGCCCCAATGAGTAGGGGCTTTTTTACAGTCGTTTAGAAGCTTGGCTTCACTACAACTAAAATGACAACCGCAAATAAAATCAAAGTGGGCATTTCATTAAAATAACGCCAGAATTTATGCGACTTATAATGTGCATTTTCGATAAGCTTTTTACGGTAATAACCACAAACAAAATGATAAATCACCAATAGTCCAACTAATCCCACTTTTAGGTAGAACCAAAGCGCTTCATGGTAGTGTCGAGTTGCATCACCCCAATCGACGAGGAAGTGCGCAGTGATCAGTGTAGCAATCATTGCAGGCCACATAATGCCGCGATATAGCTTGCGTTCCATGATTTGAAAGCGCTGATGACTGGTAGCATCTTCACTCATAGCATGGTAGACAAAAAGGCGAGGGAGATAAAATAGCGCTGCGAACCAGCAAACAACTGCGATGATATGCAATGCTTTTACCCAGAGGAAAGCATCTGATGGAGCATCCATATATTGACCCTTAAAAGGGCGGTGGGTGTGTGCTTTGGCAGCGAAGCGCCAAAGCAGCAAACTTTATATTAAGCTTCCCATTTTTTGAAAACGAGGCAAGCGTTTACACCGCCAAAACCAAAACTGTTACTCATCACAGTATTCAATTTTGCATCACGTTTTTCAAGTACGATATCAAAAGGTTTTGCGCCTTCGTCAAGTTCAGTCACGTTGATGTTCGGTGCAATAAAGTCATTTTGCATCATCAAAATAGAATAAATCGCTTCTTGTACGCCTGCAGCGCCCAGGCTGTGACCTGTCATCGACTTGGTTGAGCTGAGCGGAGGAACTTGCCCTTCTCCGAAAGCACGCTCCATCGCTTTAAGTTCAGTGACATCGCCTGCCGGAGTAGATGTACCATGTGTATTAACATAGTCGATGGTATCTACACCATGTTGTTTAGCTTCTTCTAAGGCCATAAGGATACAACGCGTCGCACCTTCGCCCGATGGTGCAACCATGTCAGCGCCGTCAGAATTTGCTGCATAGCCGACAACTTCAGCCAAGATGTTTGCACCACGTGCTTGAGCATGTTCAAGTGACTCTAGTACAACGAAGCCACCGCCGCCAGCGATCACGAAACCGTCACGGTCAGCAGAGTAAGGGCGGGAAGCAGTTTCAGGAGTGTCATTGTATTTTGAACAAAGTGCACCCATTGCATCAAATAAAAGACTTTGTGACCAATGGTCTTCTTCACCACCACCAGCAAGCATTAAGTCTTGTTTGCCTAATTGAATCAAATTGTATGCATAACCAATGGCATCTGCAGATGTTGCACATGCGCTAGTAATCGTATGTGCAATACCTTGCATTTTAAATGCAACACCCACGTTTGCGGTAATGGTGTTGGTCATATTACGTGGTACAAAGAATGGACCAACTTTACGTGCACCTTTGGTGTCTAGAAGTTCTTTCATTTCAACAACAGATGCAGTTGAACCACCACCTGACCCACCCGCAATACCGTAACGTGGATTACCACCGATTTGTTCTGCTGTTAAGCCTGCATTTTCTACCGCAGCCAAAGCTGAGTTGTATGCATACATTGCGCATACGCCCATAAAGCGTTTTAAACGGCGGTCAATACCGTCAAAGTTTTGTTCTGCAGCCGCACTGACATGACTTTTAAAATTAAGTTCAGCATAACTTGGGTTGAAACGTGTTCCAGAAATCCCGTTTTGCAAAGAATGAGTGACATCTTCTAATGTATTACCAATGCATGAGTTGATGCCCATACCAGTGATTACAACACGTTTCATCTACAGATCCTTTATAGGTAGTGTGTGAGCAAGCTATAGAAAGTATACGAAGGAAACTTTCTAAATAGGCGAACTCATATAATTTGATTGGAATAATGATAGCAGAAAGCTTTTTGAATTCTTATGGCAAATCCTATGCCTATTGTTGACTGAGCTAATTTGCAACTTTGCAGCAAAAAACTTAACTTAAAGATACATATTCAAGTTGTGATAAAGTTTGACTACACCTAGTATTTATCAATAATTTCAAGAATAGTTTTAATGAGGTAGGGAATGGTGAAAACGAATAATAAACCAACGGTAGGTCTACTCTCAAACGCCTTTGGAGTGGCTAAAAAGCTCAGTTCTACTGGGGTGTCCATCATTAATCATGTCGCACCCGAATCCGTAACTAAGGTCATTCAACCTCAAAAAAATGGTCAAACCTTGGAGGGTCAGTCAAGGCAAGCGGGCGTATTTGATGTAAAAAAATATGATAATCCTCAGCAAATCTTGCGTGAACACGTTCCAAATGTTTCTAGACAATTATTGGGTCGACATTTTAATACCGTAAATAATGTGGCTAATTTTGTTGCTCCTCAATTTAGTGACAAAATTTCTGATTATATATTTGATCGACTTAATCATTTTAGTTCGGATATTTCATCTGTAGATGCTGTACTGGATGAAGCTGGGGTACGTGATTTAGAAGAGTTGACACAAGATGTCGATCGTTCGCGTCGTATTAGTCAGGCCTTGGGCGAGCAAAATAAATGGATTGCTTCGATTCAAGGGGCTTTAACAGGTGCGACAGGTGTTATTGGTTCAAGTATTGATATCCCTGCATCATTGATTATGACTTTACGAATAATTTATCAAGTTGGACGTTCTTATGGTTTCGACTTAAGCAAAGAAAGTGATCAAGATATTGTTCAGTTTATTTTTAAACAGGTCGACTTGAGTTTAATTGCAGAAAAACAAACTTTGCTTATGGCAATAAAAGCTCTGAGTAGTACGCTACAAAATAGTGATTTACATCAATTGCAGCAATTGGTGGGTTCAGATACTGATGCAGCAGCATTGAAAAAATATGTACTAGATGAAAATGGTCAGTTTAAGTGGGCATGGCTCAATCAAATGCCAAAAGTTTCATTGTTAAATCAGCTATCACGATTATCTCCTGTGGCGAGTGTTGGTGTAAGTGTGGTGTATAGTCGCCGTTTAGTGGATGAAGTGAATCAGAAGGCACAGCAGGTCTTTTCTAATGCGCGCCAATATATTTTGCAGCATCAGGATATTAGCTTGTCACCTTTACATGCCTATGAGCGTTCTCTTGAGTTGCTTGCTCAAGCAACACCTAAATTACTAGAAGGTATTAAGGCGAAAGATATTGATTTGGCTGAGCCTGTACTAGATCAGACCATAGATGTTACAGGTCATGAGAGTATCCGCGCAGTAAAAGTCATCAAAAAAGCACAAGTTAAAAACTCTGATGCAGCCGAAGTGGAAGTAGAGCAGGAACAAAAAGTCTCAGAAGGTTTGGAGGCACTTGCGGAGAAAGTTGTTGAGCCTCATGCACCCGGGGCTGCGCAAAAACCTGCTTTAGCTGAAAAAGATGAGTTTGATGTGTTGGAATCTGTACAGCAGGAGGATGTCCCAGTGGAAAAAGCTGCACCCAAAACTAAGCCGCGTAAAGCCAAAACAGCAGCCGTAGATAAAGTTACAAAAAAATCAGCAGATTCTTCTGAAAAATAAACTATTTATTTGTGGGTGAAAAATTGCGCAAATCATGATGAATAAATGTTTTCGATGATCGTATATTGTTGACCAATTTTAAGTCTTCGCTTACAATTGCATGCCCTCAAAAAGTAGTATTTTTTGGGGCTTTTTATTAACGGGAGAATTGCCAAATGGCAACAACAAATCAGTTGATCCGTAAGGGTCGTACAACTTTAGTTGAAAAATCTAAAGTTCCTGCGTTGAAGGCTTGTCCACAACGTCGTGGTGTTTGTACACGTGTTTACACAACTACACCTAAAAAACCTAACTCAGCAATGCGTAAAGTTTGCCGTGTTCGCTTAACTTCAGGTTTTGAAGTTTCTAGCTACATCGGTGGTGAAGGCCATAACCTACAAGAGCACAGTGTTGTTCTTATCCGTGGTGGTCGTGTTAAAGATTTACCAGGTGTACGTTACCATACCGTTCGTGGCTCTTTAGACTGTGCTGGTGTTAAAGATCGTAACCAGTCTCGTTCTAAATACGGTGCTAAACGTCCTAAGAAATAATCTGAAAAGATTAACTTCTTAGTTCGTTAGAACTGCAATCCTTTATCGTCTCGCTTGTCTGATTTCTGCATTTTTTGTGAAAATTCCAAGCGACGTATAGTAAGGCCAGCGAAAGCACATGACACTTTGTGCACCTGCTGGAGTAACCTGAAGTGTCATATTTATTAGGTGTATTAAAATGCCAAGACGTCGCGTAGTTGCTGCCCGTGAAATCCTTCCGGATCCTAAGTTCAGCAGCCAAACAATCGCTAAATTCATGAACCACGTAATGCAAGATGGTAAAAAATCTATTGCTGAAAGTATCGTTTACGGTGCTTTAGACCGCGTTCAAGAAAAATCTAAAGTAGACCCAGTTGAATTTTTCGAGACTACTCTTGAAAAAGTTCGTCCTATGGTCGAAGTAAAAGCACGCCGTGTTGGTGGTGCTACATACCAAGTGCCTATGGAAGTACGCCCATCCCGTCGTACTGCCTTGGCTATGCGTTGGTTAGTAGATGCTGCTGCTAAGCGTTCTGAAAAAACTATGGCTTTACGTCTTGCTGGTGAGTTGCTTGATGCAGCTGAAGGTAAAGGCGCAGCGATCAAAAAACGTGAAGATGTGCATCGTATGGCTGAAGCCAACAAAGCCTTCTCTCATTACCGTTTCTAAGCGGATAAAACAGCCCCTATTCAGGAGGGTGACAAATCAGTTGTCACTGTTTTGTCATCGAATCGCTTTAAGTTGCTATGCAGCTTAAAGCGTCCTGTTTTAAACAACAAAATTTAGGAATGCTAGAAATCATGGCTCGTCAAACCCCAATTTCTCGTTATCGTAACATTGGTATCTCTGCGCACATTGATGCTGGTAAAACTACCACTTCAGAACGTATTTTGTTCTACACAGGTGAGAGTCACAAACTTGGTGAAACTCACGAAGGTTCTGCAACTACAGACTGGATGGAACAAGAGCAAGAACGTGGTATTACTATTACCTCAGCGGCAGTAACATGCTTCTGGAAAGGGATGGGTAACCAATTCGAACAGCACCGTATTAACGTAATTGATACCCCAGGACACGTAGACTTCACTATTGAAGTTGAACGTTCTATGCGTGTTCTTGACGGTGCATGCATGGTTTACTGTGCTGTAGGTGGTGTACAACCTCAGTCTGAAACTGTATGGCGTCAAGCAAATAAATATAAAGTTCCACGTATTGCATTCGTGAACAAAATGGACCGTACTGGTGCGAACTTCTTCCGTGCTGTTGAACAAGTTAAAACACGTCTTGGTGGTAATCCAGTGCCAATCGTTGTTCCAATCGGTGCAGAAGAAAACTTCCAGGGTGTTGTTGACCTAATCGAAATGAAAGCGATTATCTGGGACGAAGCGTCTCAAGGTATGAAGTTTGAATATGGCGAAATCCCTGCTGAATTAGTTGAACTAGCTAACGAATGGCGTACTAACATGGTTGAAGCTGCTGCGGAAGCATCAGAAGAACTCATGGACAAGTACCTTGAAGAAGGTGAGTTAACTAAAGAAGAAATCGTTTCAGGTTTACGTGCACGTACATTGTTGAATGAAATTCAACCAATGCTTTGTGGTTCAGCGTTCAAAAACAAAGGTGTTCAACGTATGTTGGATGCTGTAATTGAATTCTTACCTGCGCCGACTGATGTCGAGGCGATTAAAGGTATCCTTGACGACAAAGACGAAACTGAAGGTTCTCGTGAAGCGTCTGATGATGCTCCGTTCTCTGCGCTTGCGTTCAAAATCATGAACGACAAATTTGTAGGTAACTTAACATTCGTACGTGTTTACTCTGGTGTGCTTAAAGCAGGTAGCCCTTGCTATAACCCAGTTAAAATGAAGCGCGAACGTGTTGGCCGTATCGTACAGATGCACGCAAATGACCGTCACGATATTGAAGAAATTCGTGCGGGTGATATCGCAGCATGTGTAGGTCTTAAAGATACTACGACTGGTGATACATTATGTGATGAAAACAATGTAATTACACTAGAGCGTATGGAATTCCCAGAGCCAGTAATTGCGCTTGCGGTTGAGCCTAAAACTAAAGCTGACCAAGAAAAAATGTCTGTTGCTTTAGGTCGTTTGGCGAAAGAAGACCCTTCATTCCGCGTACGTACTGACGAAGAATCTGGTCAAACAATTATTGCTGGTATGGGTGAGCTTCACCTTGACATTATTGTTGACCGTATGAAGCGTGAATTCAACGTTGAAGCGAACATTGGTAAACCAATGGTTGCGTATCGTGAAACGATCAAAAAATCAGTTGAACAAGAAGGTAAGTTTGTACGTCAAACTGGTGGTAAAGGTAAGTTTGGTCACGTATACGTACGTTTAGAACCACTTGCTGAAGATGCTGGCAAAGATTACGAGTTCGCTGAAGAAGTTGTAGGTGGTGTAGTACCTAAAGAATTCTTCGGTGCGGTTGACAAAGGTATCCAAGAACGTATGAAGAATGGTGTCCTAGCTGGTTATCCAGTGGTTGGCATCAAAGCGACATTGTTCGATGGTTCTTACCATGACGTCGACTCTGACGAATTATCGTTCAAAATGGCTGGTTCTTACGCATTCCGTGACGGTTTCATGAAAGCAGATCCTATCTTGCTTGAACCAATCATGAAAGTTGAAGTAGAAACTCCAGAAGACTACATGGGCGATATCATGGGTGACTTAAACCGTCGTCGTGGTCTTGTTCAAGGTATGGACGATTTACCTGGTGGTACTAAAGCTATCCGTGCAGAAGTTCCACTTTCTGAGATGTTTGGTTACGCAACTCATATGCGTTCTATGTCTCAAGGTCGTGCGACTTATTCTATGGAATTCGCTAAATACGCTGAAACACCACGTAACGTGGCTGAAGGCATCATCGCTAAGTTCCAATCTGGCGGTAAAAAAGGTGACGACGAGTAATCTTTCGATTACTATAAGCCCAAACTAATTCATAGTTAAAAACCAAATGCTCATGCAGTATCCCTGCATGAGTAGTTTAAAAAGGAAGATCTCATGGCTAAGGCTAAGTTCGAACGTAATAAGCCACACGTTAACGTGGGTACAATTGGTCACGTCGACCACGGTAAAACTACTTTAACAGCTGCAATTGCAACTGTATGTGCAAAAAAATTCGGTGGTGAAGCGAAAGATTACGCTGCAATCGACTCTGCACCAGAAGAAAAAGCACGTGGTATTACAATTAATACTTCACACGTAGAATACGATTCTCCAATCCGTCACTACGCTCACGTAGACTGCCCAGGTCACGCCGATTATGTTAAAAACATGATTACTGGTGCTGCGCAAATGGATGGTGCGATCCTTGTATGTGCTGCGACTGATGGTCCAATGCCACAAACTCGTGAACACATCCTTCTTTCTCGTCAGGTAGGTGTACCTTACATCGTTGTATTCCTAAACAAATGCGACCTTGTTGACGACGAAGAGCTTCTTGAATTAGTAGAAATGGAAGTTCGTGAACTTCTTTCTACTTATGACTTCCCAGGCGACGACACTCCAGTAATCCGTGGTTCTGCTCTTGCAGCGCTTAATGGTGAAGCTGGTCAATACGGCGAAGATGCTGTAGTTGCTCTTGTTGAAGCTCTTGACTCTTACATCCCAGAACCAGAACGTGCTATCGACCAAGCATTCCTTATGCCAATCGAAGACGTATTCTCAATTTCAGGTCGTGGTACAGTAGTAACTGGCCGTG
>NZ_VOZI01000016.1:0-84358 GCF_013419835.1 Acinetobacter sp. YH12052
AAACCTTCAAAATTCTTGCTGAGCGATATCGCAATCGAGGCAAAAGACTAGCATTAAGATTCAATCTAATTGCTGGAATTTATAACTTGGAGCTGAGTGAAAAATGACTTATGAAAGAAATCTATTTCATATTAGCAGAATAAATGCAAAAAACCGTATTTACCTGACCAAATACACACTTGCACAAAATTTAACTAAAATACTGTTTTAAATCAATTTAATAAAATATTTTTCATATTAAAAAATAATCAATCAATATCCTTTAGGAAATATAATAAAACTTTAAAAATGAATTTTATTTACTAAAAGATACAAATGAATTTAATATCAATCTTTCTAAATTTTTCACACACTTTATAGAGATATTTAAATTATTTATATATCCCCAGAATTGGGGATATGGCGTATATCATGTTTCATATTTAAGCAGAAAAACTAATTTAAAGCTGTAGATATGCAGCGCATAGTATGCGTCCTAAAGATATCAATTCAACACAGCAGGTTTTATGAACGGTGAGCATTCACATGAATATGCTTTAAAATTCTGCCGCGCAATGAATATGAACAGCTTGTTGGGTTAAGGGCTGGGTAAATGCCAGATCGCAAGCATGTAAAGCCATCCGTCCGAGTGAGCTCTGTTTGGCATTCGGGTGATACAGTTGATCCCCAGTAATTGGGTGCCCAATATGCATCATGTGTACACGTAGCTGATGAGAACGCCCAGTCACTGGTGTTAATAATACTCGGCTAATATCCTTGCTTGCGTCATAGCTGATGGCTTGATACAAGGTTTTTGAAGGTTTGCCCAATTCAAAATGCACCATCTGTCGTGGGCGATTTTCCCAGTCCGTAATGAGGGGC
Organism: Acinetobacter sp. YH12052; assembly: GCF_013419835.1. Lineage (NCBI taxonomy): Bacteria > Pseudomonadati > Pseudomonadota > Gammaproteobacteria > Moraxellales > Moraxellaceae > Acinetobacter > Acinetobacter sp. YH12052. The sequence goes on from NZ_VOZI01000016.1 coordinate 862, forward strand.
ACTTCAACACTACCCTCACCTTCGAGTTTGCCTTGAACCAAAGCCACATATTGCTTTTGAACCGTCCTCGCTTGGAACATTTTACTCACCGCCACTTCTGCATCGCGGTGTTTCGCAAACATCAAAATGCCTGATGTTGCCATGTCTAAACGATGGGTAATTTTTGCAGCAGGATACTGCTCCAAAACACGAAGATAGGCACTGTCATGATGCTCAGGCAAACGTCCCGGAACCGACAGCAATTCCGCCGGTTTTTCGATGACAACCAAGTCTGCATCTTCATACAAAATACGTAGAGGACCTTGAGGCGGCGCATAGACAAAGTTGGGATCTAAAGGCATGGACAGACTGTGTACTGGGAGAATGTCGGCAAAATAACAACTGACTAATTCGCTGTCAATCGACTTTAACCGATCAGGTCTAACCCTAACGATTATTGGTACCCAATTTACCAAAGGCTGGTGCTAATGAATGAGACAAATCATCCTCCAGTAACTGTAAGATGCTTGCACTCGTGGTTAAAGGATACTGATGTAGTGTGATGCGATATTTGCCCTGAAACCACTGCGATAAATGCAATGCATAGGTTTGTTTAGGCCCAAGACCTAGATGTTGTTTTAAACGGCTCTTTATACCTGTCCGTGATGATCCGACATACAGAATGTGATTGGGTTGATTTAACTTGGCACAGGCATGGGTTTTCAATGCCTTAAATGCGGCGTAGTCTTGATATGTCTGCTGTATATCGCCACCGACTAGCTCTATCACGTAAATATAATGTGCGTGTTGAGCAAGATCATCAAAACTTGAAAACTCAAATATACATTCCGCTTTAGTCTGCTGTGCTTGCAGACAATCCTGTATCAATTGATCCAGATAATCCATAACAAAATTATTTAAAATTTAGATAGTTAAGCATAACAACTTTGTTGAAAAGGACAATCTGAAGCTTAGATTAAGTTTGATTTCTTCTGCGTGATATTTATTACATCAGCAATAATCAAAGTGTGTTGGGAATGAATGCGAAGTTTGGAATTTTGAAAAGATGGAATAATTTATTATTCGATTGAATTCTTAAAAATTTTTTAGGGTGTAAGAGAAAACAGTGTTGTTTACTTCAACTATCATCACTTTGTAAGTCATGATCTTATAGCCTATAAACTTCTGGTTTATAGCGTCCTAAGCTGAATCGAGACCTTTTGGGTGAGTACTGTACACGTGTTTTGCACCACTGACAGCATGCTACTCTTTTCAATCTCTGTAACACCCTTGAGATATATAGTAGTGATATCGAAGAGGGATTGTTTCCCTGAAAATTACTGTTTTCAGCTTATTTTAAAAATATTTTTCACATTTAAAGATATATTGAAAATATTTTTCCTAACTATGGTTTTTTATCACTTTTTTCATCTTATAAATGACTTTTCCCGAGAATTTCCGCCACAACTTAGTACTCAAACAACAATTATTTATGCTGTTCAAAGCCAACTATTGCTTCTTTTTACTCATTTCGGACAGCAAATCCAGCTGAATTTCCTGAATCTTGGCAAGACGATCCCATTGATGCATCAACAAATGATCTATCTTTTCATGTAAATGGCGAATTTCTAATTCAGCTTTTAAATTCACCTGATAATCATTCTCCGAACGCATGCGGTCTTTAGCTTCTTGACGGTTTTGGCTCATCATAATAATGGGCGCTTGTATGGCAGCGAGGCAAGACAACATCAAATTCAGCAAAATAAAAGGATAAGGATCAGCAGGATGCTTCACCATCACCACCGTATTGACTAAAATCCACACCGCTAAAAACAATGTAAAACAAATAAGAAATGCCCAGCTGCCGCCGAATGTTGCAATTTTATCCGCTAGCCTTTCGCCAAAACTCCACTGCTGATCCAGCTTTTCTTCAACATTTTTGCTAATCAGCTCATGCTGCTGCATGCTGTTCAGCACCTCATATTCTAAATTGGAGACTTCGCCTTGTTCGGAGTTCAGAATTGACTGCACATACTGCATACGGTATTTGGTTAAATCAGTTTGGCATATATAGTCCTGAGCACCAGATTCAGGAAAATCCTGTGCAATTTCTTCTGTAATGACTTTACGCACGGTTCCCATTGGAATCATATTTTTCAGTGGGAAACTTTTTTTGCACACCAAACAAGTACGGCATTCTACTTTCCCGTTCATTCTTGTCTTGCCCAATTGAGTTTTATGTTCTTTTGAGCATACTGTTTTGCCTAAATTTAATGCAAGCAGCTTGTGCTTTTACACCCAGTATTTTCTATGATTTGAGCCTATTTTAGATAGTGCAATGCAATGTAGGGGGTTAAATTCAAAAGTAAAATACCAATTTTATAGACAGCCATTCCACCATAATGAATAGCGTCAAACTGCTGATCGCTCAGCTTAAACCACTGCCCATGCAGGCGTTTCACCCAATCTTTAGCAAAGACAAATACCACAAACCAAATGATTAAAATCAGATAGTTAATCACTAGGCTATACAGCAAGAAATCGCTTAAATGACTCAAGTTCATGGCAAATCTCCTAAGCGTATTTTTATCCTTAGTTTATGCCCCTTTCGAGCAATTGAATATTGCTTTTAAAATTCCGCTTAGATTTGGACTATTTTATGAGAGATGCCTGACGATCTTTGAGCTTGTGCTGATTTCACTGGTGTGGTTTGTTTTGTGCGGATTAAAGGAGTAATTATTGTTTTTTATTTTGGCTTAAATTTTTGGGGTGCTATAAGAGAAAACAATGTTGTTTACTTCAACTATCATCACTTTGTAAGTCATGATCTTATAGCCTATAAACTTCTGGTTTATAGCGTCCTAAGCTGAATCGAGACCTTTTGGGTGAGTACTGTACGCGTGTTTTGCACCACTGACAGCATGCTACTCTTTTCAATCTCTATCACACCCTTGAGATATACTTTAACCAAAGGGCATCGGGATTAATTTCCTAAGTTTTTCTAATTTTCTGCAAATTCAGCAAATTTTTTCAGCCATTTTAGGTTTAGCAGGATATTTTATCTTTTCAGCTTATTTCAGCGTTTTTTATCTGCAGATTTGCCCAATTATAAGAAAATTTTCTTTTACAACAGACCAAACGTCCAAACACAGCGTCAAATTTAAAAATATATCGCCGCTGAACATTCCCCCTACGCTTCAATTATCTACGTTGATTATGACTCACAAAACACCGCTCAGTGAGTAACTAATGATCTAGATCTATCTTTGTTCTACTTATTGAACTGATGTTACGCAGTAACATCAGAAGCGCAATTTGCTTCAAATAAATGAACGATACGCGGCAACGTCATCCGCAAGTGTTTGAGACAGAGCTACTTTTAATCAAAAATGTTTTTGCGATACTGTGAATAATTTGACGGTAATGAGCGAGTTTTGCGGTGAGGAGCATTGCTCCGCAAGATGGTTTCCTTGCGAAGCTTCGTAAGAGTACCTCTAGCCGAAGGCTAATCCCTTTATTCAATCCCTAGATATAAGACACCGTCGAATAGAATTAAAAATCATTTTAAAAATGCAAAACTACTTTTAAGTGTGTAACATCAGTTATTTAATGGATGATCTATTCAATGCATTATTGGTCAATGAGCTAAATAGCTTTGTACCCACTGTGCGCTAAACCACCAACCACTACATGCCGCCATACCACAGAGTAAATTGGCCAAAATTTTATTCATTCGACTGAGGTCTGATGCATATATTTTGAGATTGATCAGATATGCAATCACGGCATATACCAGGCCAATCGCACCACCAATGATGATCAAGATCAAGGGCCATGCTGCATAGGCATGTGCCTGTGCTGGATATTTTGTAGAACGGATGGTTTCTGTGGTCATGCTGTATATCCTATTAATAACGCGATTACCTTTTTTAGTTAGCAATTTCTACGCCATTTTTCTTGGATATACAGCTTTATTTCAAGGTTAATGCATGTTGAATTTCTAGCTTTGACTACAGCATTTATCGCAACCGACAACTTTTTCTGTTGGCCAACTCATTCGTGCACGCTTATAGGCGAGTTCGAAATTGGCAAAATAACCAATCAATATTTGCTGGTCAAATTGCGGCATGTCTACACATCCTTGCGTACCATTGTGAATTAAATGCGAGCCATTCGTTAAGGCATTTTCATCGACTATAAATTTAATCATCTACCATTCCCCTCATTATTTTTTATAAAATTCAAAGATTAAATAAATCCATATAAAAAGTATGTGATTTATAATCACATACTAAAATTATGCCTTTATTGTTTAAAAATCAACCGAATTTTAAAGATTTTTTTAGCCGTCTCTTGGATGACTTAAACGCAGAATGATCTGCTCTTTTAGGACGGATAGGTGAAATTGCTCGATAGTATTTTTTGCGCTTAAGCCAAGTGCTTTGAATGTTGAGTAAAGGTATTTTTCACTCGAGCTGACATCAACAAATATGGCATCCAAATCAGACACCCCATAGTACTCGTCGCTAACTGTATGATGCTTTCTGTATCAGTAGCACTTCTTATAATTTTTTATAATCTTTATCAAACGCTGCCAAAAACTCAGTTTCGGATTTTTATTTCTATATTTATTAAGCAAACACGCAGATCACTCACTCTAAAAGATGGATTCATTTTAGAGTGAAATCTTGACTGGTTTATAAAGGGGTATCGACCTGTACAGTTCGTTTTTGGCGAATACGGCGAACCAACCAGATCACGATCGCAATCACTAAGATCACCACAAAAAATGGGACTAAAAAGGCCAATACTGACAAGACAGCCGCGCCAATCCATTCCCCTGTAGATAAGATCGGATTTGCAACGCCACCTGTGGTTGCGGTAGATACACCACGCGCAGCGACGGTACTCATTTGCACTGCTGTTGCTGTACCACCACCGACAATAATTGCTGCCGCCCAACTGGCAAACTGTGACATTTCACCTGAGCTTACTGCCATTGTGGCAATCGTCCCTGCAATCATAGCTGCGGGTGTTGAAATAGTGTCGAGGGCATTGTCTACCCAAGGGATATAGTACGCGGCGATTTCACAGACAGTCGCAATTGCTAAGCCAATACAAACCGCAGGCATAGACAACCATTCGAATCCTTTCATCGGTTCGAATAATCCTAAAATGGAAGCAACACTCATCACCAATAAAGGTACAAAGACACGGAAACCACAGGCAGCACTTAGGCCAATACCAATACACAGTCCTAATATTGTTTCCATGGGCTTCTCCGAACGGTTAAACGTACAATTTGTTTTTATAGATGCAGTGTTATACGTTAGCAAAAAGCCCTATCGTGTGATAGGGCTTTTCTTTCTAAACAGCGGATAACTGTTAGTGTTTTGCAGCTTAGGCATTCTTATTGTTAAATTGATTGCCTTGGCATTTGGTACACGGTGGTAAACGATCAGTACCAATTTCTAAGTAGACGCGGTGTCCGCATTGAACACAAAAATAGAAGCCTGTTCCGGGTTTTTGACCAGCAGTAACCATTTTTGTTCTCCATGTGTTTTTAGAAATGGTAGATTCAGTATAACCTTCTTGTGATGAATGTCTATTGGTCATTTCGACAATTGATAATGGCATTTAGGCAAAGCATAATTTCGTGTGGAAATTTTGGTGGGTTTACAGAGATTTGCTGAGCCAGTTTTCTACTTGCAGTTCGTCTACACGCAGAAATTCTTTTTCATTGTTTGTGACCATGACCCAATTATTTGATCGTGCATGAGCAGCTAGCCATAAATCGTTATTGCCAATTATTTGCCCCTGAAGCGCTAACTGTTTTCGAATTTGAGCATAGTGTACGGCGGTGTGTTCATCTAACTCTATAACAGGAATGATTGAAGTTAATTCATCAATCACTTTGAAAGCTTTGTCTTTCCATTGGCTTTTTTCCGCACCAAAGCGAAGTTCCCCCAAAGTAATCACTGAAATAAAAATATTGCCGTCAGGTAAATGTTTTTCAAAATGCTGACGGACAATTTCGGGTTGATGCTTGGTGATATAAATACAGATATTGGTATCTAATAAATATTGTGTTGGCATTAGAACTCTTCTCGTTCTTGCGGTAGTTCATCCACTCTTGTTTCTGCATAAAAGTCGTCTGGCATTTGCGCCAAAACTTTAAATAGTTGGTCTGCTGTAACTGGTTTTTCTCGCAGTATAACCTCATCACCACGGCGGAAGATTTCTACTTCTTTGCCTTCAAAGCGAAATTCTTTGGGTAAGCGAATAGCTTGGCTGCGACCTGTCATAAAAACTTTTGCTGTAGTCATAAAGCGACTCCATCAGTTTTGATATATACCTTATGATAGGTATTTATTGAGTATTTTTCAATCAACCAATATTTTTTCTAAGTAAAAAATACAATATCTAGGTGACTGCCATAACTCTGGGTATAAAAGTTGAATTGATTCTTCTGGAAAAACCTCTTCAAGCTCAGATATTTTGAAACCAGCCTTAGAAAATTTATTAATATAGTAGCTAATTGGTCTATGAATATACGGAACTTCAACCTCGTTTGTATTATCTTGAGAAATTTTAAAAAGAGTATTTTTTTTAATTTCTTCATGATAAGAATACTCATTTTTGCTAAAAATCTTTTTATAATCATTATAAAAAAATGGATGAGGCAATGAAATTACAAGTGTGGCGTTAGGTTTTAACCTTTTAAAACTTTCCTTCAACAAACTATCAATGTCTTCCACTACATGAAAAACTAAATGAGCTAGAATAATATCAACCTCAATCGAACTCTTTAAATCGCTTATATAAAAGTTATTTAACTCTAAATATTTACAGTTTTTTAAAGTATCTTTAGCTTTTTCATACATCCCTAAAGACGGCTCTAAAGCAATATAATGTTCAAACTTTATTAAGTTTGTTAATTCTTTTGCCAAATGTCCTGTACCACAGCCAATCTCAATAATTTTTTTTTCATTGAAGTTGGATAGTTTTTCTAAGTATTTAGGCACAAACACTTTTGAAAAAGTTAGGTCTTTATTACTTTCAATTTGGAATTTCCTGATTTCACTTAAATCACACCAACTCATTTTCTTGCTAGCTCTTTAGATTTACAAATAATATCCTTTGCCATAGCTATAATTTGTGGTCCTGAATTATGATCAAAAATAGTAATTTCATGTTCGGGATGAACACCTTTAGCAATAGCAAGTTTTTCGCATCCAGTTCTATCACCATTTATAAGAGTAAATCGTGCTTCCGGTGGCAAGTTTTCATTAGTAATGATAAATATTGCACCAGCTAAACTCGACTTAATCTGAGGACTCACTTCACTAGGTGTAATAATTTCAAGCTTAATTCCGTCTTCTATTTTTTGATTTAATATTTTTAATAAATCATCATTTTTAATAAGCCATGAAACCCTATTACTAACTATCGTTGCACTTGTCCCCATTCCTATAAACTCTTGCATAAAGGCTAAAGTTTCATCGATCTTAGAATTATTTTTAATCTGTGGAATATACTTAAAACCTTTTTTTACAAATAGTATGCTAATTCCTATTATTTCAATTAAACAAAGTGTTACTAATTCTTTTAGGTACGGTAAATTAAAAAACTGTACAACTTGATTTTCATCCGAATAAATTGTTGTCCAAGTATATATAATGCCACCTATAGCTAATAAAGCAGTAAAAACCGTAATTCCCAAGAAAAAATATAATGTAATTTTAATAATTGATTGCACTTTATATTCCATAAAAAACCCCACATAAATGTAGGGTCTTTTTACAACAATATCAATAACTTTTAGCTTAAAATCTTACGCCACATTCCCTTCTAAAAAGTCCTGCGCAAAGCGTTGCAACACACCACCCGCTTCATACACATGCACTTCTTCCTCAGTATCCAAACGGCAAGTCACAGGCACTTTAATGATTTCATTTTTGCCGTCTGCCGTCGAACGCTCAACCACCAAAGTTAAGTCAGAACGTGGCGCAATATTACCAATCACGCTATACAACTCTGTACCATCCAGCTTTAAGGTTTTACGGTCAGTACCCGCTTTAAACTCTAGCGGCAGCACACCCATACCTACAAGGTTAGTACGGTGAATACGCTCAAAACCTTCTGCCACAATCACTTCTACACCAGCAAGGCGCACACCTTTAGCAGCCCAGTCACGGCTCGAACCTTGACCGTAGTCTTTACCTGCAATAATGATCAAAGGTTGCTTACGGTTCATGTAAGTTTCAATCGCTTCCCACATACGCATCACTTCGCCTTCAGGCTCTACACGCGCTTTTGAACCTTGCTTGATCGTACCGTCAGAGCGAACCACCATTTCATTGAACAATTTCGGGTTGGCAAATGTTGCACGCTGTGCCGTCAAATGGTCACCGCGGTGGGTTGCGTATGAGTTAAAGTCTTCCTCAGGCACGCCCATTTTATGCAGATATTCACCTGCAGCCGAATCCATCATGATCGCATTCGATGGCGATAAATGGTCAGTGGTGATGTTGTCAGGCAGAATCGCAAGCGGACGCATATTTGCAAGTGTACGTGGTGCAGCCAAAGCCCCTTCCCAATACGGCGGACGGCGAATATAAGTACTTTGCGGACGCCAGTCGTATAGTGGGCTTGCCGCTTTTTCACGCTCACCCAAATCAAACATTGGGATATACACTTTCTTAAACTGTTCAGGTTTAACCGCTTCTTTCACCAATGCATCAATTTCAGCATCAGACGGCCAAATATCTTTTAAGTAAATTGGATTACCGTCTTTGTCATTGCCCAGTGAATCGATTTCGATATCAAAACGAATCGTCCCTGCAATTGCATACGCCACAACGAGTGGAGGCGAAGCCAAGAACGCTTGTTTTGCATAAGGATGGATACGTCCGTCAAAGTTACGGTTACCTGAAAGTACCGCAGTTGCGTACAAATCACGATCAATAATTTCTTGTTGGATTTTTGGATCTAAAGCACCTGACATACCATTACACGTGGTACATGCATATGCCACGATACCAAAGCCTAGTTTTTCTAAATCACCCAATACACCTGCTTCTTCTAGGTATAAAGCTGCTGCTTTAGAACCTGGTGCAAATGATGATTTCACCCAAGGTTTACGCACAAGTCCTAACTCATTAGCTTTACGTGCAAGTAAGCCTGCTGCCACGGTATTACGTGGGTTAGAAGTGTTTGTACATGAGGTGATTGCTGCAATGATGATTGCGCCATCAGGCATTAAACCTTCAGCTTCCTGAGCTTTAGCCGCTTCTAAGTTACCTGCAATGCCTTTGGCTTTTAAGTCAGCCGTCGATACACGCGCATGCGGGTTCGATGGACCTGCAATATTACGAGTGACTTGTGATAAATCAAAACGTAGTACACGCGGGTATTCTGCCGCTGTCATATCCGACGCCCAAAGACCAATTTCTTTGGCATAAGTTTCAACCAATTTCACTTGATCCGCTTCACGGCCTGTCAATGTCAGGTAATCAATGGTGTTTTGATCGATGTAGAACATCGCAGCCGTTGCACCATATTCAGGGGTCATGTTAGAGATCGTTGCACGGTCGCCTACAGACATACTGTCTGCACCTTCACCGAAGAACTCTAAATAAGCACCAACCACACGTTCTTTACGCAAGAATTCAGTTAAAGCCAATACGATGTCAGTTGCGGTAATGCCTGCTTTACGCTGACCGACAAGCTCTACACCAATGATGTCTGGCAGACGCATCCAAGATGCTCGGCCGAGCATCACGTTTTCAGCTTCTAGACCGCCGACACCGACAGAAATCACACCCAATGCATCAGTATGCGGCGTATGTGAGTCTGTACCCACGCAAGTGTCTGGGAATGCGACACCTTCACGGTTTTGAATTACTGGAGACATTTTCTCCAAGTTGATTTGATGCATGATACCGTTGCCCGCAGGGATCACATCAACATTTTCAAATGCTGTTTTGGTCCATTCAATGAAATGGAAACGGTCTTCGTTGCGACGGTCTTCAATTGCGCGGTTTTTCTCAAATGCGTCAGGGTCAAAACCGCCAAATTCTACAGCTAGAGAATGGTCAACAATCAGCTGCGTTGGAACAACAGGATTGACTTTTGACGGGTCGCCGCCTTGGTCAGCAATCGCATCACGTAAGCCTGCAAGGTCAACCAATGCGGTTTGACCGAGGATGTCATGGCACACCACACGTGCAGGGTACCAAGGGAAATCGTAGTCTTGTTTACGGTTAATCAGCTCTTTTAAAGATTGTTCTAAGATTGCAGGGTCGCATTTACGAACCAACTGCTCTGCAAGGACTTTAGATGTATATGGGAGTTTTGCGTATGCGCCTGGCTGAATATCTTCTACGGCTTGGCGTACATCGAAGTATTCTAGCTGGGTGCCTTGCAGCGGTTTACGGTAGTTGTTGTTCATAGCGTTCCTGCCCTCGGTCTTTCATTTTTTTGCGTTGTCTTTTTCATAGACAATTCATCTTTGTTCGATAGGCATACTACACTGCCGAAAACCCATTTCCCAAATCTCATATATTTCATATAGTTAAATATAAAAATAGGGGTTTTTGAAATATTTAGTTACACTAACTTTGGAATATTCGCTCTAAATATGAATTTTTTTGAAAAATAGCTGCAAATCCGCCTCATTCTTTAGTCTAAGGTAAATTGCACTGCATAATATTTAATCTAAATATCAACCAAATTGATTAAAAATCAGTCTTATCAATTTTAGTATTTAATAATCAAGGCATTAAATTACTTCATTAGCTCATTGCGCCTCAAAGTCATAATGTGAATCAAAACACGGTTTTATTATTTATTTTATCTTAATTCTCAATTTATCCCTATTTGCAGGGATAGCGTCGAATCACCCCTCTCTCAGATAATAAAAGCACGACATACAAGCACAGTAATTCGCTGTACTCGCCAAAATAATCACAATATTTACAAAACCTTAGCTAAATAAATCAGCGACTACTGTTCTACCGTCATTATGCTTTGGGGAAAGATCATGACAAAATTTAAAACCATCATTGGGGCTGGCTGCCTCTTAAGCTGTCTCAGCTTCATTGCCTGTGGCGACAACGACCAATCGACAACGGATTCGACGATTCAAGAAGAGGAAGTAGACTCACCGACTGTCGTCTCGAATCCACCACGTTTGAAAGCCAATGCACAAGGTCAACATGAACTACTGATAGCGTATAAACGCCAAGCCTTATACGACCCTGAAACCGGTGAAAATGACCTATTACAGGTCAGAGGCTATCTGACTAAACCTGAACTCTGGAACTCAAAAAATACTGATGGCAGTGTTTCGGATGTGTTGGTTGGCCCACAAATTCGTGCGAAACAAGGTGACAATTTAAAAATTCATCTGGTCAATCATCTTCCTGTTGAATCGACGGAGACCTGTCCAAGTCCAGTGACCAATATTAACCAAGGGAACTGTTTTAACACTACAAATTTACATACACATGGTCTTTGGGTTAGCCCGCAAGGAAATAGTGACAACGTATTTTTGAGCTTAAAACCTCAGCAAGATTTTCATTACGAATTTAAGATCGAACCGAATCATCCTGCGGGAACATTTTGGTATCACTCTCATGTACATGGTTCAACTGCGATTCAGGTCTCAAGCGGCATGGCTGGCCCTTTAATTATTGAGGGTGAGCGGAAACCCGTCATTCGTCAGGGGCAAATTCAGCAGACTGGTGATTTGGACATCTTATGGAAAAATCAAAAAACCCAGCAGTATGACCATGAAAAAATCATGCTGTTCCAGCAGATTCAATACAATGAAGATTGCGACAGCAATTTGAGCCAAGTAAATGGCACACCCTGCATCTATAGCTTAGAAGATTATTCAAAACTCGATATACCGACCTCCTGGGCGGATGAAAATCGTTTTACCAGTATCAATGGCAAAATGTTTGGTGAAATTAAGGTGGATCAGAACCAATACCACCGCTGGCGCATGATTCACGGCGGTATCCGTGACACCATTGCTTTGACCATCAAAGAACTGCCTGATTCTGCGCTCTTTACCGCAGAGCAAACCCTTAGTGAATGTCAAAAATATCAAAGCAAGTCGATGTCTTCACAGTTTAAAACGCTGAAAACATTACCATTATATACCCTTGCACAAGACGGCTTGACCATGGGAAAAATCCAAAAGCAAGGGATTGAAATTTTTCAGCCGGGTTATCGCTTTGATGCCATGCTCTCTTTCCCGACCACCAATAAATACTGTGTATACGATGCCAAGCTGAATCTAGAAGATGAAATTAATGCGCCTGAATCAAGTCCGCTACTGCGTCGCGCACCGGAAGAAAAACTCAATACGCAGCTCCTCGGTTGGGTCAATGTGCAAGCAACCCAACTACCGCAGCAAACGCCGTTTAACTTCTTAAAAAGTCAGGCCACCCAACTAAAACTGGCACCAGAAGTGATTGCACAGCTCGAACAGGGTGATTTATCAGCCTTTATCTCGCATGCGAGTTTAATGACTGCTGAAGTCGATGAAATGCTCAAAACGATGGCGAAGCAAATCACCAACTTTGACATTCTGTTCAATACAGATGGCAGCTTTAAATTTGGTATTCGTCATGCCGAAGAAGGTACCTTGATCAGCTTTGGCGATGCCTACCATGATGAAGACCATACCCACCATAGCTATGTCCGCAAGCTTCCAATCGGGCAAACCCAAGAGTGGGAGTTGAGCAGTAATGTTGCCAGTCATCCCTTCCATATTCATGTCAATCCATTCCAAGTCGTGAAAATATTGAATGAAAATGGTGTCGATGTCAGTGCGATCGGCAGCTCAGATAAAGATGGTGCAGGAAATATTGACTCGCAATATCATGGAATGAAAGGCGTTTGGAAAGATACGCTCTTCGTCAAACAGGGCTATAAAATCTTTGTGCGCAGCAAGTACGAAAAATTTGAAGGCGACTTCGTGCTGCACTGCCATATTTTAGACCATGAAGATCAAGGCATGATGGAAACCGTGCGTATTTGTGGCGACCAATATGATTGTAATAGTGAACCGCCTTCACATCATTCCACTATAGATATGACTGCAAGCGATATGCCGACACACAATCACTAAGACAGATCTCTGCTGTACAAAAGCCCATATCAATATGGGCTTTTTGTTTGCCTAACACTGCGGCTTGCTGCAAAATAACATGATTAATGATATCTAAAATTTATACTGAGGCTGGTCATGACAACGTCTATGGCATTCACATCTTTTTCTCTCAACGGTGTCGATGCACAAAAATTTCTACAAGGGCAAGTGACTTTGCATGTTGAACGCCTTGAAGAAAATGCAACACGTTATACTGCAATCTGCGACCTCAAAGGCCGTATTCACTTTGGTTTATGGCTCACCAAACACAGTGCTGAAAGTTTTTCTATTGTCACTACAGCAGATCAAGCCGAAGAATTTGCCAAACATATTAAAAAATTTGGTGCATTTTCTAAGATGAAACTTGAAGAAACTGGTGCAGTTTTTCCAAGTTTAGCCGGTGATGACACGACTTTTGCTTCGGCGCCGACGGATATTGCAGCATGGGAAGTTCAAGCCATTCAAGCGGGTCAGGCCTATATTGACCAAGCGCTTGAACATGTGTTCCAACCGCAAGAGCTACGTTTACATCAGCGTGAAGGTGTACACTATGACAAAGGCTGTTATTTGGGTCAGGAAGTGATTGCACGTTTATGGTTTAAAGCCAAACCCAAAGCTTGGTTGCATGCGATTTCAGGTACAGGCGCTGCTCCTGCACAAGGCGAACAGCTGAATAAAGGCGTGCAAGTGGTAAATAGCGCGGCTGTAGAAAATGGTTATGTAGCACTGGTTGTTGCTCGTCCTGAAGCCTTAGAAGAGTTAGACGTGACTGTTTTAGCCTTGCCTGAAGCATTGAATGGTGATGTGGCGCGTCCGCAGTCAGCTTAAATAAATTCAGAAGATAGCTACATTTAGCTATCTTCTTTTATAATAAATCTAAGTTTTAAATTTTAAAATTCATCATGTTAATTTGACTATTTTTAAACTAAAATGCACTCCGAATTTTAACAATAAACTATATAACGATGCATCAGACACAATTTCAAGACCCAAAGCACAAGATCATTGCCCTTTATTACGGAATTTTTGCCCTTCTAGGCATGGTCATACTCGGCAATCAATTGTTTTCAATTCAGCTATCTCTACTTGTTTTGATTATTATTCTTGTACTGTATGTCCAACTCTTTTTCATGCTAATGGGCGCTATCAAATATTGGAAAAGAGATGTTCTAGGCTTGAAAATACTGTTTTGGATCAGCTTAAGCCTTGTCCCGATTATTATCACACCCTTAGTCATTTACTATCCAAAAGTAACAACTGGCTTTTTTCTCTTTATGCAAAGCTCATTTGGCTTCAGTAGCACAGGCTTCGAGTTTCATGTTGCCTACGACACCCAACTCACCCTCTTAAATACATCTTTTTGGGGAATTGGAATCAATCTTATTGAATTTTTTCTATGGTTACGCTTTAAGAATATTGCAGCAAATAATCATATTTCGATTGCCCATTTCAAGAATGAAGACTTAGAACTGAAACGCTATGATTAGCCATTTTTGACCGTATATAAACTAGAATTCTGACATCTGGTCTGACCTTCTAAATCTTCTGACCATCCCTAAGCACTCAAAGCCAAAGCCTAAAAATTTTGGCTTTTTAATCACTCATTTTTTTCCCTCACATAATAAATCACCCCTGCCCGATCATCCGAAAAATAAAAAGATTTTTCATCGATCTTATAAATATCTGCAGGTCGCCCATACACCGTTTTACCGACTAAAAAACCATCCATAAAGGTTTCAAGTTTTTGTCCTTTACGCATCATTGCAATTTGATAGCCATGACCAATCGCCTCGTCGGTAGAGCCATGCAAAGCCACTAAAAAAGCATTTTTAATAGTGGCATCGGTATGAGGGTCATCAAAATAATCAAAACCCAATGCAGAGGAATGTGCAGGAAAATAAGCATAGGGCGATGGAACATTTTTACAGCCAGATGCACGTTTAAATTTAGAATCCGCCAAGACTTTGCCCTGCCATGAATAACATGCGGGCCAGCCATAATCGGCATCCCGCTTTAACGCATAAAAAGTTTCATCGGGCTTTTTACTTCCCAAATGATCGGAACCTTGATTGGTTGCAAATAGAAATTTTCCGATCCATTTTAATCCAACTGCGTTACGTAAACCTGTCGCATACATCCGTTGCTCTGAACCATCAGGATTCATCTCGATGACTGAGGCTCGCACTTTTTCTTTCTCTACACACGCATTACAACTCGAGCCAACCGACACATAAATCTTTCCATTTCCACCGACTGCAATCGTCCGCGTCAGATGCCAACCGCCGTATTTATAACTCAAACCATAATCAGGAAATGTCGCTAAAACTTCAGCCTTACTCGAAGGCTGAGTTTCTCCTTTGTTGAATTTTTGCCGTGTCAGTTGGTGCGTTTCTGCCAAATAGAGCCAATCCTGTCCTTGAGCATCGGTATAAAACTGAACTGAATTTGGATTTCTCAAACCAGTCAAATAAGGAATGATTTTGCCAAATTTACCTGTGTCAGCATTCCAATCATCCAATATATATACAGTACCTTTTTTATTATCTGTTAGATCATACATATCCGTGACAAGCATTCTGCGATCAGGTGCTTGCGCAAAAAAACGAACACATTTGAGACCTTCGGCAGCAGGAATAATTTCATACTGCGCAGGCAAATTTAATGAAAACTGCTTGCCATTTTTTAAATGGATTGGATGCGGTACAAGTTTGGGTTGTTGCGCCCAACTGGTCATTGAACAGACGAAACTAAAGATCAAGATGGCGCTTATTTTTATCATATTTAAATACATCTCAATGAATCATGTATATCTATATTCATCATAGATGCCTTGTATCTATTTTATTCAATTTATATTTTTAGAAAATATTATACTTTTGAAAAGAAAGGTTTTTTTTAATCACATATGCTGTTGCAGCACACAACAGTCAAAAATAAGGAGGAACTTTATTCCCCCTCACGTCTTCGTTTTTAAATCATGATTTTAATCAAAATCCATGAAACAACTTATTCATGTCTTTGCATACATATTCTTTAAAATGATAGGCGCGCGCATGTTTGGCATCAAATTTAGCTTCTAAATCGCCTTTTTTGAAAATATAAACCCGATCCTCTTTACTGACTAAAAACTCTGCACCCAGTTTCATCAAAAGCGCATCTATTTTATCTTCATCTGCAATCGATTCATCTGCATTGATTTTATCGTAATTGCGTTTAATGCCTTTAATAAACATCGCGCTGCCTCTGAGAAAATAACAATGCGCGATTAAATCAGAGTCCTGCTTTTTTGCAAAGGCTTTTGATGCAATAAAGTCATGGCATTTAAAGCGCTAAGGGCAATCAACATTATTTTATAAAAACGCTTTAAATCACAATTCCTCACTTTACATTTACGTAAATCTACCTATGATGTAAAAACCGACAAAAATAACCACCAAAACACATAAACGGAATTATGTGTATGATTTACAAAAGGTTTCAAGATGAAAAAAATCCTACTCGCAAGCATTATAGCAATGAGCGCTCAATTCGCTTTTGCTGAAACTAAAACAGATGCCGTCGATCCTGAATTTGCTAAAGTGGAAGCCATGGTCAAGGCCAAAGATATGAATGGCGCCTACCAAACACTGAGCAAGCTTGCAGCAAAAGGTAATGCTCAGGCCATTTATAATTTGGGCTATCTTACTCAAACAGGTCAAGGCGTAGCGAAGGATGAGAAAAAAGCCATCCAACTCTATGAACAGGCTGCAGCCAAAGGCTACCCTGTTGCTAACTATGTTTTAGGTAAAAATTATGCAACGGGCACACTGGGCTTAAAACAAGACACCAATAAGGCCAAACAATATTTAGAACGCGCATCTTCGGCAGGTTTTGACGATGCCTCCATCGACTATGCCATTTTACTTTTTGCAGAAAATAAACCTGAGTCAGATAAATTGGCACTCAGCAAACTTGTTCCGCTGATTAAAAAAGGCAACTACCCTGCGATTCATGCCAAAGCACTTTATGACATCAGTGCGGGCTTTAAAGCTAAAAATGAAAAGCCTATTCAGCAAGGTCTAAATAGCATTCAAGAGTTAGCAAAAAAAGGCTATGTCCCTGCATTGATGGCGGTGGGCAATATGTTTGTAAATGGCAATATCATCCCGCAAAATTTGCCTGAAGCTAAAAAAATATTTAGCGCATTAGCCAAAGAAAATATTCCGCAAGCCAAAGAATCTTTAGCAACCGTGGATAAAATGATTGCTGAACAAGCCAAAGCACCTAAAGCCAATGCGAAAAAGAGTTAATTAAGCATTAAAAAAAGCCCTGCATATGCAGGGCTTTTTTCATAGGTTAATGCAAATCTTGATCTGATCAAAATCACGCCCACCACAGACTAATTAATACGCCTGTTACGACAAAGCCCAAGATGGTACTCATCAACAAAGGCGTTAAGGTCTTTTCATTTAAGCCATAAACTTGCCCAAGCATGGCAAAAATCGTCGGCATCGGCAATGCGGCAATAATCGTCCCTGCATATAACATCTCTTGGCTGACATCGGTCAAATAACGTAAGCCTAAATAAGTCAGTAAAGGCATCACCAAGTTGCTTGAAATCACCAAATAGAAGCTCTGAGCATTCACATACTTTAAGCTCATACCGACAATCCCACCACCAATTGCAAACAGCGCCAATGGTGAAGCCGTTTGACCTAACATCGCCAGTACATCATTGATTTGATGAGGCAAACGGATTTGGAAAATTGCAAAACCAATCCCTAGCATTACCCCTGCAAAGAGTGGATTTTTTAACAGGATCAATAAGGTATTTTTGATGATGTCGCCAATATTGGCTTTTTGCTGTGAACTTCCTAATTGCGCAAGGACCAGCACCGTTGGAATCAGCAGCACACTTTCAATGATGACGATTAATGAGGTATAGGTCATCGCATTTTGACCGACCAATAAGCTTAGGACTGCAGTGCCAATTAAGCCTGTATTTGACATGCCAGCGCCTAATGACAGTACCGCTGTTTGCGACATATTATTTTTAAAATGTGTCGACAATAGCCAATAGGCCATGCCATACAATAAAAATGTGACTCCGGTATAAACAAAGAAATAGCCAGGATACCAAATTTGATGCAAATCTTTAGAAGCTAATGACTGAAAAAACAAAGCCGGCAGTGCAATTTTAATCACAAATGCACCAATGGTTCCGACCTGTTCTTTACTCAATAAACTGCATTTTACAGACAGATATCCCAAGGCCAAAAGAAAAAAGATTGGACCAATCACCTCAAAGACCATACGAAATATCCTGTGTAATAGACTCAGCCATCCACACCCTCAACCTGAGAGTGTAGATCGGACCGCTATAAATTTTGAAAATTAGAAAGCCGTAAATTGACTTCTTTGTGCATGCGGCTGACAGCGTAAATACTGCGGAGAAATTTTTAGGTTTTCACCGAGTTCAGCAGCGGCATGCCATGGCCAACGCGGGTC
The DNA here is from genome assembly GCF_013419835.1 of Acinetobacter sp. YH12052. NCBI lineage: Bacteria > Pseudomonadati > Pseudomonadota > Gammaproteobacteria > Moraxellales > Moraxellaceae > Acinetobacter > Acinetobacter sp. YH12052. The sequence goes on from NZ_VOZI01000016.1 coordinate 19,493, forward strand.
ATATTGAATTGCACGAGCAAGACCAATCGCATCTGCCATGCCATATTGTAAGATGCCTTCGGCTTGCATTGCTTCGGTAATTAAACCCACAGCAATTACGGGAACCTGAACGGCTTGCTTAATGGCTTCAGCAAAAGGCACTTGATAACTGGCTTGTAATTGAATTTTTTGCGCAACATCTAAGCCGCCACTAGAAACATGAATATAGGCTGTGCCTAGTTGTGCAAGCGCTTTTGACAAACCAACAGCCGAGTCTAGATCCCAACTCGGTGCTTCAGTATATTCCATCCAGTCAGTTGCGGAAATACGTACCCCTATTGGATAATCTTCAGGCACGGCATTTTTCATGGCTTGGAACACTTCAAGGGTTAGACGAATGCGATTTTCCAAACTGCCACCATATTCATCGCTACGATGATTCGACAATGGTGACATAAATTGATGCAGTAAATAACCATGTGCAGCATGTAGCTCAATTAAGTCAAAGCCTGCATCTACCGCGCGTTTTGCTGAATCGGCAAAGTCTTGAATGATCTGCTGGATTTCATCTCGACTTAAAGCATGGGGTGCATGATCTGTGACATTAAAGGGCAACTCACTTGCTGAAACAGTTTGCCATCCTTGAGGATGATCTGGGGGTAATTGTCCACGTCCTGCCCATGGTTTATCTGTCGATGCCTTACGACCCGCATGTGCCAGTTGGATAGCAAATGGCATAGGTGAAAGTGATTTCACCTTGGCCAATAGTGCCTTCATCTGTGCGCGTTGCATATCATTCCAAAGACCGAGGTCTGCATAGCTAATGCGTCCCTCTGCCTGTACAGCCGTTGCCTCGACGATACAAAGTCCGGCACCTGACAAGGCATAATTCGCCCATTGTTGTTCATGCCAATAGCTTAACTCCCCTTGCTCATTGGCAGAATATTGACACATGGGTGCAATCACGATTCGATTAGTCAGCCCCAATGTTCCAAACTGAATTGGTTGAAATAACAACGCCACATTACTCTCCTTTTAGAAGGCTTTGGTCACACTTAATCCTGCACTCCAATTCACCCCATCCGCGGGTTCAAAGAAGCGTCCGTTTCCATCATTGACGATCACTGAACCGACATAGTTCTCATCAAACAAATTATCTGCACGTACATAGGTTTTAACTTTCCAATCAGCTTGTTTCCACACATAACCTGCGTTGGCAGAAACCACGGTATAGCTCGACGCGGCATCACTGTTGGCATCATCGACATAGACTTTATCCATATAGCGAACATCTAGGCCGGCATTAAAGCCAATATCTGGCTGCCAATTCAGTGCGGCAAACGCTTGGTTTTTGGCGATACCCGGTATATAAGTGCCTTTGACGACATCACTGTCAGGAATTGCGGCATCAAAAGTGGCATCGATATAACTGTAGCTTGCTTGCGCGCTTAAATCTCGCCATAGCTGTTTATTCCACGAAAGCTCAACACCTTCACGTAAGGTTTTATCGGCATTTTTATAGGTTGCACGACCATTGATACTTCCTGCAGAGACGATGTCATCTTGGGTTTTACTTTGGAACACTGCTGCAGTGAAATTCCCCCATGCATTTTGTGATTTAAGCCCAAGCTCGTAGTTATCGCTACTGGCCGGTTTTAAATCAAAATTCATGCCGTCATCTTTAGAATAGGCCATTTCTGTAAAGGTCGGTGTTTCAAAACCTTTGGCATAACTGACATAGGCATTCAGTTGAGGTGCAATATTCCAGCTTAACGCTGCTGAAGGTAAAACTTTGTCATAGTCAGTTTTACCGCTGTCGTCACCATTGTCTTTATCTGCTGCATATACTGCTTGCTGCTGATAATGATCTTTAGACTCATAGTGTACATTGCTATATCGTAGCCCTGTATCTAAAGTCCAATTGGGTAAAAAATTCCACGAAGCTTGTACATAGGGATCTAAATTCCACAAGGTATTATTTTCATCACGGCGTAAATCACCTTTCACGCCATAATTGTCATTGGCATCAAAATTTTCATAGCCCTTACGGTCTTCATCCATGTAATCAAAGGCAAGGCCTGCAGTTAAACGCGTATTCGGCAAGAGGTCTTTGCCTGTCCAGCGAATATCTGTTCCATAATAGTCACGGCTAAAATCAATCACACCGCCTGCATGGCGAGGGTTTCTTTGACTTGTTGATGATATTGGATTTCCATCTTCATCTAAGCCTAAATTGATTGAATACTCACCTTTAGGAATCGATTGATACTGGGTTACATCACGTTGCCCCATATATACCATTGCATTAAGTTCATGCTGATCATTCAATGGTTTTTTCCATGTTAAGCCCGTTTGAGTTTGGTTAATTTCTTTACGTACATCAAACTGCTTTAAAAATGCTACTTGCTGTTTCGGATTTTGACGCAATTTCTCCCGAGTCAACCCTTGTGGATCATCGGCATTGATATCCACATGATTCACAATCCAATTGACCTTGGAACCATCATCCAGATCCCAAGTCAGTTTTGCATTGCTAAGTACCTTATTTGCGGCACTATGATCACGGTACCCATCGGTTTCAAAATAAGAAGAACTGACAACATAGCTAGGTTCATTGGCCTGTTCTGAGCCACCTTGCAGCACAATATCAGCACGGCTTTTATTATGACTGCCGCCCGAATAGCCGAGTTCGATCGAGTCTTTTCCAGTACCTTGCTTGGTTGTTGTTAAGATTGCCCCACCCGAAGAGTTGCCATATAAAGAAGAAAATGGCCCGCCCAATACCTCGATATGATTTAAGCTACTCATATCGATGTTTGACGTCTGTCCTTGCCCATCCGGCATAGTCGCAGGGATTCCATCAACATATAAACGGATACCACGCACACCAAATGTTGAACGTGCGCCAAAGCCTCGCATAGACAGTTGCAAGTCTTGTGCATAGTTTTCACGGTTATTCAGTTGTAGTCCGGGCACACCTTTTAAGGTTTCAGACAGATTGACGCCCGTATTGTTATTATTTTCAGCCTGCTGTACACGGTATACCGATGCAGGTGTTTTTAACCACGTGGTATTGGTTCGTGGTGCTTCAATGGTAATCTCAGGAAGTAAAACAGGTTCCGTAGAACCTGTTTCTGCATACAGCTGTTGGCTAATACATGCCGTCAGGCAAAGTAAATGTGTCTTAAATGATGTGACGTTAAATTTACTTTGCATAGAGCACCTATTTTGACATTAGAAGATTACCTTAGAGCTTAAACCAATTAGGAAAGCATCATCAACTCGATTTGTTGAGCCTGGGTTAATCACATATTGTAAACTAGGGCGAATCATCAACCATTTCGTCGGGTTATGGCTATAGTTCAACTCGACATTATATTCTGCACTTGCATCAAATTTCTCAGCAGAAAGTCGATCATTGACATGCACACGGTTCACGCCCAAGCCGACCATATCGTTAGGTAAACGATCGGCCAATCCAATGTATTTCAAACCCAACTGCTGTGAGTTATCAACTTTTGTGGTGACACGATCATGCCAAGTAAAATTGGCAAAGCTATGCAAACCACGTTTGCCTTCACCTGTAGACGTCAATTGCTGTTCTACGGCTAACCAACCTGCAAAAGTACGGTTTTTAGCATCAGCTGGATTTGCAATGTCTTTTTGATTTTTGACATCATCAGCCGTGTTATATATACCGCCAACACGGTAACTGCCTGCTAAACCATTCACCAATGCTTTCGGTGTCCAAATGATTTCTACAGGAATAGTTACACCATCGGCATCATCGGTATCCAAATTCCAACCATGGCGTTCCAAAGCATTTTCAGGGTTGTATTCATACACACCCGCTTGTACAGCAAGTTCTGGGCTAAGCTCTTGCTTCACACGTGCGCCCCACTGTGAAACTGGGGTATTCATCCACATAGAACCTTGCCATTTACCCATTTGCGCAGCGCAAAACGCAGTACTGGCAAAGTCACAGCCCATCACGTTAAAGTCCATGCCCAAACCTAAACGGCCTGCTTTAATGCTTAAGCCTTGCTGTTTAAATTGCTTTTCAATAGACAGTTCAGATAAGCGAGTTTTCTGATTACCACGACCAAAATTGGCTTGTGCATTTGCCAATTGAGGAACATCTCCTTGCAAATCACGAACTGAGGTACTTTGACCTTGACGTGCAGTCATCACGGCACGCACAGTCACACCATCCCAACCTGCGAGTTTTTCCATATCAAGCTGTGTACCTAACCACAATTGGCTAGCTACCGTTGCTGAATGTCCCGGATTACGACCACCATCGGCAAGATAGGCTGCATCAGCAGCAAAATTGGCCTCAAACTTCACACCTTGTTGTGCAAGTTCGGTACGTTTACCATCCCAATCCCCGAGCATGTACTGACCTTTAGTATCGAATGCTTCTGCGGCGTGAACATGTGTCATGGCTGCTGCAACAAATGCAGGTAGAAGAGCTAGACTGTATTTTTTCATGGTAAAACCTAAATCTGGAGAGAGTCTCTAGACAAGCCACATGGCTTGAAATCTAATGTCACAAAAATTACATAATTTTTCACGTTCTATCTCAGCATTATTTTTATCATTCACAAAACTTTAATTTATCAATAAGTGACTTTAAATAAATCTATTGTTATGCAATATTTTTAGTGATTATTTTTCAATATCTTATATATCTATTAATTCAATTGTTTAACTTCTGATCGCTTTTTCAAACTCATTATTGTGACTTGTTGGTTTATTATTCTCACAATTAATAATCAATAACCTATTCATACACTCCCTTAGGCCGCGATGAAACTTGCATTATGTAGGGCTAGACCCAATAGTATGCATAACTTGAATGATCCATTGCTTCGACCTTTATGCCTGAATTACCAGAAGTAGAAACCACTAAAACCAGTTTATTGCCATTATTGAACGAAAAGGTTCTCAAAGTTGAGGTTTTTCAGTCGAGCCTGCGTTGGCCTATTCCTGACGACATTCAAAAACTCGTCGGACAAAAGCTGCTTCAGCTCAGCCGTCGATCAAAATATATTTTGGCTGAATTTGAACATGACTGCATGCTGTGGCATTTGGGCATGTCTGGCAGTTTTCGGATTTGTGAAGGTCATGAAGCATTACGAAAGCATGATCATCTGGTGATTCATTTTGAAGATATGCAATTACGCTATCATGATCCGCGCCGTTTTGGCTGTATTTTATGGTTAGATGCATCATCTCAAAGCAAACTGATTGACACGCTTGGCCCTGAACCGCTGAGTGATGCGTTTAATGCTGAATACTTATTCCAAAAATTTAAAAATAAGCAGACCTGTATCAAAGTATCGATCATGGACAATCATATCGTAGTCGGTGTGGGCAATATTTATGCAACGGAAAGCTTATTTAACTTAGGCATACACCCTGCGCAGCCTGCATCAAGTTTGAGTTTTGAACAAGTTGAAAAAATGGTCATCGAAATCAAACGTATTTTAAAACAGGCAATTGATTTAGGCGGTTCGACGTTACGTGATTACACCAATGCGATGGGCGAAAATGGTTATTTCCAACAAACTCTGCTCGCCTACGGACGTGCCGGTGAAATGTGCATCAACTGTGAAACCATCTTGCAAAATATCAAACTAGGGCAACGTGCATCGGTGTTTTGCCCAGAGTGTCAGCCTTTAAAAAAGGTTAAAATGCTGACTAAGAAAACCGTGAAAGGAAATAACGCATGAAGTCTGCGATTGTTCGCCACATATTAGTTAAAGATAAAGAACTATGTGAGCAACTGAAAAAGAAAATCAAAGGCGGTGCGGACTTTGCCAAAATTGCAAAGCAGCATTCGACATGCCCTTCGGGTAAAAAAGGCGGTGAGCTTGGCGACATTAAAAAAGGCCAACTGGTTGGTCCAATTGATAAGGCGGTTTTTACTTTGCCCGAACGTGAACTACATGGCCCAATCAAAAGCCAGTTTGGCTGGCATTTATTAGAAATTAAGTTTCGGATGTAACATAGCACCCACATTGAACATGCTATAACGAGTATATCGCGAATATGTGCTTTTCATCTTAAAGCACATAATCCCAGTATTTTTTTCAATCGTTCAGAACATTGGCTGGCGGTTTTCAATCATATAATATAAATCATAGCAACCAGATAACATTGCACTAAATCAATTCTACTTAATAATAAATAAAGGACATTCCATTGGGCTATTACAACTATTTTCGTCTTGGCACTGTCGATACAACAGATTTTACAATCATTCGAGGTGAACGAAAGCATGCACTTATCCAAGCATTATATGATGATCAAGATATGAACCCTCATGGTGAAGTCCAGTTGGCACTAGATTTAGATGGGAATCGTAACGATGAATCAAAATGGTATGATGCGATACAGCAAATTAGCAAATTATCCAAAAATCACCCTTTAGTCTTATTTATATTAGGTCAACAAGCCTGCGCACCCGAATCACCTGAAGAAGCAAATGAAGTATTTACAGGCATTCGAAATGGCATTGTTTTTTCGACATCAGAACCTAAGTTTATGAAAATGACGCCTCAACAAAATTCACAATAAAAAACGGCACTTCAAAGTGCCGTTTTAAATGCTAAAGGATTAACCTTTACGTTTTAATTCATCACGAATTTCACGAAGTAATTCGATATCTTCTGGAGTCGCCTCTGGAGCTGGCTCTTCAACTTTTTGACGGCGCAATTTGTTCATCAATTTCACTAACCAGAATACGACCCATGCCAAAAGCAAGAAGTTGATTAAGATAGTTAAGAAGTTACCGTAAGCCAAAACATTAAGGCCTGCATCCTGTGCTGCTTTTAGCGTGGTTAAATTGTTTGGGTTATCGCCCAATACTAAGAACCAATTTGAATAATCAACGTCACCACCAAGGATCCAAGAAATAAAAGGCATGATAATGTCTTTTACCATTGAATCGATGATTTTACCGAAAGCACCACCAATGATGACACCTACAGCCAAGTCCATCACGTTGCCTTTTACGGCAAATTCTCTAAATTCTTGAATAATACTCATGTGATCTCCAGAAATTTTTTCAGCTTTAATTTTGTGACGAAGTATACATTATATCTGTATAACTATTTCCACCTAATTTACTTGGTTTTTATTAGATTCTAAATGCCATGTATAAAAATTCACACAAAACATTTTTGATTTTGGTAATACATTCTATTAAAAAGGATTTATCAAAATTATACATGTCGAATGAAATGAATAAAGTCATTCAATTTTTGCATTTTTATTCAAAACGCCCATGCATAAAAAAACCGCTAACCTAAGTCAGCGGTTTTTTTGAAACTGTAAAATTAAACGTTACGGTTACGTTTACGTTCGTTTTCAGTCAACCAGCGTTTACGGATACGGATTGACTTAGGCGTTACTTCAACTAATTCGTCGTCTTCAATAAATTCAAGCGCTTGTTCAAGCGTAAATTCAATGTGCGGAACAAGAGTCAACGCATCATCAGTACCTGAAGCACGTACGTTAGTTAACTGTTTCGCTTTAGTTGGGTTAACAGTCATGTCGTCTGAACGTGAGTTAATACCTACGATCATACCTTCGTAAACTTCTAACTGAGGTTTAGCGAATAGACGACCACGGTCTTGTAAGCTGAACAATGCATAGCCCAAGCAAGTACCTTGAACCATAGAAATCAACACACCGTTTTGACGTTTCGCAACAGTACCTTGTTTCATAGGACCGTAGTGCGAGAAGCTTGAAGTCATGATACCTGTACCTGAAGTCATAGTTAAGAATTCAGAACGGAAACCAATCAAACCACGTGAAGGAACTGTTGCTTCAATACGGATACGGCCTTTACCGTCAACTTCCATATTGGTCATTTCACCTTTACGGTGACCCATTTGTTCCATTACAGCGCCTTGGTGCTGCTCTTCAACGTCAAACGTTACGTTTTCGTATGGCTCTTGTTTTTCACCATCAATTTCTTTGATGATTACTTGTGGACGAGATACGCCCATTTCGAAGCCTTCACGACGCATGTTTTCAATAAGAACTGAAAGGTGAAGCTCACCACGACCAGATACTTTGAAACGGTCAGGACTGTCAGTATCTTCAACACGTAATGCTACGTTGTGAATCAATTCGCGATCTAGACGTTCACGGATATTACGTGAAGTTACGAATTTACCTTCTTTACCAGCAAACGGTGAGTTGTTTACTTGGAAAGTCATCGATACTGTAGGTTCGTCTACAGAAAGTGCAGGTAAAGCTTCAACTGCTTTTGGATCACAGATTGTGTCAGAGATATGAAGTTCATCGATACCCGTTACACAAACGATGTCACCAGCAGAAGCTGATTCAACATCGATACGCTCTAAACCATGGTAACCCATGATTTTTAAGATACGACCGTTACGTGTTTTACCGTCTTTGTCGATTACAGTTACAGGAGTGTTTAATTTCACTGAACCACGTTGAATACGACCAACACCGATAACACCTACGAAGCTGTTATAGTCAAGTGAAGACACTTGCATTTGGAATGGACCGTCAACGTCAACCGCTGGTGGTTCAACGATGTCTACAATTGTTTCGAACAATGGAGTCATGTCTTCAGCAAGTTCTTCTGGAGATGGACCAGCCACACCACGAAGACCTGAAGCATATACAACTGGGAAGTCTAACTGTTCGTCAGAACCACCAAGGTTGTCGAACAAATCGAATACTTGGTCAATTACCCAGTCTGGACGAGCGTTTGGCTTGTCGACTTTGTTAATAATTACGATTGGTTTCAAACCACGTGCGAACGCTTTTTGCGTTACAAAACGAGTTTGTGGCATTGGGCCTTCTTGAGAGTCAACAAGAAGAAGTACGCAGTCAACCATTGACATTACACGTTCTACTTCACCACCGAAGTCGGCGTGTCCCGGGGTATCCACGATATTGATACGGTATTCAGTGTTAGTACGCTTGTCTAACCATTTGATTGCAGTGTTTTTTGCAAGAATGGTAATACCACGTTCACTTTCAATAGCGCCAGAATCCATTACACGTTCGATCTCGCCTGCGCGATCGCCAAGAGCACCTGATTGCTGTAAAAGTTTGTCTACAAGAGTAGTTTTACCATGGTCGACGTGCGCGATGATGGCAATGTTACGGAGAGTTTTAATATCTGACATGTGAATTCGATACGCCTAAAGTTTGAGGGCAAATTATACAGAAAAAATATAGATTTTAGTAGTGACAGTTTATTGACAATCGCATTTTTTTTGACGACTGGCACGCTTTTGGTTTTGTAAAGCTGTGTAAACAGATTAGAATAGCGCCACCTAGCCTTAATTTTCAGTGCCGCATGTCTGATTTAAACCAATCTCCCGAAGCAAAAGATCAACTCGATTTAGTCTATGGATTGAATGATCGACCAAAACCTTTTATTGCTTTTCTCGCTGCGTTTCAACATTTATTGGCCATTATTGTCCCAATTGTGACGCCGGGTCTGCTGATCTGTTTGGCACTTGGTGTGTCAAAAGAAGACACCAATATGATTCTGTCGATGTCATTGGTGATCTCTGGTATCGCAACCTTTTTACAATGTAAAAAAGTCGGTCCATTTGGTGCAGGTCTCCTGATTGTACAAGGAACCAGCTTTAACTTTATTGGTCCTATTATCGGTATTGGTTCTGCAATGGTTGCGGCAGGTACACCTGTAGAAGCAGTGATGGCATCTATCTTTGGTGTGGTGATCGCGGGTTCATTCATTGAAATGGGTGTGTCACGAATTTTACCGTGGGTGAAAAAACTGATCACTCCATTGGTAACAGGTATCGTGGTGTTATTGATTGGTCTGACTTTAATTAAAGAAGGCCTGATCAGCATGGGTGGTGGTTATCAAGCCATGGGCGATAAAACATTTGCCAATGCAGACAACCTCATCATGTCATGTACCGTTTTGGCACTGATCATTTTATTGAACCGTGTGCGTATTACATGGGTAAAAAGTTCTGCCATCCTAATTGCCTTAGTCGTGGGTTACATCCTTGCAGGCTTTATGGGTCATTTAAACTTTGATGGTTTAAAAGATGCGCCACTGGTTCAAATTCCAACACCGATGCACTTTGGCTTAAGCTTCTCTTGGAGCTTGTTTATTCCAATGGCATTTATCTACCTTGTGACATCTTTGGAAGCGATTGGCGATATTACCGCGACTTCTAAGCTTTCAAATCAAGCTGTAGATGGCCCTGAATGGATGAAGCGTATTAAAGGTGGTGTATTGGTGAATGGTGCAAACTCATTCCTTGCCGGTATCTTTAACACGTTCCCAAGTTCTGTATTTGCGCAAAACAACGGTGTTATTCAGTTAACAGGTGTTGCAAGCCGCTATGTAGGCATTTGGATTGCTGCCTTATTGGTTATTTTAGGCTTACTTCCTGCTGTAGCAGGTGTCATTCAAGCGGTTCCACAAGCCGTGCTTGGTGGTGCTGTGATGGTGATGTTCGGTGCTGTGGCTGCCTCTGGTATTAATATTTTGTCAGGCATTCATTTAGACCGCCGCGCACTATTAATCATTGCGATTTCATTGGCATTGGGTCTAGGTGTTGCACAAGTACCACAAATCCTTGAACATCTTCCTGAATTGTTCCGTAATATCTTCAGTTCAGGCGTTGCCACTGGTGGTATCGCTGCCCTTATTTTGAATATTGTTCTTCCTGAAGTGAAGAAGTAAGTTCATTTGTCAAAGAACACTGCCTAGGTTCCGCCCTAGGCAGTGTTTTTTATGATGGAGAAATCTATGGATCTCACAAGTGAAGTCGTTATACGACAGATCGATTTATTACAAGATCGCGTGCTTTTCGTAAATGCACCGACAGATGACTTACTCAGTCAATTGAATGACAATATTAAGCCATCGATTTGGTGCTGGAATTTTAATGATTTTCAGTACTTTCAAAATCAACAGTCAAACGTCCATTTTGGTGTCGATTTTCCTGAGGGTCAGTTTGATCAAGCGGTTATTTTTGTTCCAAAATCAAAAGAACTGCTAAATTATTTATTACACAATGTCGCAAGTCATCTTGCTCAAGGTGCTTCTATTTTCCTCGTGGGTGAGAAAAAAGGCGGTGTTGAACGCGCTGCAAAACAATTACAGCCCTTTGGTAAAACACTAAAAATTGATAGCGCGCGTCACTGTCAAATGTGGCAAACCCTATTGGAAAAAACTGTCACACTGAAGCCACTGCAAGATTGGGTGCAAAAATATTCAGTTGAAACCCCAAATGGTGAGCTTACGATTTGCGCACTGCCTGGCGTATTTAGCCAGAACCGTTTAGATGTGGGTACGGCTACCTTATTGCCTTATTTATCACAAGTCACTTCGGGCAAAATTGCAGATTTTGGCTGTGGTGCGGGTGTTATCAGTGCTTATTTAGCCAAACTGAATCCTAAAAATCGTATCTTTGCCATGGATGTAGATGCCTTTGCATTGGCGTCTACACAAATGACATTTGAACAAAATTTGCTTGAACCTGAACAACTTGAGATTAAAGCGGTCACAGGAATCGAGGATGCTCCATTATTTTTACATGCCATAGTCAGCAATCCACCCTTCCATCAAGGGATTCAAACCGACTACAATGCCAGTGAAAATCTATGCAAAACTTCGCGCAGACATTTGAAGTCTGGGGGTGAGCTTTGGATTGTTGCCAACCGATTCCTCAATTATCCGACTTTAATTGAGCAGCATTATGGTCAATGTACAATCAAAGCCGACCAACAAGGATTTAAAGTCTTGTTTGCGAGCACGCAAAAAAATCTTAAGGAACAATGATGAGCGAAATTCAAAAACCAGCTCAACTTCAACGTAAGTTGGGTGCTCGCCATCTCAACATGATTGCAATTGGTGGTTCAATTGGTACAGGCTTATTTCTAGCCTCTGGAGCAACCATTGCCAATGCAGGCCCGGGTGGCGCCCTGCTTGCATACTGCTTAATTGGTATCATGATTTACTTCTTGATGACCAGTCTAGGTGAGCTTGCAACACATAATCCAACTTCGGGTGCATTCTTTACCTACGGCACCAAATATGTCGAGGGTGGTTTCGGCTTCGCTTTGGGTTGGAACTATTGGTATAACTGGGCGATTACCGTGGCATTTGAATTGGTTGCAGTCCAATTCATTATGAAATTCTGGTTTCCAGATATTCCGGGCTTCTACTGGAGTGCGATTTTCCTCGCAATCGTCTTTGCTATTAATGCGCTGACCGTAAAAGGCTTTGGTGAATCAGAATTCTTCTTCTCCCTAGTTAAAGTGCTCGCAATTGTTGCCTTTATCATTATCGGTTTGTTTATGATTGGCAAAATCATGCTGACACCGGGCGTAGAAACATTTGCCAACTGGACCAAGGGTGAAGCCCCATTTGTCGGCGGTTTATCTGCCTTGATTGGTGTGGCCATGATTGCCGGTTTCTCTTTCCAAGGGACTGAAATGGTTGGTGTGGCTGCAGGTGAATCGAAAGATCCTGAAAAGACCATTCCTATTGCCATCAAGCAAATTTTCTGGCGTATCTTGTTGTTTTATATCGTGTGTATTTTCATTATCGGCACTCTTATTGCCTATGATGACCCACGTTTATTACAAGCAGCATCTACTGAAAATATTGCACTATCACCATTTACCTTACTGTATGAAAAAGCAGGTTTTGCCTTTGCTGCATCGGTGATGAATGCGGTGATCTTAACTGCGATTTTATCAGCGGGTAACTCTGGTATGTACTCCTCTACCCGTATGCTCTTTGATATGGCACGTAAAGGCAGTGCGCCGAAAGTCTTTGGTCGCTTAGATGCACGTGGCGTACCAATGAATGCACTTTATGCAACTACAGCGATTGCGGCACTGTGCTTCTTAACCACATTTATCGGTGAACAAGCGGTCTTTAACTGGTTACTGAACATGTCAGGTATGTGTGGCTTTATTGTGTGGCTCGGTATTGCAGTTTCACATTATCGCTTCCGTAAAGGCTACTTGGCTCAAGGCAATAAATTAGAAGATCTTGCTTACCGTGCAAAATTCTTCCCATTTGCACCGTGGTTTGCCTTTATTTTGTGTGCCATCGTGGTCCTTGGTCAGAACTATCAAGCCGTTTTAGATGGTGAATGGTTGGCCGTTGTTTCTACCTATATTGGTATTTTCTTATTCCTTGCTATTTGGTTCGGTTATAAGTGGAAACACAAAACCAAGTTGGTTCCATATCAAGAAATGGATGTAAAACCAATGAAAGTTGATCAAGAATAATCTGATCACTGAATAAAAAAAGCAGCCTAAGGGCTGCTTTTTTTATGGCTAAAATTGTGTCTCAATACATTCACGCTTTAACAAAATGCTTAGTGAGTAATGTTGAGGAATGCTGTCTGATTTATCACCAACAACTGACACGCTCACTCAATCATGTTAAGCAGCAAAATAAAAACGCCCAATGCAATGCATCAGGCGTTTGTTCAAAAGTCACAACCTTTTCAGGTTTGATTTTCAATACTTAAGAAGCATTATGCTGTTGTACAAAGGCAATGAACTCTTCTTCGCTCATCACAGGTACACCCAGCTTTTCAGCCTTTTCTAATTTAGAACCTGCCTTTTCACCCGCAACTACACATTTGGTTTTACCCGAAACGCTCCCACTAACACGTGCGCCTAAGGCTTGAAGCATTTGCGTCGCTTCATCACGACCCATGGTACTCAAGGTCCCTGTAATCACCCAACTCTCACCATTCAGTGGCTGACGACTTGGCGCAACGGGTGCATCCCAATGAATCCCTGCTGCCAACAAACGATCAACCACTTCGAGATTATGCGGCGCTTGGAAAAAGTCGACAATCCATTCTGCGGTAATATCACCAACGTCTGGTGTTTTCTTCAAGGATTCGAGATCTGCATGGCGAATCGCATCAAAGGTTTGGAAAGTATTGGCGAGCATGCGTGCCGTGGTTTCACCCACGCCTCGAATGCCGAGTGCATAAATAAATGCACCTAGTGTCGTTTTCTTACTATTTTCAATGGAATCGATAAGGTTTTGAACCGACTTCTCACCCATTTTTTCAATGGTCAGTAATTTTTCACGATGCTCATGCAAGCTATAAATATCAGCAACATCTTTGAGCAGATCCAAATGTAAAAGTGATTCCGCCCAACGGTCGCCTAAGCCCTCAATGTCCATAGCTTTACGCGATACAAAGTGACGAATCGCCTCAATACGCTGTGCAGCACAGTACAAACCACCTGAACAACGTGCCAAGGCTTCACCTTCTGGCATCACGACAGGAGATGCACAGACTGGGCAACATGCAGGTAACTGAACTTCTACCGTATCTACAGGGCGGAATTCAGGCCATACTTTTTCCACTTTTGGAATCACATCACCACTACGGTATACACTGACCGTGTCACCCACACGTACATCTAAACGATGAATTTCACCAATATTATGTAGGGTGACATTGGAAACTGTTACCCCACCGACTGCCACAGGGTTTAAACGCGCGACTGGGGTCAAAGTCCCTGTACGCCCCACTTGCCAATCAATATTTTCAACCGTCGTGAGCGCTGCGACTGCAGGGAATTTATATGCCGTTGCCCAGCGCGGTTCACGACTTAAAAAACCCAGTGTTTGCTGTTGCTTCAGGCTGTTTACCTTAATCACCATGCCATCAATTTCAACACTCAGGCTTGGACGATCAATAATCATTTGCTCATACGCAGCTTGTACGTCCTGAATGCTGTCACAAATAAAGTGACGTTCACCGACAGCAAAACCAAACTGTGTCAGCCATTCTAAGCTAGCAGACATGGTGGTTTGACCATGATGTGGTTCGCACTGTGCAATGCCATAGGCATAAAAAGCCAAAGGACGTGAAGCCGCAATTGCAGGGTCGAGTTGACGTAAGCTGCCTGCTGCTGCATTTCGTGGATTGGCAAAGGTTTTTTCACCTTTGGCTTCGTTTTCAGCATTGAGCTTTTCAAAGCCTGACTTTGGCATCAGGACTTCACCACGGACTTCTAGCAGACTTGGAATATCAGTCTGTGTAGAAGTCAGTACTTTAGGTAAATTACGAATGGTTTTTACATTTTGGGTAATGTCTTCCCCAGTTTCACCATCACCCCGTGTCACACCACGGACTAAAATGCCATTTTCATACCAGAGAGAAATCGCCAGTCCATCAAATTTTAATTCGACATCATATTCAATTTTTTGATTCGGTAAGCGCTCTTCCGCACGACGGGCAAAGGCAAATAAATCTTCTGCATTAAATACATTACCCAATGACAACATGGGTACTGCATGGGTTACAGATTCAAACTTAGACAAGGCCTTTCCACCCACTTTTGTGGTTGGTGTATCAGGTTGCACTAAATCAGGATGTTGCTCTTCTAAGGTTTTTAATTGGTGAAAAAGTTGATCATATTCACTGTCCTCAATTTCTGGCGTGTCCATGACATAGTAGGCATGGTTATGTTTCGCCAATAGTTGAATCAGTTGTCGCATCTGTGCAACGACAGTGGATTGTTGTGTCATACATTCACCATAAAAAAGGGCGGTTCATGCTCCGCCCTCAAATTTCATTATCTGTTGCTATTATAGAAACCCACTCGGTGAGTTTCAATCAAAGACGTTTAGACTTCGATAGCTTGACCTTGACGATAATCAATCGCTTGATGACGCCAATGTTCACGCATCTGCGGTGTAAATTCTTGGTTATTTTGATCATACACAGTACCGTCAATTTCACGGGCAATTAGACGTGAAATGCTATCCATGGTATCAAAGGCATTTTGTACATCGCTGTGTGGCAGCGCTAAGAAGAAAGCCAAACCTTTTACTTCTTCAGTCGATAAAGTTTCAAGATCAAAACCTTGCGCAGCGCCATCATTATTCATTTGCAATACAGAGAATAATAACTTTGTACCTTCTTCATCATAGCGATGGAAACAGGCCATTTCGCCAAAGCGTAAACCGTATTTCAGTAAAACTTTTAATGCTTTTTCACCCGACAAGGCACGGCTATCTGGGAACACATTTAAGGCGATATAAGTTTCCGCAGTTGCTAAAGCACTTTCTTCATCAACAATTTTTTGTTCATGTAAATGCGCATCCAAAATACTGCTTTCTTCATCAAAATCGCTGATTTCAGCTTTTTCAATTGCGCTATTTACACTAAATTCTGGCGCTTTTTCTACAGGAACAGCGTCTGCCTGAACGTTCGTCGCAGGAGTCGCGGCGTCATTGGCATCGGCGGCTACAGATGCAACCGTTGTAGATTCTGTTGCTTCGGTAGACAAAGTACTGTCTTCTGTTGCAGTTTGAGCTTTTTCAACTGAAACGGGATCCGTCGTAGTCGTCTCAGTCTTTGCAATAGCCTCAACGCTTTGCTCAGCTTGTTCTGTTGCCATTGCTTCTTGCGTTACATTCGCTTGAGCAGTTTCAATCGTTTCAACCGCTGTGACTTTTTCCTCAGCTAAGGTCGGCTCTACACGTTGCGTGGTTTCAGGTGTATTTAACTGATTTCGTACATGGCGCGGAATAACAGGTTGCTGACTATCAGGGTCAATATGTAATTCAGTGTCGAGTGATGGCGCTGCATCTGCAGGTTTACGAAACATCATTCGAATGCCCACAACCATGATAATTACAGCGATTACAATCCCAGCTATAGTGGTGATTTCCATGTTATGCCTCCGCAGCTAAACCGTATTCTTTGGCCTGCTCAATATTCACAGTCACTAATTTTGAAGTTCCTGGTTCTGGCATGGTCACACCAAGTAAGTCAGTTGCCATTGTCATTGCCAGTTTATTGTGTGTAATGTAGATAAATTGCACTTGTTCTGAAAGCTCTTTTACAAGATTACAAAATCTTCCTACATTTGCATCGTCTAAAGGTGCATCGACTTCGTCTAAAACGCAAAATGGTGCAGGATTTAGGCGGAAAATCGCAAAAACCAAAGCCAATGCGGTCAGTGCCTTTTCACCACCTGACAATAATGCCAAAGAGCTGTTTCGTTTACCCGGTGGTCGTGCCATCAGTTTTACACCCGATTGCCAACCATCTTCAAGGCTTAAACTTGCTTCACCACCATTAAATACTTTCGGAAATAACGCTTGAAGTTCTGTATTGACCTTATCAAAAGTGGTCATAAACAGCTTTCGCGTTTCCTGATCAATGCTTTTCATCGCAGCTTGCAGTTGTTCAACGGTCTTTTGCAAGTCATCAATTTGGTGGCTTAAATCATCAAAGCGTTTAGAAACTTCAGTATATTCTTCTGCCGCAGCCAAGTTGACTGCACCCAATTTATCAAACTGCTGCTGTGCTTTTTCTAGTTTTTGCTGATGGGATACCACATCAATGCTTAAACCTGTCAGCATTTCGCTGTTCATTTCTTTCAGCTGTTCAGAATAATGCTGCAAATCAGACTGCGCGGATTGCCAAGCCAAACGCTTTTCTTCCAATTGCGTACGCAATTTTTCATCTTGCTGTTGATGTGAATGGCGTTGTTCCGTCAATGTCTGTTGTTTGCTCTGAACATTATTGAGTTCAAGCTGCCAGTCATTCCAGGTTTTTTGTAAACGTTCAGTGACTTGAGCCTGCTCTGAATACTGTGACTCAAGCGCAGGCAATTCTAACTGTACCGGATCGACAAATTTCTTTGCCTGCTCCATCTGTCCAATAATTTGCTGAGTTTGCGCTTTCAAAAAGACCGTGTCTTTTTCTAATAATTCAATCTGTTGTTTTGTCTGTACAGACTGACGACGCACAATTTCCAATTCTTGCTGACTGTGTAATGCCACTTGCTGAGCACTTTCCAGTGCTAGACTCAACTCTTCAACTTGGAATTGCAAGGTTTTATAATTAGGCAAAGCTTGCTCAAGCTTCATCGTCAGCGCATGCAGATCTATTTCCAAATCATCTTTTTGCATGGCATCTTCTTCAAGCTGTGCTTCAAGTTGCTGCAATTGATCTTCTAACTGCTGCTTTTGTAAGGCAAAAGCCTGATGGGAACTTTGTACCTTCGCAATCGCAACATCAGCATTTTGAATGTCTTTTTGCCAATTTTTTAATTGGCTATGTTGCTGTTGCAGATTTTGCTGTAAAGCTTGTACGGCATTTTGTAACTCAGGCAATTGGCCTTCTAGTTGCGTCAGCTTTGGCTGCTGCTCTGCAAGTAATTCAGTCAATTCATCCAAACGAATACGGTGGCTCAATGCACCTTGCCCTGCTTGGCTGTCCTCATCATAGTCTAGACCAATAACCCAATCCGCACCGACATGATAACCATCGAGCGTGAGTATTGACTGACCTGCGGCCAGTTTAGCCTGATGGCTCAATGCCATCGTCAATGTTTCAGTAATCGCGACCTGCTGCCAGATCGAAAGTTGTGGTGCTTCAATCCACGTCGCCAAAGCGTCTAATCCAACGATTTGTGCTGCTGTGTGAAGACTGCCTTTGACCTGACGTGCAATACTGTCTTGAAAATTATCACTGTGTCCTAAGACTTGGGCACTCAGCCATTTAGACAAAAATTTCTCGACCAGTTGTGCATGCTGTTTACCTTGTGTGCTCAACTGCAACTGCTGCATTAAATGTTGACGCTGACTTTGCTGCTTTGGACTAGCTTTAATCATCAATTGATTTAGGTTTTTATGCTCTGACAACAGCACCTGTATCTCTGACTTTAGCTGCAACACCGTATTTTTGTGCTGTGCCTGCTGTTCTTGTGCAGCTGCAAGCTGTGCTTGAGTTTCGGCAATCACCAGCTCTTGTTGCACAATTTGCTGTTCGAGCTGCTGCTTATCTTGCTGATACTGCTCCAACTCATCTTGCTGCGCCTGATGCTGAATTTGACCTCGTTGCTGTTGCAGAGTCTCACGCTGTTGCTCAATACGACCAATATTTTTGGTCAATTGTTCACTCTGCGCCAACATCTGTAGCTTTTGCTGTTGCTGCTTTTCAACTTGCCCACGGCATTGTTCAAATTGTTGAACCGCTTGTTGATGCTGAGCTTTCAAATCGGCCAATTGTTGAGTCTGATCTTGACTACTGCTTTCTTGGCGCTGTAATTGCTCAACAAATCCATCTTGCTGTTCTTGCAGCGTTTCCAGTTGTAACTCTAATAGCTGTAAACGTTCTTTGGTTTGAGCTTTTTGCTTTTCAAGCTCCACCAAACTTGCCGAATTTTGTGCAAATAAACCCTGCTTTTGCTCCAGCGTCATTTTCAACTCAGACAGTTTCTTTTCCGCCTGTTGCCATTCACTTTGTAATGGCGTGGACTGTTGAATAAGCCGTTGAAATAAAGCACTGGTGGAAGATAAGTCATGCTCTAGAGTATTCAGCTCAGAACGAACCAGTTTGAAGGTTTCCCCGAGCTCATTCATCTGAAGCGTGTATTCTTGCTGTAAACGCGTGCTTTGTTCACATTGGAAAGACAACACTTCGATCTTAATGGTACGAATTTGGGTTTCTAATTCTTTGTATTGCACCGCCGTTTCAGACTGGCGTTTTAAGGTTTTCAGCTGAGATTTCAGTTCTGATGCAATGTCTTCGAGACGTTCTAAGTTTTGAGTGGTGTGTTCTAGATG
This sequence comes from Acinetobacter sp. YH12052, assembly GCF_013419835.1. NCBI lineage: Bacteria > Pseudomonadati > Pseudomonadota > Gammaproteobacteria > Moraxellales > Moraxellaceae > Acinetobacter > Acinetobacter sp. YH12052. The sequence goes on from NZ_VOZI01000016.1 coordinate 39,090, forward strand.
CTGTAAAGTTTCACGACGACGAGCTTGATAGCGAGAAACCCCAGCGGCTTCTTCAATATACACACGCATTTCTTCAGGTTTGGCATCGACCAAACGGTTGATCATGCCCTGTTCAATAATCGCATACGAACGTGGACCTAAACCGGTACCTAAGAAAATATCGGTAATATCACGACGGCGGCATTTGGTGCCGTTGAGGAAATATTCGGATTTACCATCACGATTGACCTGACGACGAACTGCTAGTTCAGTATAGGCATTATAAGCGCCACCTAGCTTGCCATAGGTATTATCAAAACGCAGTTCAACACTCGCCATCCCGACTGGTTTACGCTTGGCCGTTCCGGTAAAAATAACATCTTGCATGGTGCCACCACGCAATTGACGGGCACTGGATTCACCCATAACCCAACGAATGGCATCAATCACATTGGATTTACCACAGCCGTTCGGTCCAACAACCGCACTACGGTTGCCTTCAAATTTTAGAGTTGTGCTATCGGCAAAAGATTTGAAGCCGGAAAGTTTTAAACTGCTTAAACGCATAATGTCCTGATCAGCGGCGTGAACGTCTCGCCCACGCTAATTCGATTTGTTTCATCCGTGTTAGTGATTCCAACACAAGGTTGCGTAAGTGTCGACAAAAATCTTCCATAAATAAAGTGGCTTGATGTGATTTTCTGATTAAAACTGCATCAGTCACTAATTTAAACAAATCAAAAGATTCTTGTATTTCACGTCGTGAAATATTCAGTGTCAGGAAATAACTGCGTCTGAGTGATGGCAACAATTCTTGGTAATAACGCATCAGGTAGGTATTTCCCACCATTTCATGCTGACGAGCCATGCCCTGAAAAATCAGATCATAAAACTTTTCAGTATTGCCTTGGCGAGTTTCCACGTCTAATTGTTCAAGTAATAACTGAATACGCTCAGCTTCATGGCTGCGCCACGTTTCCGCCATACGATGCACAATTTGACCCAACAATAATGCTGCAATATCAAATAATGAGCGCACTTGTAAAGCCGACATTTCAGAGACTAAGGCGCCACGGCGTGGGTAGATTTCAATGAGCTGGGTCCGTTCTAAAATCAATAAAGCTTCACGAACAGAGCCACGGCTCACATCCAATTCGGCCGCAATTCTGAGTTCCTGAATACGCTCGCCTTCGACCAACTCACCGCGAATGATTTGTTCACCGATGTGTTTGGCAATTTGTTCTGACAAACTGTCCGCTTCTTGTTGTTGCATACTGTTCCTATCTTTTTTTATAAGATGCAATGTTCAGATTTACACTCAATCTATTTGCATTAGAAACGATAAGCAACCTAATTGAACATGACATTGTCTGACAATCTTGTGTCAACAAAGCCAATTTTTTCAGTCAAAACGGACAATCATGCGCCAAAGGCTTGCATACCTTGGTAAATAAAATAGCAGCCGACTGTTGTTAATAAACATGCAAAACAACGCTTTAGCATAAATGGCGACAACATATGAGCCACTTTCGCACCCAATTTCGCAGTGATGAAGCTCATTACACTAATCCCGATAAATGCATAAATATGGATATAACCAATGGTATTGGGAACCACGATATCGGCTTGATGACCAAACCACATAAAGCCGAGTGCCCCAGCAATCGCAATCGGTAAACCACATGCAGCAGATGTCGCGACCGCTTTTTGCATAATGACGCCGTTTTTATTCAGATACGGGACGGTTAAGCTACCACCACCAATACCGAAGATCGCAGAAGCAATCCCAATACCACCGCCTGCTGCCATTTGCATGGCTTGTGAGGGTAAATGTTTATTCGGATCGACTGGTGTCGCTGCACCGCGAAACATTTTAAAGGCCACCCAGACCGCAAAAAAGCCAATTAACAGTTGCAAACCCTGCCCTGATAAATAATCTGCAATGCCTGCACCGAGAAATGAACCGATCACCAAACCCGGTGCCAAATTCCGAAAGACATTCCACAGCACGGCACCTTTTTTATGATGAGCCGAAACCGAGCTAAGTGAGGTCACAATAATCGTGGCCAAAGACGTGCCCACCGCCATGTGCATAATCACACTGGGGTCATACTGAAGTTGGGTAAAGACGATGAATAAAATCGGTACAATAATCAGGCCACCGCCAACACCAAATAGCCCCGCAGCAAAACCAGCGATTGCACCAATCAGTAAATATATGATTAACTCCATCAATATTATTCCACAACTCTCAGATTCAAATGGATTTAGAGACCAGACACTTACAGCAATTGCTGAGCACAGCACCTCAACCGCCTGAAGTTTTATTACTGAAGCCCATAACAACATCGACCAATGACGATGTCCGTGAGATTGCCAAAAAAGGCATTCAACATGTTTTGGTATGCAGTGAAGAGCAAACTCAGGGGCGTGGGCAACGCGATCATCAATGGGTCTCACCCGTTGGTAATATCTATTTAAGCACATTGCTGAATTTACAGACAGCGATAGATGGACGGCTTGCACTCGAAATTGCCTTAAATATCTTGCAAATGCCAAGTTTGCAAAATCTCGCATTACAAGTGAAATGGCCCAATGACCTATATAGCCCACAAGGCAAATGGGGCGGGATTTTGATTGAACCAATTTCGCCACATCAAGCGATTGTCGGCGTGGGCATGAACTTATTTCCGATTCCATCCAGAGGAATTGAGCAACGCGCAACGTCGTTATATGAACTCGGACTTCACTCGCCAAACCGTTTACAGTTAATCGCTGAACTCTATGCAGCGATTCAACTTGCAGGTGAATGGTTCGATCATAACTGCTATAACCTCGCTGCACGATTCAACCATTATGCTGCATTTATGCAACAGCCCGTTGAGCTTGAACACCTGCAAGGCAAAAGCCAAGGTCTCTTTCTCGGTATTGAAAATGATGGTTCGATCAACATCCAAACTTCGCAGCGCTTAGAAAATCATTTCCAAGGTCGCTTACGTTTAGCAGATCAATCATAAACAGGATTGCAAAGGCCTACTGATGAAAAAATTATGGCTCGATGTCGGTAATACCCGGCTGAAATACTGGATTACCGAACATGATCAAATTATAGAGCATACTGCGGAACTGCATTTACAGTCGCCTGCCGAACTCCTACTCGGTTTGATCCAGCACTTTAAAAGCTTGGACTTAGATCAGGTCGGGATTTCTTCAGTACTCGACAAGAAAAATAATGATCGGATTCAAAAAATTCTTAAATTTTTAGCGGTTCCTGTCACCATTGCCAAAGTTCATGCCGAATATGCGGGCTTACGCTGTGCTTATGAAGACACCAGTAAATTCGGGATCGACCGTTGGCTGCAAATGCTCGCAGTGGTCAAAGACCCTACTCAAAAATACTGTGTCATTAGTTGTGGAACGGCACTCACCATTGACTTAACGGATGGCTTACAACATTTAGGCGGTTATATTTTGCCAAATTTGTATTTGCAACGTGATTCGCTCATCCAAAACACCAAAGGCATTAAAATTCCAGATGCCACCTTTAACGAGCTGTCTCCTGGTAAAAATACCATCGACGCTGTTCATCATGGCATATTGCTCAGTTTGGTCAGCACCATTGAAAAGGTGCTTGATAAATATCCCAGTCGCTTAATTTTAACTGGGGGCGATGCTGCGCTATTTGCACGCTATTTAGAACAATATCAGCCAGCTGTCGAAGCAGATTTACTGCTTCGAGGCCTACAAAGTTATGTAAATGGTGTGTAATTTAGCTATTTATTTGATAGCAAACTGTGAAAGCGTGATGGCCAATGGTGATCACGCTTTTTTATTGAGGGTCATTTCATATAAGCGTGGTTACAAATTGTATCGCGATTCATGACCTTTTTTCGTCCAAGGAATTACAATAGCCTGCGATGATCGACAGATACATCAGCAACTTTATAATTTAAAAATGTCTTTCAAGATAGAATATAAGACGAAGAGTATAGATATGAAATTTAAAAATTTACTGGGTTTAAGCCTGCTCACCTCTACATTATTCTTCGGCGGTTGTACCACCACACAAAATCTAGCCAACTCTAAAATCCCTGCCGAAATCAAATCTCAGCTCAGCACCTCTGAAGCAGTTTTGGGCTATTTTGGAGATGAAGATAATCCTGATTACTGCGGCTGCGTATCGTATATTGACTCAAGCTATTACATGACCCCAGTCCAAGACGGCTATTACCGTGTACTTTTAGGTCGTAATGCCACAGGTGATTTTTTAGTCCAAGATTTTTACCAAGAAACCAAAACCCCTCAATCCTCACCTGCTTGGGTTAAAGATCCGATGAAATTATTTAGTTTCAGTGGCAGTGACATCGAAGGTCCGGTAACGCTTTATCGTAAAAACGGCAAAGTAGAATCTACCTTTGTAAACCAAGATGGCGTGAGCATCCAAGGCGAAGAATTTTATCCAACAGGACAACGTGGCGCAGCGTATAAAGTCGATGAAAATGGTAATGACGCCTATCGCTTATGGTATGCCTCAGGAAAAATTGCGGCTGAATATGTGGTCGATACCGACGGTGAATATGTTGGTGGCTATAAAGCTTGGCAGGAAGATGGTCGTGAAGCCAATGACGACATTGACGACATTCGTGAACGTGTTGCTTTAGAACTCGACTGATCTTTCAACAGTTCGAACAAACAAAAAAGGCGCAGATTGCGCCTTTTTTCTCTTCAATTGCACCAATTGCATGATTGCAATCTCAGTCTTCACTAAATATCTTATCTACAAAACACGCGATCTATTAAACACGCGCACAGAACCTAGCTAAGCCGTTAAAATCGGCTTTAACACGTGCCACAGTTGTGGAATCTCAGAAAAGCCATCCTGTGCTGTGAAATGCCCCGCTTCTTTCACCTCATAAATTTGTGCATTTATAAAATTGCCCAATTGGATCGCAACCGGCGGCGGCACGATAGGATCATTGGATGAAATCAAACTAATACAAATTGGCATATAGGTCTGTAAAACACCACTATCCATTTTTGCACGTTGAATAAATGCGGTTAATTCAGGTTGTGTCGGTAAACTACTTTTAAAACCCGATACAAAAACGCCCGCTTTAATCCGTGTGCCATGCTGTTCAAAATATTGATTGAGATAATGCAGCGTGGTTAAACACCCCAAACCATGTGCAATCACAATGGTATTTTCATCCAAATCAGGCATTTGCAACGCTAGAAATTTCTGCCAATGGTCAAAATCAGGTTGTGCCGCATTTGCCATCACGATGCGTCGAGAATAATGTCCTGCTTCTTGCAGCTTTCGTCCCAACCAAGGAAACCAATGATCATTCGGCGATGCATCATGACCATGAACAATATAGATCTTTTGGCTTTCTGGCGTATGCGGTGTATTCATGATTTGATTCTTATTTTAGGTGATTATTTTTAGTGAAGCTTTCAATTTGCAGTTCGGCAAATTTTCACCTCTGTTTTAAACCTGTCACCTACACGCTCTCAATGTCAATTTGGCATCTTTTTGTAATGATTTAGCTCAGTTCGGTATCTATCGGCTCGTATAGCCAGATTCCCTCATCCAGTACTTGCTATCAAATGCACTCGATCACTTTGCTTGAGCGTACAGTCTCGTTAAATTTCAGCCATAAAAAAAGGCGCTGAATGCGCCTTTTTTTAAGTCCAAATTACTTCGGATCTTTACTGCCGAACAATGGACCCATGCCACCGCCGCCAAATTGTTTTTGCATATTGCCCAATGATTTCATCATTTTTGCCATACCTGTTGGGTTGGCAAACTTCTTCATCATTTTCGCCATTTGCGCATGTTGCTTAATGAGTTTATTCACTTCCGCAACATCCATACCACAGCCTGCTGCAATACGTTTTTTACGGCTTGGATTCATCAAGTCTGGGTTACGACGTTCTTTAATGGTCATCGATTGAATAATCGCTTCCATTTTCTTCACTTGCTTTTCAGGATTTGCTTGTGCAATTGCATCTTGAATCCCTGAGTTGCTCATGCCTGGAAGTTTATCCAGGAAGCCCATCATGCCGCCCATTTTGTTCATTTGTTCAAACTGCATCAGCATATCTTCAAAGTTGAAGCTACCGCCTTTTTGCAGTTTTTTTGCCATTTTTTCGGCTTTTTCTTTGTCGATTTTACGTTCAACTTCTTCAACCAAAGAAAGTACGTCACCCATACCCAAAATACGCTGTGCGATACGTTCAGGATGGAATGGCTCTAGGGCGTCGAGTTTTTCACCCATACCCAAGAATTTAATCGGCTTGCCAGTAATAGCACGAACAGAAAGTGCCGCACCACCACGTGCATCACCATCTGTTTTTGTCAGGATCACACCCGTCAAAGGCAAGGCATCATTAAAGGCTTTTGCCGTATTCGCCGCATCCTGACCAGTCATGGCATCAACCACGAACAATGTTTCAGTTGGCTTAATTGCTGCATGTAGCTCTTTAATTTCATCCATCATTTCGTCGTCTACATGTAAACGACCTGCTGTATCGACAATCAAGACATCAGCAAATTGAATTTTTGCTTGCTCAATCGCACGATTTGCGATGGTAATCGGTTTTTCGTCTGCGCTTGATTCAAAGAAAATCGCGCCAACTTCACCTGCAACCGTTTGTAGCTGCTTAATCGCTGCTGGACGATAAACGTCGGCAGACACCATTGCTACTTTTTTCTTTTGACGTTCTTGTAAGAAACGTGCAAGTTTTGCCGCAGTGGTTGTTTTACCCGCACCTTGTAAACCTGCAAGAAGCACAACAACTGGTGGTTTTGCCGCTAGGTCTAGGCTTTCATTCGCCTCACCCATCATTTTGGTCAATTCGTCATGAACGATTTTGACGAAAGCCTGCCCCGGTGATAACTGAGTCATCACTTCTTGGCCCAATGCTTCTTCCTTAACTTTCGCGATGAATTCACGAGTTACAGGTAACGCAACATCGGCTTCAAGAAGTGCCATACGTACTTCGCGTAACGTATCTTTAATATTGTCTTCGGTTAGCTGCCCTGAGCCAGTAACATTTCTTAAACTCTGCGTGAGTCGTTCTGTTAAGGTATCAAACATTGCAAAATCCGCTTAAAATAGCCATGAGCAAAAAATTGTTTCTTAAAATAGAAAATTTATGCATAGAATGCTATAGGATACTTTAGTTCTCGCAGAATTTATATAAATGAATATTCAACATCCTGAAAAAGGTTTGACATGATCAGTCTCCCCTTGGTTTACACGATCCTAGCATTAATCGCTTATACCACGTCTTTTTGGTATTTATTCAGCCATTTAATGTCTAAACGTGCGCCGAACCATTGGTTTATTGGTGTTGTACTTGGTTTAGGCATGTTATTGCATGCAGGTGTTTTATATAACGATATGTTGACGCCTATGGGTGTGAACTATGATGTGTTCAACCTGATGTCATTTACTTCAGGTCTCATGCTATTACTCAGTGTGTTATTTAGTACCTATCGACCTGTGCTGGCAATGAACCTGTTGGGTATTCCTGTGGCAGCGACGGGATTGATTTTAGGCTTTGCATTTAGTCGACAAAATCAATTCATAGAGCAACATTCACTGGGTTTAGACATCCATATTATTTTGTCGCTTTCCGCGTATGCCGTCCTACTGATGGCAACTATTCAAGCGGTCATTTTGCGTTTACAAGACCGTGAACTGAAAAACAAGCAGAAAAAACGTGTATGGGTGAGCCTGCTTCCATCCTTCCAAGCCATGGAATCTTTACTATTTGATTTATTAATTGCTGGTTTTGCACTACTGACCGTGGCGCTTGGGTTTGGTTTCTTCACCATCGATAACTTCTTTGCACAGCATTTGGCGCATAAAACTGCATTTAGTATCATTTCATGGTTCGTCTACGGTGCTTTGCTCATTGGACACTATCGATTCGGTTGGCGTGGTCAAAAAGCCATTCGCTTTACCATTATTGGTTTTTGTCTCTTGGCAGTCGGCTTTATTGGTTCTAAGTTTATTTTAGAAATGGTTTTGGGTCGCTAAGTCGACGATGAAACGATTTAATATTTTATCAAAAAGTAAGTTTTATCAAGAAGGGAGCTACAGCTCTCTTTTTTATAGCTTGATTATTCACATAAAAACAACAGGCATAAAAAAAGCGCTATACAGCGCTTTTTTTTCATTACGTCTAAATTATAGAGCAACGATGTTTACAGCATTCGGGCCTTTTTGACCTTGAGCGATGCTGAAAGAAACCTTTTGGCCTTCTTGCAAAGTTTTGAAGCCAGAACCAGTGATTTCGCTGAAGTGAGCAAAAACGTCAGGACCGTTGTCTTGTGCAATAAAACCGAAACCTTTAGTTTCGTTGAACCATTTAACTGTACCAGTAACTGTATTAGACATAATAATACCTATTAATTTGTTGATTTAGCCATTGGATGATGACTGACTATAACTTGGAAAATAATAAAGAATTGAACTTCATTTCTGTAAAAAACGAAGGATTATGACTAACACTGCGATACTTAAAGAAAATTTACGAAACAATACTTTTTTTCTAGTTGCAGCCATCATACATGAAATCTTAAAAGATTCAAGCACAGTATATGTTGTTGATTCCATTAAAAAACAACAGTAAAAGCCATCTTCTTATTATTACTATCCATCTGTATTTACTCATTTTATTGTTTAAGTTTTATGTCAGTCAAGACATTACGACTTTGGTCCTAATTTCACCAAATAATTACATAAAATCTTGTGATTTCGTATTCCGCGTCACCAAAAGCACAAAACCTAGACATCCCTTTCAAAACCACGTATAACTCCGTTTTTCAATTTTTGGCTGTGTGACCGTGAAACTTGTTCTTGCGCCGATGGAAGGCTTAACCGACCCAATTATGCGAGATGTGTTGACGCATGTGGGGAGTTTTGACTGGTGTGTAACCGAGTTTATCCGTGTCACGGACTCTGTCCTGCCCGACCATATTTATCATAGCTATTGTCCCGAACTGAACAATGCAGGCAAAACTGCAGCAGGAACACCAGTTCATGTACAGTTCTTAGGTAACAATCCGACCATGCTCGCGGCAAATGCTGTACGCGCGGTAGAACTTGGTGCCCCTGCGATTGATATGAACTTTGGTTGCCCTGCAAAAACCGTCAACCGCCACCGTGGTGGTTCAGTTCTGCTAGATGAGCCAGAAGTGGTGTATGAGTTAGTCAAAGCTGTGCGTGATGCTGTTCCGAGTCATATTCCTGTATCGGCAAAAATGCGTTTGGGTTATATGGACCGTAACTTCACCATGGAAAATGCGCATGCCATCGAAGATGCAGGAGCTGCATGGGTTACAGTCCATGCGCGAACCAAAGCCGATGGTTATACCCCGCCTGCCTTTTGGGATCAGTTGCAACCCATTCGTGAAGCATTAAAAATTAACGTGATTGCCAACGGTGAAATTTGGAACAATGCCGATGCCAAACAGTGCCAACTCGAATCGGGTTGTGAAGACCTGATGATTGGTCGTGCTGCAGTGACCACCCCTGACATTACACAGTGTATCCGTCGTAATACCGATGAGCCGCTGATTACATGGCATGAACTACTTGGCTTACAAATTCGTTTCTTAAATGGTTCGTATAAGAAAGAAATGAATATGGTCGGTCGTTATAAACAATGGCTCGGCATGATGTCAAAACATTACCCAGAAGCCAAAGTCCTTTGGGATGAAGTAAAACGTGTCAAACCACTCGATGAAATCGTGGAAAAACTCAAAGCAGGTATGTAAGTTTTAAAACACATCGCTGAATGTGAAAAAGAAAAAGTGTGAAAACACATATCTCAGCGTGGACACAAAGCCTTTGTTCATACCCACAGTGTTCAAAGGCTTTGTTGTTTGGCAAACTCTAAAATTGCATCAATCTCATCTGCCAAAAACTCTTTTGGATGTTCCGAAGTCGGATTCATCACCAAGCTTGCGCCTTTGGTAATCGCAAATAATTTTTCAGCACTGATCATGACAAACTCTGCATCTGCACCAACATCCTGTTGAAGCATCGTAAGACTCAGAAAAAATGGAATGGCTTGCTCGCCCTGCTCCGTTTCCATCAATTGAAAATGTAAATGCTGCTCAGCATCACGCTCACCCAAACAATATACTTGGCTGGCTAAAAGTTGCTGATAAAAGTCTTGGTATTGCTCAGGATGATCTAAAGTCGATTCATAAAGATGTTGAAGCGTGTCGTTCATTGTTATTGTCCGTCTATTTTTATCAGTCAGATACTGTTCACAATCCATAGCATACAGGAAGTTTATGAATTATGCCGTTGATTTAAATCTTCAACGTGCTGTCGATTTGTTTTCCACGATTTTTCTAAAATTTATTTTTCTAAACGCAACTGTATTCGTTTAAGTTTCATTTCAGAGATCACCGGTTGCTGAAAAGTTTGAACATAGTCCACCCAAGCTGTACCCCCGAAAAACATTCGACGGCATCTCTGTTTTAAACACCGCTTCAGGCATAAAAACAATCACAGAATGCATATTGTCTTTATCCAGTATATCGTTCAACACCTGTTCTAACACTTTCATATGTTTATAATTTTGGTGAATCGGATTTTGAAATTTAAAACTTTTTTTATAAATCTTTTGCGTCCATTGTTTTTGTCTCTCGCTCCCAAAAATCCAACCCTTATAGTTTTTAGTTTCAATCACAAACACACCAAATGGGCTTAACAGAAGATGATCAATTTGTGTCGTAGCTCCCTCGCCATCTGGTAAGGTCAAATCATTTAACAATATATAATGGTCTTTCAAATAAAGTTTGACATGAACGGCGACAGCAAACTCCCCCATTTTCCCCTTTAAATAAGGTTTAAATGCTTTGATTGCCCCCACAATCAGTAACAATGGAATTAGCCACCAAAACGTCGAAATGAGGGGGGCAAAAATTTGAGAAAGATTCATTGATTTGATTCATTACTTTAAATTACTGATGTTACCCACATAAAAGTAATTTCGCATTTTTAAAATGATTTTTAAGCCTATTCGCCGGAGTCTTACATCTAGGGTTTAAATAAAGGGATTAGCCTTCGGCTGGAGGTACTTTTGTTTCGGCAAAATGAGAAGCGAAGCTTCGCAAGGAAACCATCTTGCGGAGCAATGCTCCTCACCGCAAAACTCGTTCACCACCGTCAAATTATTCAAAGCATCGCAAAAACATTTTTGATTAGGCGGCATCCTGTCTCAAACACTTGCGGATGACGTTAACGCGTATCGTTCTTTCTTTGAAGCGAATTGTGCTTTGATGTTACTGCGTAACATCAATTAAATAAGTATATTTTCTATTTTATTGTAATTTCTCAATTTTTAACAATATTTCTTTATTTTCTAGACCGCCTGCAAAACCCACTAATTTTCCATTTGCGCCCACGACACGATGACAGGGTGCAATAATTGAAATTGGATTTTTACCGTTGGCTGCACCCACAGCACGTACGGCTTTGACATTGCCGATCTGCTCTGCAATTTGTTTATAGCTGCGAGTTTCTCCGAAAGGAATCGTCAGTAAAGCTTGCCAAACCTGCTGCTGAAATGCGGTGCCTTCAAAGTCTAGCAGCAGGTCAAATTGCTGTCTTTTACCTGCAAAATATTCGTTTAATTGCTGTGCAGTTTTGAGCAAAATCGGATGTTTCAAATCTTCAACCAAAGCCGCCAATCGCACACGATTTGGATTTTCATTTTCCCAAAGGACAGCCACCAATGCGGTTTCATGTGCAACAAGTTTTAATTGTCCAACGGGTGAATCTAAAAACTGATAAGAAAGTTGCATGAGATACTCCAAGCTCAAAAGCGCAGCACTTCATTATTCATGAGGACGATAATTTCATCAAGACCAGTCCTGAAATAATCAGTACTGCAGCTAGCATGCGCATGCCATTGGCAGGCTCACCCAATACAACGATGCCGAGGATAAATGAACCCACTGCACCAATCCCTGTCCACACCGTATAGGCTGTACCCAGCGGTAAGGATTTCATTGCATAAGACAATAAAGCGAAACTTGCGATCATGAAAACGATGGTCAAAATACTTGGCGTCAGTTTGCTAAAGCCTTCAGAGACTTTCATACAATAGGCCCAAACCACCTCAAGCAATCCCGCTACAATTAATAAAACCCAAGCCATATTTTTACCCATAAAAAAAGCACAGAGGTCAATGACCGCTGTGCTTTAAAACATATTAACTTGAAGATAATTTCATCAAGATTAGACCAGAAATGATCAGTACTGTGGCTAACATCCGCATAGCAGTTGCAGGCTCACCGAGTATAAACACCCCCACGAGGAAAGAGCCAATCGCGCCGATTCCAGTCCAAATGGTATAAGCCATTCCTAGAGGCAACGTTTTCATGGCATAGGCCAATAAACCAAAGCTCAGGATCATAAAAAATAAAGTGACTAAACTTGGGCCAAGTTTTGTAAAGCCTTCTGAGAGCTTCATCGAATAGGCCCAAACGATTTCAAAAATACCAGCGAATACTAGAACAACCCAGACCATGATGCCTTCCTCCATATTAGTAGAGTCAGGTCGTCCTGACGATTTTTCTTACTGGCTTTGAACAAAGATGTAAGGGAGGTCGTTCCTCCGAGTATTGTCTTAGTATAGCAAACATGCTGAATTTTAGTGCAGTCTTTACATTTTTGACCAAATTCAGGGCGTTATTCAGTTAATGAAAAAACTTGCACAGATGAATTGCACCAAAACATGGCATGTCTGTTCAAAGGATAGATTCAGACATAAAAAAAGGCATCACCAAAACCTGTTGATGATGCCCTCTTTATTTGGTCTATTTGACTGTTAGAACTTCAGACGAAGTCCTGCGCCATACCACCATTGTTTTTCACTTCCAGTTTCAGCTTGCCATGCCGTATGCTGATTTCCTTTTTCATAGCTGTAAGCAACATCGATAAATGGCATCAACTTTTTATTGATTTCATAGCGTGTTTCTAGCCCTAGCCATACAGCACTGAGTCCTGTTTTTTGTGCATAGGCGGAATCATCACTCAGCACCACATCTAGGTTCAGATACGGTTTTAAAATCAATTTTTGCGTCAGCAGCAGATCACGTTCGGTTTCTAAAGAAAAACTGACCTGATTATCTGTACCAAGATATAGATAAGCATCAGTTTCAAAGAAATACGGTGCCAGACCATGCAGACCCACCGCAGCATCTAACTGTTCTTTGTCCGTCACTTGATGTTCATCGACCCGATAACGCGCACCAATTTGTGCATCCCAAAAGTCGGAGATCATACGGCTATACATCACTTGAGCCGCATAATCAGCGTCTTGAGATTCTGCTTTATCGGCATGTAGTTTGATGAATAGCTTATTTTCATCGGTCCCGATTCGACTCTCAATTTCGGTCTTTAAACTTCCTCGGCCATCGGCATTATTGAGCCATCGATTGTCTATTTCGGTCGCTTGATAAATCTGTCCACCATGTTCACGCTTATGATCAACAGGATGCTGCGCAAAATCAGCACGTGACGCAATAGATGATGCTTTTGCATGTTCTGCATGTTCTGCATGTTCTGCATGTTCTGCATGTTCTGCATGTTCTGCATGTTCTGCATGTTCTGCAGTATGCTCTATCTGGCTCGATTCAATCCCTGTTTGCAGCTCTTGATGCGACGAATCATGTGAGGAATGCGACTCATGTTGAGCTGACATCGGCATGCTGTGATGTGCATCTTGCGCCATGGTTATTTGAGTGACCGATGCCAAAGCTAAACTTAGAACCGTATATGTGCATGGTTTAATGATGCGCATGAGACACCTCCTTTTGCGGTACAGACGCCGTTTTCGTATTCTCCGCGACATTTGCGACCACGAGTTTATTCATCATCCCTGCGGACATGTGATACAGCAAGTGACAATGAATCGCCCATTCCCCTAATTCATTGGCCGTTAACAGAGCCGTCACTGTTTTCCCCGGCGGCACAATCACCGTATGTTTATTTGGCATTTCAGAAGACACTTGCCCATTTTCCAATTGCATAAACATGCCATGTAAATGCATCGGATGCGCCATCATGCTGTCATTGACAAATTTCAGTCGAATTCGCTCACCATATTTCACCCTTAGTGGTTCAGCTTCACTGAATTTTTTGCCATTCATGGTCCACATATAGCGTTCCATCGTTCCACCCAAATGAATGACCAAGTCTTGCGTCGCTTCACGTGTATCAGGCTGCGGGGTTAACGCTTTTAGATCACTATATTGCAGTGCCTTATCACCGACAGGTGTTGAAGCATTGGCCCAACCCATAACCGTTGCTGAATTTTCAACTACTTGCTTCTCCTCTTTAGACTGTGCATGCTCCATCGCTGCATGCGTATCATGTTTCATTGATGAATCCATTGAAGAGTGGTTCATAGAGGAATGATCCATCACGCTATGATCCATATTGGCATACGCTGAATCAGACATGTTCTGTTTATGCATATCTGGATGCTGCATAGTAGTATGCGCAGGCATTGGGGAATGGTCCATGTCATGCCCCATTGCAGCATGATCATGTGCTTGATTCGGCTGAATATTTGATGGAATGACAGTATGCGCGCTGTGCTCATGAGCATTCGCTTGCTGGCTTGCTGAAGTTTGGGTTGAACCTGTAGCAGTATGTCCCATGTTGCTATGGTCCATACCCGACATTGAACCATGGCCCATATCTTCCATGGTCAGCAAAGCGCGTGGCCGAGCTTTTGGCATGTGAATGCCTGAGTGCTGAGGCTGCGTTTCATCATGTAAAGTGCCTATCGCAAATCCTGTCCGATCGATCGACTCAGCCTCTATCTGATAGTGCGCAGATTTAGGCTCTACGATCACATCGTAGGTTTCCGCAGCACCAATGCGGAATTCATCAACATTGACTGGTTTGACCGCTTGGCCGTCTGCACTGACCACCGTCATTTTGAGCTGAGGAATGCGCACATCAAAAAACGACATAGCCGCAGCATTTACAAAACGAAGTCTGACTTTTTCATTGGGCTTAAACATCCCCGTCCAGTTCTGCTGTGGTGTTTTGCCGTTTACTAAAAACGTATAACCCGTGACATCAGACAAATCCGTTTTCAGCATACGCATCTGATTCCACATCGAACGGTCTTGCCACGTATTTTTAAAACCTGTTCGTTGAATCTGCGTCCATACATCTGAAACTGTTTCACGCTGATTTTGATAGTATTCGGCAGACTTTTTCAGATTTGCCATAATCTGAGCGCTAGATGATTCATGAAAATCCGACAGCATGACCACATAATCACGTTGCGTCTGTTCATGTGCTGCAAGTGCTTGTTTGCCTTTCGGATAAATCACTAAAGCGCCATACAATCCGTCTTGTTCTTGGCCTTTGGAATGCGCGTGATACCAATAGGTTCCGCTTTGACGGACTTTAAATTTATAAGTAAAGCTACCATCGGGCTGAATTTCATTGAAACCATTAAAACCGGGTACACCATCCATTAAGCCGGGCAGCAATAGACCATGCCAATGCACCGAGGTATTTTGTTTTTTGAGCTGATTATGTACATGGATGACCGCATCATCGCCTTCTTCAAACTCCAGTAAAGGCGCAGGAAACTGACCATTAACACTGATTTTTTTGACCGCTTTACCTGTCAAATTGATGGTCTTTTCATCAATATTCAGATGATATTCTTTAATGGCTGCAAACGCCCACGTTGGAGACAGCAGACACACCCCGAGCACGAGGCATGATTTAGATAAATTAGACATGACTTAACCTTTATAAAATAACGAAAAAACGTATTTAAAACTCAGGTTAAGCTTGCGGAGGTCTTAGAATTTCTTGCCAAAAGCCTTTTGAATGCTGTCCAGCAAAAATGAAACGAGGAGGTTCTGTATAGTGATGCACATGGACGGTCTGCAATGCGACCAAGGCGCTATCGACATAAGAGGTACTGATTTGGCAATGTGCGAGTGTACAGTCCTGACAGTCTGTGTTTTGTATCGTTGAATGATGCACCTGATCATCTTGCTGTGCAGATGTCGCATGACAATCCGTCATTGAAATGACTTCAGGTGTCGTCTGCTTGCCATGATGTGCTGCATGCTCAGGAACAGCTTGCCGCTGATTTTGATGGCAATTTGCCATATTTGAATGTGAAGGATCAGTATGTGCTGCATGAACTGATGCCTGATGGGCATTCGCAGTCATCATTTGTTGATGTTGAAAATTTTGCTGTGCACTGACCACACTGCTCCATCCCATGACAAACGCCATGAGCCAAGCAAAGCCAAGATGCTTACGCAAAAAATTGAACAATTTAGTATCCTAATTCAACCCAATGATGTACTGTGACAACATATCCCTATTAACACATCTTTAGAAACATCACGCGATCGGCTCAGCCGAAATCCGCATGAAACACCATGATGATGTTATTTATGATTCAACGCAATCACATGACATTCGTATCTACATGACATGCAGCTCGACCAATTTATCCATCATGAACGATACATATAGGAGTATCTAAAAGCACTATCCAGTGCGATCGATGATGTGTTTTGCCAGTCGCAGCTTATCTCAATACTTGCTAACAGCATAATTAATTGTGCAGTTATTCACAACAGTTTTAAATTTATTGCGCTGTCATAAAAATCAGCGCATATCGTCCAGTTAAAACATAAAAGTTATTTTTTAAACTGATTAATTATTTACCACAGATTAATAAATACACAGTATTTCAAATACTTTGACCCATATAAAAAGGACTCAATTGAGTCCTTTTTATACTTAATACGTCTAATTATTAAACCATTGATGCACAATCGTTTATAATTTATTCAAGTTATCCATATAGTTATCTACACAGATATCCATACGGTTATCCATATAGTTATCCACAAGCCATGAATAACTTATACCCAAAGGCTTAAGCCTCTTGAGCATGCACTTTTGCCAACTCAGAACGCATGTCATCAATCACAGCTTTATAATCAGGCTTACCAAAAATCGCTGAACCTGCAACGAACATGTCTGCACCGGCTTCAGCAATGTCACGGATATTGGCTGGGGTAACACCACCATCCACTTCTAAGCGAATATCACGGCCTGAAGCATCAATAATTTTTCGTGCTTGACGCAGCTTTTCCAAGGTCATTGGAATGAACTTTTGACCACCAAAACCTGGGTTCACACTCATCAACAAGACTTGGTCAACTTTATCTAAAACGTAGTCTAAATAATGCAGAGGTGTCGCAGGGTTAAACACCAAGCCCGCTTGCGCACCGCCAGATTTGATTAACTGTAAAGAGCGGTCAATGTGATCAGTCGCTTCTGGGTGGAAAGTGATGATATCTGCGCCAGCTTCCAAGAAATCACCAATCATACGGTCTACCGGTGAAACCATAAGATGAACATCAATTGGCGCTTTAATGCCGTATTTTTTCAATGCCTTACAAACGCCCGCACCAAAAGTTAAGTTCGGTACATAATGATTATCCATGACATCGAAATGAACAACATCTGCACCTGCTTCTAGAACATTTTCAACTTCTTCACCTAAGCGCGCAAAGTCTGCTGACAAAATTGAAGGTGCGATTAAGAATGGCTTGGACATGAAAAACCTAGCTTTGAAAAGGGAGTGATTGACGCATTATAGCAAATTGTCCCCCTATTCGCTGCCCACGCCCTCAGTCGTTTTTTCGATACTGATGATTGAGATCTCTATAATAAAAAAACCTAGGATTAACTGATGTTACGCAGTAATATCAGAAGCGAAATTTGATTCAAATAAAAAAACGATACGCGGTAACGTCATCCGCATTTGTTTGAGATAGCACGACTTCTCATCAAATTTTTTTTTGCAATACTCTAAATAAATAGACGCTAGAGAGCGAGTTTTGCGGTGAGGAGCATTGCTCCGCAAGATGGTTTCCTTGCGAAGCTTCGCATCTCATTTTGCCTAATGAGAAACATCGTTTCGTAAGAGTACCTCCAGCCGAAGGCTAATCCCTTTATTTAAGCCCTAGATGTAAGACTCCGTCGAATTGACTTAAATATCATTTTAAAAATGCAAAATTATTTTTTGCGTGCGTAACATCAGTGATTAATATGGATAAAGATCTCAGGGATAGAAACACAGCGTTGCATATTTAGACTTAACGAGCATCTATGTACTTTGCTAAGTTAAAGGACTGACGGCTTAATAATAAAATTGCATTTATGAAAAGTTCAACACAAATCACCACCGCCCAAGCAGCGCGTGTTGCTAAACGCCTAGTCAATCATTGGAAACATAAATTTGAAGTCAATGAACAGCTCATTGGAGAAAATACTGCATTCAAGATTCAACTACCCTCTGCAGAGGTCAGTCTTTTACCACAAGCTGCTTTTTTAGATGTAGTAATTTCAGCCCAAGATCCAAGTGCAAATCTAGATCAATTGGAACATGTGGTATTAGATCATTTGATCCGCATGGGGCAAGAAGAACTCAGTGCAATATGGCAACGCGAACCGTAGTCTACGTCGCCATATTGTCAAAGCCTTTCACTCAATGCTGATGTGATTGGTAATTTCTGACTGCATCAATACGGGCTTTCGTCGCTGGATGTGACTCAAAGAAGTCTGTCCAAGATCTCTGATCTTTGGCACTTTCATCCTTTGCACCTTTCTCTTTTGCTGTTTCACCATCAGCTTCATCTTCCATACGTTGTAAGAAGTTTGCAAAATGTGCCGTTGGAATTTGATGTTTTGAAAGTTGTTTTAGGGCATATAAATCTGCTTCAGATTCAAAATCTCGAGAGTAACTCGCACCCACCGCAGCCACCGGCAAACTGGTAAGAATGTCAGAGCCATCTCCTGTAATCATCAACAAAATAATACTGATGCCTAAACCTGACAAACTTTGCTGCAAACTATGGCGTTGAACTAAATGCCCCTGCTCATGTGCAAGTACACCAATTAACTCATAATCATTTTTCGCTAATTTAACCAACTCATCTGTCACGATAATGGTGTTATTGGGTATCGCCAATGCATTTGCACCGATGCTGCCACCACCGCGGAATAACAACTTCGCAGGTCGATTTTCAGCCACCAATTGTTGATACTCTTGCATCAACTTGTCTTGTCGTGCTTGTGGCAATTTTGTGGGTTCAGTCATATCGATAATATATTTTTCCGCCTGATCGCCCCAACTTTTTAAAGCTGTCTCAGGAAGTTGATTAGCCACCACATGCGACGCCGCAGGTATGCCCCATTTAATCAATACAAAAGCAAACGCCACCACGAAAATCACACTAAAAATGATTAAGGAGGGTGAACGCTCTAACTTCCAAATCGAATGCCAACGCGACTTTACGTCGAGATTAAACCACTCTGGCAAAGGTTGATGAAACTCTAAACGAGCATCATCCTTTAACTCAATCACTGGCTGAATATCACCTAAAGCACCGATCAGCGTCATATCTTGATAGGTGTAGTGCTGCGTTTGTTCTAGGTCTTGACCATAACGCACAATCACAGCATGTTCCCCATCTGCGCTGATTTGAGCAACAAAGGGTTTTGACACTTTCCCATCATAATAGGTTGCATTCACTACTGATGTTTTCATGTAATTCACCTACGTTATAAGGAAATATCTAGGTCAAAAATATCGGATAATTCTTCAGCAATTGCATTGTGATCTTGCTGCATTTGATTTTGTAATTGGTCTGGATCATCGACCAACATTAAGTGTAAGGATTCAGTCTGATATTTATATAGTCGCACAACTGCCCATGGTGTCAGTAAACCGAGGCTAATCACTTTAGCCAACCAATTACTCAAGACAATCCATGCATAGCGCCATTGATTACAGTCCGTATGAAACTGACTGCGGCTCAACGTGGTGTTATTCCAAGTGGTAATAAAAATACGTGCAGCGGTGAGTGGCCAAATAAACATATAGCCAATCAAATACATACCAAAAATAATGAAGACATAAGATGCGTCATTTAAACCATCTGAACTACCAAACAGTATTGCAAAGATCACTGCCAGCAATGCACCAAAGCCCATAAACAGAAATAAAGGCACATACATGGCACGCATATAATCGCCCCACGTATTATTCAGATTAAATTTCAACTGACCCAGATACAAATGATTCAGACATTCACGTTTATATAGCCAGACCGCAACTGGTGTAAACAAACCAAGGGTAAAGACAACCACCGCAAGACATTTAACAAAGCACCAATACGCGCTTTTATTTGTCCCAGAAAAAAAGAATCGGCTATTACTAAACTTACTGTTACGGGCGCGGAAACGAATCGTAGATCGAATGAGCCAAGGAACTGCGAAAAAGATCAGGACAAAGCCCGCTAAGAAAGCTTCCCAAGAATATTTTGCAGCAAAAGAGAAACCACCATAGACCACTAGCGCAATGATTCGTCCAACTAAAATTTTTGTAGGCAAACCAGTAAAGTCAAAACGACGCTGAAATACCCAAGTATTACCGTAAAAATAACGTAAACGGCGGACCTTTGCCCAAGGCGCATAAAGTCCAAGCGTGACAATTGTCAGTAAGATATTCACGATCCAAATACCGAAATATTCAGACGCATTACCTTTAAACCTAAAATGATAATTTCGTCCCAAAACTTCAGCCTGTTCTGTATCACCAAATAGACTCGGTGGATTCAGTACGGGCAGCTCTGGCGGAAGCGGCGTTTCCATTTGTGAATTTTGCATAAGTACCCTAAATTATTTTTTTTGGTATGTCGAATTTATTCATTTGCATGGCAATGCTCATCACCATGCATTATTTATACGTATATCAAAGCAAGCTATGCCTCAATATTTCTTAACCACTGGCTTTAGAATTAATGAACCGCTGTTTGCAATTGGACAGCGTGAAATTGCAAATGATCGTCCATAAAACTTTGAATAAAATAATACCCATGATCATAGCCAACATGTTCGCGCAGTTCGAGTGCCTGCCCGACTTGCTCACACGCTTGCTTAAACAACGCAAGATTTAACTGGCTATAAAATTGATCATCAATGCCTTGGTCAATCAAAATGGCTTTAAACAAAGCCCCTTTAGTTTGCACTAAAGCTGTAGCATCATGCGAAAGCCACTGCTGACGGTCTGAACCTAGATATTGACTAAACGCTTTTTCACCCCATGGACACTGACTCGGCGCACAAATCGGTGCAAAAGCAGAAACCGATTTAAACAGGTCAGGATGCTTCAACGCTAAAGTTAATGCACCATGGCCGCCCATACTATGTCCGAATATGCCAATCGCAGCTTTTTGTACCGGAAATTCAGTCTGTACCAGCGAATACAATTCTTCAGTAAGAAAACGTTCCATTTGATAATGCTCGGCCCACGGTTGTTCCGTTGCATTAATATAAAAGCCCGCACCCTGCCCAATATCCCAATGATCGCCTTGCGCTACCTGTTCCCCACGTGGAGAAGTATCAGGGCTGATTAAAATCAGGCCGAGCTGCGCAGCTAAACGCTGTGCATGCGCTTTAATGGCAAAGGTTTCTTCGGTACAGGTTAATCCAGCCAAATAAAACAATGCAGGACACGCTTGGCCTTGTAAGGCTGCTTCTGGCAGAAAAATACCAAACTTTGTCGTGGTCTTTAGACTTGAAGAATCCAATTGATAAATGCGCTGCTCACCCGCAAAACAGGTATTTCGTTGTACTAATTCCATGATCTTTATCCTAAACTTTTTAATCTTTTAAGGCGTAACCGTCGTAGCCGGTGCAGTAGTCGTCGGCGGGAACAATCGTTGTTCTAATTGAGGCAACATTAATGCCATGTTTTTCCCCATCGACCACTGAGGTTCAGAAGGTTCGAAACCCTGCGCTGCTTCCCATTTCGCAACAGTCGCTTTGGTTTCATTAAATGCCGCTTGAATACTGGTCTGTTCACGCATCGCCTGATCAAAGAACGCACGGCCAAAATAAGTGTATTCAGCTTCATTCGAACAGCCAAAAGACTGTCGATCAGCTGCCGATGCAGTAATAATTAAAGTATTATCATTTTGCAGTGCTGGAATAAAACTGCCTGAATAACATGAAGAAATCACAATTACACGCCAACGAATTCCGGATGCATCCAAGGCTTCTTTTAACCATTTAGGATCGACTTGCGCCAAATCCAAAGGTGCATTTTCCATTTCAAAGACATTAGGTAAACCGTGTGAGGTCATATATAAAAATAAGACGTCACTTTCTCGGTTCATCTGTTGACCAATACGACGCAGCGCCAACTCCATACTGGTTTTAGATGCCAGCGGAATTTCAGTACGCGTTGCGGGGTTATTGATAAGCTCAACCGAACGCCCATAGGTGCCAAAACGTGTATCAAACTGTTCTTTAATCCGTTCAATTTCCAGTTTAAAGACATCTTGATAACTCGCACCAGCCACCCCTAAGAAGTACCAATGGGATTGGGCAAATTCACCATATTCCACTGCGTCTAAAGATTTATTGAGCAAACGGCTTTGTGCATAGAAGGCATCTTCAGCAAAGCTTGGTGGAACTTCTTCCACTTTCCAAATCGGCTGATCTTTGACTGAGACTTGCCACACGACCAAAGTAAATAGCGTCGCACCCATAATCAGTGCTCGCTCCCACCATGGCCATTTCAGTTCACGTGAAAATACCCAAACGACAGCTAGACTTTGCCAAACAAATAGAATAATGAATAACGTTGGAATGTAGTCATATAGGAAGTATGGGAGAAAATCGAGATCTCCCATATATTGAATCAAACATTGAAACAACATGATGTGCGTATCAAGCACCAACCAGAGCAATGCTGGGACCAACATTAACCGTGGATTATTCACACGTTGTGACAGGAAAATCCCCACGATTAAAGCAATAAATGGCCACAATGCGTAGCTAATGAGACCTTGGGCATTAAATTCGCCAATACGCCCCGTGCTGAGCCAACTAAATAAACTGTTGGCACAACCACCTAAAATCCCCCAAAACACCAATTGTAAAATCGATGGTCGAACGATTTGTAAAGAACGACGAGACCCCAAAAATAACCACATCCCCGCAGTTTGGTTGCTTTTAAAATCATGCCAAAAATTGATGGAGGGTTTGAAATCAATCATAGAGTTCTGATGGTGGCCTTGGCTCGCTTAATTGCACAAATAATTTTATGCCTGATGTCGTTTTTAGCAATGCTATTTTTTAACTATATAACAAATCTTTGAACAATATTGAAGCAAATATCATTTTAAGTCACAAGATCATGTTGGAAATATGCATCAAAGCGACAAGCATCACCTTGCCACTGATGTTGCGGCTCTTGATTCGCTAAAAAAACCGCCAATCGTGGACGTTTAACCACGACACGTTTAGCAATTTTTTGTGCTAAATCCAGTAAATTATCACCTAAATCCATTTCACCATCTTCAGGTAACAGTAAATGCAATAATTGCATTTGTTTTTTGACCTGAGCTTGCTTTTTGACGGCTTGCTGGTTTTGGTCTCGCTGCGGAAACATCGGATCGAGATAAACCACATCAAAGATTTGATTGGTCGTCGATAAATGTTGCAAATAATCTGCCGAATCTGAAAAGACCAATTCAATTCGAGCCACAACCGAACTTAAAAATACATCTTGCTGCGCACGTTGATGTGAGTCTTCCAATAGGGTAAATAAAATCGGATGACGTTCCACAAGAATCACATGCGCACCCAAATGGGCCATCAATAAACTATCGTGCCCTAGCCCTGCGGTTGCATCCACAAGCAGTGGTTTTTCTGCCAAATTACACGCACGTGCAATCATCTCAGACTTTAAAGATGCTCGCTTTAAACGTCCAACTTCTGCTTTCCAATCGGGTTGCATCTTCATGCCATTGGTCGCTAACCACAAACCATCTGCATCGACACACAAACTGAGTTCAGAGTTTAAACGTAAAAAACGCGCGTTTAATTTTTCAATCAATTCAATATTTACAGATACACCACGTGAAGAAAGCACAGCAGAATACTGCTGTGCTTTCTCATGAAATTCTTGTTCTGTGTATAAGCGGATTTCGCTTACCATAATTTCCAGCCTGTAAATGCGAACAATAAAATCAATAATCCCGAAACAATTCGATACCACGCAAAAATCATGAAATCACGTTTTGCCACGTAAGCGACAAGCGCACGAATTAAAATCAATGCAGAGACAAATGAAACGATTAAACCAACGGCGATCACAGTCCAATCTTGAGTGCCTTGAAATACATCATAGCTTTGATATAAATCCAGTAAACCTGCACCGACAATAACAGGAATACCCAAAAAGAATGAAAACTCAGTGGCCGCTTTACGAGAAACCCCTAAGAACATAGCACCAATAATGGTCGCACCTGAACGTGAAGTCCCTGGAATTAAAGATAAAACTTGAATTAAACCAATCCAAATCGCATCTTTAATGGTTAAATCTTCTACTTCTTTGGCACGCACTTGCGGTGGATTTTTTTCGATCCAAATAATGATCAAACCACCGATAATCAACCCCATAGCAATCGCAATGTTATTGAACAGCAGCTCTTTCACCGTCTGACCAAACGTCAAACCAATCAACACGATTGGAATCGAAGCGAGAATTAAGCCAAAACCTAAACGGCGACCTTTTTCTTCACCAGTCACCATACCGGTTGCTGCGCCCCACAGGCGGCCCCAGTATTCATAAATCACCGCCGCAATCGCACCCATTTGAATTGCGATCACGAAAACATCACTTTTTTCTTTGGTCCAAAAGTTCATTAATTCTGAAGCCAGAATTAAATGCCCTGTACTTGAAATCGGTAAAAATTCGGTAATACCTTCAACAATACCCATGATTGCCGCTTTGAGCAGCAGTAGAAGATCCATATATAACCCTAATTATGGCTTGCCTTGTTCTGAAATTTTCTTCCAGGCGTTATCTCGTAAATAAACGGGCAATGCAAGTTCAGCACTCACCCATGCTTTTCTTTGCGCCGCTTCGCGGGCAATAGTAGCAATATCTTGTGCTGTTGCACTTAAGTCTTTGTATTGTGTTTGTTCTGATTGAATGAGCTCACTACCAGAACCCACGACGGTAAATTTGATCTGCGGTGTGGCATCGGCGTAGCTTAATAGTTGTTCTTCATCTACAGCCTGCATAATGCCATTGGCATCGAGTTGATAGCTAGCGATATACACTTCTTGCATGCGTGCATCAAGGACTGCCGTTACTTGGGTCAAACCATATAAACGATGCGCCGCTTGAGCCAAAGCTTGCAAAGTCGATACTGGAACAACAGGTACGTCATTGGCCCATGCCAAGGCTTGTGTTACCGCTGCATTAATACGAACACCACTAAATGAGCCAGGCCCACGACTAAAGGCAATCGCAGTTAAATTCGCTAACTCAATAGCAGTTTGATTAAGCCCTTGCTCAATCATTGGGAGAATGGTTTGCGTCTGCGCTTTTGCCCGTAAATCGAGTTGAAAATAAAGCTCTTGAGTTTCATCTACAATCGAGACGGAACACTGCTCATTGGCAGTTTCCAATGCCAGTAATTTCATGCGCAACCTTAATTAAATTTAATCTTAAAAAACGTTGAATATGATACTCCACTCCATCGCAGTTCGCGAGATGTTCCACCTCAGACTCAGCGCTTTCTGTATTTAAGCCATAAAAAAGCCTGGAAAAACGTCGAGGCTTTTTTGCTTACCATGTATAACGTTTTAAAGTTCAGCGACTTCGAGTTGAGTAAAATGTTTAAAATGAGCGGCATAGTGCATGGCACTCATTTTTAGACGTGCTTCGGCTTGCTCATCTAAAGTCTTGACGACTTTACCCGGTGAACCCATCACAACAGAATTATCCGGAATCACCTTCCCTTCTGGAATTAAAGCATTCGCACCAATGATGCAATTTTTACCAATCACAGCATGATTTAGAACCACGGCATTGATTCCAATCAGACTATTATCACCTACGGTACATCCGTGTAGCATGGCTTGATGCCCAATCGTGACATAATCACCAATGATCATTTCAATGCCCGCATCGGTATGCAGCACCGCATTTTCTTGTACATTGGTAAAATCACCCAGTTTGATACGACTGTTGTCCCCTCGAATGACGGCTCCGAACCAGACACTCACTTCTCGGCCTAATTCAACTTGCCCAATGACCGTTGCATTTTCTGCAACCCAACCATCCCAAGGTTGATGCGTGGCTTTCGGGCTATATCCTTGAAATTTGTACAACATGATCAAACATCCTATTTTGACTTTCTAAAAATGATTTATGGCTCACGGCCCAAATGAAATGAAGGAGAATTTAATAAAAAAGGCCATTCTTTTTGATAATTCAGACCATATTGAAATAAGGAAATCAGCATCCGTGCAGTCAAGCCCCATACGATTTCGTTTTCGATTCTTAAACTGGGAAAATAAAGCGATTGCTGGGCAAAACGAACTTCATATGGCGTTGGCGGTGTTTCTAAAAGCTGTCTTAATGATGCAAAAAAAATACGGTCAATTTCAGTGGGTTGAGGTATTAAATTTACGTCAGGCGGGATCAATCCCACGATCGGTTTAACCAACATCCCATTCCGTGCTTTTTGCATCGGTAAATCACCCAAAAGCTGCACATCAAATGGATTTAGAGCGGTTTCTTCTTGAGCTTCTCTTAACGCCACCACGATATTACTGGTGTCTTGGGCATCACGTTTGCCACCGGGAAAGGACACTTCACCGGCATGATTATTCATATAGAGCGAGCGGCGGGTCAATAAAATACGTGGATTATCTTCTTGGGTAATCGCAATCAATACAGCAGCATGCGCAGGTTGAATACGCTTAGAAAAACGTAAACTTTGCTGCAATCGCTGAGTCAATAAACCCTCATCCATCCACATTACATCCTTATAATTATCTTATTTTCATCATAGCTGAATTTCGGCCAAGCTGGTTAGAAATGATGCCAAAGTTTTATTTTTAAGTTATTCTGACGGTTCACACAATCCATGACGATGAATATGAACTTTTGCTCAAACTGCGGACAAAAAACAAAAGAAGCGATCCCGCTTGGAGATCATCAGATACGCCGTATTTGTACCGCATGTGGGTTTATTCATTATGTGAATCCTAAAGTTATTTGTGGTGCTTTAGCCGTTTGGGACAATCAAGTTTTACTTTGCCGTCGTGCGATTGAGCCACGTTATGGGCTATGGACATTACCCGCTGGCTATATGGAACTCTATGAGACAATGGAGCAAGGTGCAGCGCGTGAAACTCGCGAAGAAGCCGAAGCAGAAGTCAACATTGAGCAACTATATTGCATGTATAACATTCCCCGTATTGGGCAAATTTATGCCTTGTTCAAATCTGAACTAATCAATGGTGAATTTGGTGCGGGTGATGAAACCATTGAATCACGATTGTTTAGTGAAGAAGATATTCCTTGGGATGATTTAGCCTTTCCTAGTGTGGAAAGAACGCTGCGGCATTATTTTGCTGACCGCAGAACAGGTCAGTTTGAAATGCATCTCGAAACTCTCGGTACGCGACTCGATCACACAGGTTAGTTTGCAGATCTCTTAAATAAAAAAGCCCATCACGGATGGGCTTTTTTATTTTTCCAAGATTTAAATTTTTATTTTACCTTGATGGTGTAACACGGGGCCAATTCTAAAGAAATATCACCACCGCTTAACTTCGCTGTTTGAGCCGCAGCAGTATCATTTGGATTTTTTAAGCTATAAATATAACTAAAGCTGGCCAAACTATTCCCCCACTTCACCACTTTATTATCCGAATCCGACAAAGCAACGCCAGAGGGACGCGTGCCTGCATTGGCGTTAATCATATTGTGTAACTGCACTAAAGCACCGCCCACAACCATCGTGGTATCCGCTGAAGTTTTCACACTTGAGTTCATTCCAATCAACGCGCCATCAAGCGTATGGAAATATGGGTCAGCTAAAATCATACGAATCGAAATGGTATTTGGATTGATATTTCCTTCAGGCGTAAAGGTACGGGTTGTTGTTCCGATACGATATTGCTGTACACCTTTATCATCTTTCATTAACAGTGGGTCAAGCACATCTTTTCCGCTACAGCCTTCCGTCGCGTGTGTAGACAAGTCGACAATTTGGCTATCTTGACGAGTAAATACATCGTCTGGCACGCCAGATTTTATATTTGTGCGAATATCACCATTACGGTCAATCACCACACCCAATTTCACTGTTTTAATCGAAGTATCGGTAAATTTAAAGGTTAAATCTGCATACAAGGGGAAGATATAATTTTGTCCAGCAGCAACATTTTCAACAGACTTAAAGACTTTTTTGTCTAAATACGACAGCGGATAAAGCTTGTATAAATCCATCGTGCCTTTAAATTGCACTTGGTTAATATTTTGCTCCCAAAGACCTAATTTTTTCTTATCATCGGCCGTCAGAACATAATCATCTTTTTTAGCCGTTAACGTTTTATATAAACTTCCACCTGTACCGACCACCATTTTGTCGGCAAGTAGCGTCCCTTGTTTAATAATCAGTGGACCTGAGTTTGCTTCTTCTGCATCAAAACGGAAACCCAGTATGCCAGGTTTATCAATTTGCTTTGTAAGCGGATCAATCCAATTATCCTGTGGTGTTGCAGTTAAACGCGTTGGTCGTACCTGCGTCAAGAGCAAGACATTCACACCACCAATGGTACTCAACTGTTGATCAACTTTGCCCTTCCACTGTAAACCACTACCAAAAGTCATGCCTTGGCGGTCCGTCATTAACATGAAATGACCAAACAAATTGACTTTTGAACTATCGGTCGGCAAACATTCATTTTTGTCGCAGCCCACCAGTCCATTTGAACCGCTGGCATTGGTAATCACGCCATCCGTTGAAAACAACGCAAACTCAGGCTGATATACCGCAGCGGTTGAGATATTCATGAGTTTTGAAACTAAGGTAAATGCGTTTTCATTGCTGACTTCGGACAAGTCTAGCCAAGGTGTAAACAGGTCATTAAATTCCGTATCTGAACTGATACTGAAATCTGCTGTCGCGACATTTCGAGTGATTTGATCAATCAAAACTTTATCTGCATTGTTGATATAAACCGCTTGGATGTCTGTAGCTGTAACTGCGCTATTATTTTTCAAAGCCAAGGCTTGAATGATTTTGGCTAAACGCATGGCCACTTTAACTGTTGCGTCGGTATTTGAAATCGTTGCAGCAGGTTTACCCGAGATGCCAGCAGCCAAATCCAATAAGGTCAAACGAGGTGGTGTCGTGCCACTGGCTACATTTGAAATTTGCTTCAAATCTACTTTACCCAAATCAATTCGACGTGATTTTTCACCTTGGACAAAGAAAGTCACCGTATCGCCAATTTTACAGGCACCTGTCGAAACACCCTCTTTAAGATCGAACAAGGTAATGTAGGTATTTTTAACGTCGCTCGAACAATTAAAATTCAGACCTTCAATTGGATAATCTAAAACGAACTCAACACAGCCTTCGGTATTACTTTTACAAGTACCATTGGTCGTACTGGTATCATAAATTTCAGGATTCACATTTGCACTTTCACCGCCACAGCCACTGAGCGCTGCAACCAATGCCGTTAAAGCAAACGGTAATAAAATTTTATTTTTCATCCTAATTCTCTTTCTTTTGTCCTTAACGGATTGCTGTTAATTTAAGTTGGCCTTGATTAGTTAATACGCGGCCATCGACGTCAATTGCTGTTGCTAAAGGCGTTAAGAATAAATACTGGCTACCTTTAGGCACTTGAATCACGCCTTCTATTTTTTCATGGTAAAGATGATCCGCTTCACCTTGGTTATTTTTGAATCCACCTGCGCCTTCCATGACACATCCATTTTTGTCTAAAAATACCGCAAATGGCCAATAAAATGTAGGATTTTGTACTTTGGATGCAAATGAATGTATACGAATATTTTGTAATGGTGATTTTAGTTTTACGACTTCATAGTCAAATTCGTCAGACAACGGTGCTCGAGGCCATAAATTAATATCTTGAGCTAAGTCGAGCTCTTTGGCTTTCTTCATTTTTTTATTCGAAAAACATTGCTGACCTAAACCTTGAATGGTGTCAGCTTGTGAGACCCGATAATACGATGTGGCTAAAGTGATTGGGCCTGTATCTTCGGGTTGATTGCGTTTAAATAAATTATCAATGACGGAGCGACTGACACCTTTTTCACGTTCAATCGTTTGCATCCGCGTTTGCCCCATCTTGCTGTCAATAACGCCTTCGGGCATGGTGTAAAAGCGCTTTTTGCCTTCTAAGTTAAACTCTTTATCTTCCAGATATTCATTATTGACATACTTTTCACCGGCCATGGTCGAAAAACCTTGCTCTTGTTTTACCTGAGTCGATTGTTTTGAAGGATTATTTTCTAAGTTTTCACCTGAAGATTGTACGGATTGATCAGTGCTGACTACTTTCTCAGCAAGGATCTTTTTCTCGACGACAGGTTTATCTTTTTCAGCTAGAACTTTGGACTGATACGCTTCACGAGGTTGGGTTAGCTCTGATTGCTGTAACTTCTCTGTCCATGTTGTTGAAGGTAAGACTTTTGCTGAAGTATCTGACGCTTGTACTGACTTTTCAGATTTGGGAACTTTATCACCTGAGACGTTTTTAATTTTATCTACTGTGACAGCTTTATTATCATCCCGTTTTTCCGGCTCACGTGTACTTAAACTCTGAAACTTCACCGGTTCAGCAGCCTGTGCTGTTGGACTCGTTTGACGTGTCATCGGTGTCTTGGTTTGAGACGGACTAATGCTTACAGATGGTTGAGTAATTTGTTGTACAGGTTGAGAGTCTATCGTTTTAGCAGTTGGACTTTCTTTAGGTTTCTTTGCTGGTTTTTCTTGCACTTGTACCACCATTGGGCGCCCATCTGGCCCAATAATGGTATGAAACGCTCCAGCGTTGGCATACGACACTTGCACCACAGACAGTGCAAGTAACGTTTTCATGAATAAAATCCTTTTCATTCTGTTTGCTTATCCTACCAACGAGTTCTGTAATTTAATCCTAGGATAGTGATTTTCGTATCGGTTTTTACATTCAGTCCAGCATATGGGTTTAAAAGTAAATTATTCACACCGGTTAAGTTTGCAAGACTACTAGTATTCGCTGGAATGTTATCTTTACTGCGTAAAAAGCCGATTGATAAATCTAAATCCGTATCTGCATCAAAACGATATCCAATCCCCATACCAAAGAGCTGCGCACCATTAATCGGGACCATGGTATTTCGCTTACCATCAGGAATAGACGTACTCCTTGGTTCATAGCCTGCACGTAATTTCAAACGATCTGTTGCAGAATATTCAATACCAATACCCCAGTTCCAAGGCGATGTAAATTTCAAAGGTAAGGCCAAAGAATTATCAGTCACATTTTCAGATAATAATTTTGCAATTTTCAGCGCTGAAATTTGACGGTCGAATTCAAAACGGAATTTGTCCCAAGCACGATAATCGGTCCACCCCACATCAAAATTGATTTGTAAATCAGGCATAACCTTATATTTGATCCCGGCCTGTACGTGCTGTGGATATTCAAAATCCATCGAAACCAAACCCGACTCCGAGTTAGGCACGGCATTTGGGAAACCTAAAATTGCAGCTAAAATTTGACCTGTTGGTGATGACATTAATCCCTTAATCATCTCCTGAGGCGCTTTTGCATTATGAATGCGATAACGACCTTTCATGCGCATTTTCGCTGCACTTTGGTACACCATACCAAAACTAAAATCTTCGCGTGGCTCCCACAAAACCCCTAAGTTGTAACTTGGGCTCAGTGACTGCTCTAAAGCCAATTCCATCTGACCAAATTTGCCAAATGGATTCATCCCTTCTTCGGTATTACACATCCCCAATAGCAAGATGTCGGTAATAATGTCCGAATTTTCCTTAAATGGTGTACAGACGACTTCATCAATCATCCTTAACATGCCGATCAATTCATTGGGAAATCGCAGGTCAGATTTCAATCCAATGGCTTGATAGGACATCCCCACACCACCACCAATCGATAGCTCATCACTGACTTGATAGCCTACTGTTGGCGATAGATAAGTAATACGCTCTAGAGCAACTTGTTGTCCCATGAAATTACCTGGGTTACCATTTTCAGCACCAAAACCCGCAATCAAAGGTGCATAAACAGCTGATGCGAATGTTGCTTTAGAACCCGGTGGATTGTAGGCAATCCCCATCGTTGGCGCGGCAATGGGTTGTCCAGCACCAAAATCCACCATCTTTTTTAAGACAGGTACATATAGGGATGCATATTCAACATCACCAGAAACCTTATCTTTAAAGTCCGTACAAATATCAGCCGTCACTTCAGGACCATCATTACAGACTAATGGATCATCTGAATAACCAAAAACGTTATAACCCGCAGGAACGGTAAATTCACGTTGAATATCAAAGTTTGCAATGATGCCCTGCATATCTGTTTGCAAACCTTCAATCTTAGTTAATGCTGCAGGGTTAAAATGTACTGCACTAATTCCTGGAGGATCCGCAGTTACTGCATTACCTAATGCAAGTGACCGTACATCAACTGAAAGGTTGGTACCCAATTGTGCAAAAGCAGCACTAGAACAGCCCGTTAAAACGATCGCACTAACAAGTGGGCTGAGTCGAATTTTACGCATACGACAGCCCTCTTAACGAAGTTTTTTTCCAAAACCTAGAATATCCAACGGGAAAGACAACCCTAATGACACATCTGGTGCATCTTCAGTTAAACCTAACCCCACCGTACCATTCACAATGGTCTCTGGAGATACACGTACACCTAAAGAAATCGCGAGAGTTGAGCTGGTTTGGTCTGCAGGTGAATAGGATTCGCCACTGCTATAGGTAAATTCAGCGCCGGTATTGAAACTTTGTTGATATGACATGGTAAGGGAAACATCGTAGTTAAACGAGTATGCAAAACCGAATGCAAAACCGCCACTAATCCCCGGTTCAAACTCTTCAATGACTCGCGAACCACGACGTTGGTTTAAGTCAGTTTCTTTGAAGCCATAGTTTGCCGAGACGGATGCAAACAACACAACGGGATCAATATATTTACGTGTGCTGGCACCGATACCTGCAGAATAGTAACCTTTACCTGTTGCTAGATCATTTACAGCATTAATTTCGTATGGACTATCACCAGTTTTCGTGGACAAATTACCAAATAAAATAAGAGGCAAACGACCTTGCTTCAATGGGAAGGGTTCCCAACGTGCGCCTAAAGAAATATCCCCTAAACCTGCAGTTGAAGTATCTTTTAATAAATCAGTTTTCGCCACTAAAGGCAAAGATGCAGAGAATGTCAAATTATCCATTACACCGTATTGCACGGTAAATGTATTGGTCATCGAATGTGTTGCATTTTCTTGTACACGTAGTTGATAAAGCTGGCCTTGTGCCATTTCCATATCAAGCTGTGTATCACGGTAATAGGTGTAATCTATATCGTAAAAAGATGATATTTCACCTTTTTTAATCAATGAATACTGACGTTCATTCGAGCTAAATACTTCCTGTAAATTCGCTTCTTGGCTCGCATCACCTTCTTGTTGCTGAAGTGCTGTCGATGCTTTTTCATTGGCAGTAGCGACTTCGGATTGTGGCATTTCAGCTTGTACGGGCTCTTCTACAGATTCATACTGTCCAATTTCTGGCTCGGCAGTAGCTTCATGTGTAGTATCAGCTTGGGTTGCCGTAACAGGAGATGCCGACTCTTCAACAACTGTCTCTTGCTCAACCGGATCATACTCTCCTAGACTTGGCTCTTCAGCTGCATATGCAACCCCCATCACCACTTGAATACTCATGGCTAGTAGTGTTTTGTTCATCCATTTACGATTCATGTTCCTTCCCACCGTTTTTATTTTTTTAATCTTGACGCTTTGTTATACGCATTCATCTAATTATTTACTCTTATAGTAAAGCCTTAGAAAGTTGTAATTCGATTTACCATAAGACTCCGACTCTTCATTCATATTTTTATCAAGTCGTATCGTAGATGCTTTGTCCGCAATTTTTTCCATATAAAACTGCGGATATTGAATATCAACCAATGCATAACGGTTCACGGTTGCATCTTCAACATGTCGCAAGTCTGAATCTTGCAAAGCCAATAAATTTTTACGTTGCTCAGGCGCAACATTGATTAAGAATAATGTGTTGTTTTCCCATATTTCTTGGAATCGAACTTCATCGAAACTGATATTGCCCAGTGCTGGATCTGCAACATAAACACGCCCATCTTTATAGGCTTTAAAAACCACAAAATGTTTAAAACCAGCATATGAAATCGGAACAATCGCAGGTTGGCCTTGCTTAACTAGATCTGAAAACTCACCTTTGTAGCCCCCACTGTCTAGCCCGACAGCAGCGACAAAACGTTTCATGTCTAATAAGGAGAAACTTCGACGTTCGATAATTTTTTCAGTTTCACCAAATTTCAGCAAACCATTCATGGTCTGTTGCTCAGTCAGCTGTGTACCTACATAACCATTTAATAAAGTGGTTAAGGCTGCTGAACCACAACTGTAGTCGTAGGCTTGCCGAACGATGCCTCGAAATTGATCTTCTATGGCAGGTTTAATTTTTACAGATTCACGGTGCATCCGAGTAAAGGAATCATTTCGTGAATCCAATGTTTCGGTATAGTGAACTGTTCCGACTGGCTTTTCTTTTAATTCGAAGGACTCTTTGGCAAAGTAATACATCAATGCCGAGCCCACAGCTATCTCTAACATAAGTTCTAACTTTTAGTTATCGGCAATGATGTGCCTTTTTTCATTATTTTTTAGAGCTAATGCTCTACATCCATGTATTATGCAAGATACCTTTTTTTTTATAAAAAAACAGCATTTTTTTATGCTTTGTTGGGTCATTCCGCACTTTTTTGTAAAAAAAAGCGCGTGATCAACACGCGCCTTATTTTATTCTAAATTACTTACTAGAAATCGTAATCACAGAACCTGGATTATAAACACCTAAACTAGGGCTATAATATGTTTGCAAGCCTTGAACTTCGATATCACCAATTGAACCAGCAGTACGACTACCTAAATGAACACCTTTCACATAGTTATCAATTGGACCAGAGTTGCTCACCATTTGAATATATCCTTTTGATGTTCCTTCTGCACCATAAACACTAATATCTTGGTTAATGGTTAAGTCTGTTTTACCCGCATCAGCAACTTTTATGCTTTCAATAAAGATTTCACCAGCAGCACGTGTAGCGTTTTTAGTTGATGCATCCAGAATACCTAGATTTTGAATCTCTAAACCACCAATCATAGTTGTATTCAATTTGATCATTGCACCCTGTGGAGCTGCACCAAGTTGAATATTTGCAGCCATCTGACCTGTTTTCAAAGTTAAACCAGAAAGAATTGCATTGTAGTTGCTATCATCACCACCACGACGAATACCTGTTGTACCAGCCGTACCTGATGCAGTCACACCAATTTCACCAATTTTAATATCTAAGCCCGAAACTTGTGCTGCAATATTAACAAACGCTCCACCTTTTGCAGAATTACCAGCATCTGAGTCAATACGTAAATCAGCCAAATTATGACTTGCTAACAAAGCTTGTGAATTCGCAGTAATTACAAGACCATGCTTTTCATT
This sequence comes from Acinetobacter sp. YH12052, assembly GCF_013419835.1. Taxonomy (NCBI): domain Bacteria; kingdom Pseudomonadati; phylum Pseudomonadota; class Gammaproteobacteria; order Moraxellales; family Moraxellaceae; genus Acinetobacter; species Acinetobacter sp. YH12052. Next base: position 74,815 of record NZ_VOZI01000016.1, read on the forward strand.
AGCATCACCGGCTATCCCGTTCCCCTTAATTAAAAGAGCACCTGCTACACCTGTACCACCAACAATATTTGTTGAAGAAACTTCTGCATTTGCAGCAAAACCTGTTGGCGTAGGAGGAGTTGTAGTTGTATCAAAAGTAACTTTTGTACCTGTCACAACGTTTTTTGCATCAGTTGCTAAACCGTCATTATCGTGAATGTAAAGTTTCTCGATTGCAACTTTTGAAATACCAATCCCGATGTTAATACCATCTTGACCAGTGGTTGAACTAAGTGCAGCATCGTCCATTGCTTGCATAGCCATAGCATTCGCACTAAATGCGATTGAAGAAACTAGAGCTAATTTAGTGAAATTTTTCATACGGTACTCTCCCAAGAGTATTTATTTTTTTTGATTTTCAACCACTCGATTTATTCAGCTGTAATATTATTTTGTGACAACTGTTAAATCTTTCCTTGAGTTGTTTGCTCGCTCGATTAAATTATATCCAAGCTGAAATTTGTTCAACTGTCGTTGGTCGCAATCTAATTCTTACCGATAAACGGTATTTGCAAGCCAAATGAATTAGGAATGGTATAAAATTCATTTTAGTCTTTAAATTTAATTTCTCTGTTGATGCAAAAACCGATTTCTTTTAAAAAATTTATTCTCAAACAAAATGTTAGTGCTCAAAATATTTTGCAAGCGCTTGCACCCTTGTCACATGTGATTTTTTTAGAAGATCAAAACCAACCTGTTATTTGCTTTTTGGCAAATCAATATCAGCAATTTAAGAATGATGAACTTAAAACTTATGTCCGTACCAATTTAGATCAATATGAGGAATGTGATACTCAACCCTTGCCAGATATCGCCTTCCAAGATTTATGTTCAAAATTAGGCAGTGGGTTTTCTGGGGGCTGGTCTGGTTTTATTAGTTATGATTATGCAGCGCAGCAACAGATTTCCCTCCATGCCAAAGCGCAACCTCGCTTGTTTTTGGGGCAATTTTCTAGTTACTTAAGACTAGAAAATGATGGTTGGTATTTTTATAGTTCTGATCATTCTGCAGCTAAGATTTACGACTACATTGATCACCTAATTCAAACTAAGATCGCTCAGAATCAATTTAAATTAAGACAAAAATGTACTGCAAGATGGTCCAAGTCAGACTACACAAAAGCCTTTGATCAAGTTCAGGAATATATTACAGCGGGCGATTGCTATCAAATTAATTTAACACAAGAGTTCACAGCTCAAGCAAACGGTTCACTCTTAGATACTGCTCAAGAATTTTGGTCACTGACTGATGCACCATATTCAGGCTACTTACGTATTGATGATTTTGAAATTTTAAGTTGTTCTCCTGAGCTTTTTATAGATTTTAAGCCTGAACGCAAGATTATTACTAAGCCAATCAAGGGCACGATGCCTCGCTATGAAGATCCAGTGTTAGATGCGCAGTCAAAACAACGGTTAAAATCATCTGAAAAAGACATGGCTGAAAATGTCATGATTGTCGACTTACTGCGTAATGATTTGAGTGTTTATGCAGAAACAGGTTCTGTAAAAACACCTAAACTTTTTGATATTGAAAGTTTTAATCAGGTACATCACATGGTCAGTGAAGTTGAGGCCGTGCTGAAAACCGATGTACACCCTTTTGAGGTTCTGATGTCTGCCCTGCCAGGCGGTTCGATTACCGGCGCGCCTAAAATTCGCGCGATGCAAATCATTGATGAACTTGAAGGCGCCCCGCGCGGTGCCTATTGCGGCTCGATGGGTTATTTTAATCACGATGGCACGGGCTCTTGGAATATTTTGATCCGCTCTATTCAAAAATACCAAGATCAGGTTTCGCTGTGGGCAGGTGGCGGAATCACCATCGCGTCTGATTGCGATGCTGAATATCAAGAATGCTTTGATAAAGTCAAAGCGATGCTGGATTTGTTAAACACGTGGTATACGAAAGATTAAACAAAAAAAGCGATTCAATTGAATCGCTTTTTTATAACCCTCCCCTTGCGAAGCAGTGCTTCTCACCTTTTCGAAAGGAAGATTAGGGTAGATTTAAATTTATAGTAGCTTGCAGCAATCAAGCCAAAATATCGTTTTTAAGCGTATCCACAAGGCGCTGATTTTGTTCATCTGTACCAATGGTGATCCGCAGGAACTGATTAATCCGCGGCTTATTGAAGTAACGCACAATAATTCCGCGTTCGCGCAATTCAGCAGCTAATTCACCCGCGTCTTTCGTTGGCAATGATGCAAAAATAAAGTTTGCCGCAGAGGGTAATACTTTAAAGCCCAGCTCAGAAAGCTGCTCTACAAGTTTTTCACGGCTCACAATCACCTTGGCATTTTGCGCTTCAAAATACGCTTGATCCTCAAATGACGCCACGGCTGCTGCAATCGCAAAACGGTCCATCGGATAGGAGTTAAAGCTGTTTTTTACTGCCTCAAGCGCTGCGATTAAATGCGGCTGCGCAATCGCGAAACCAACGCGCAAACCGGCAAGTGAACGCGACTTAGACGTCGTTTGACAAACCACAAGGTTTTCATATTTCGCAACCAAAGCCACAGCAGATTCCGCACCGAAATCGACATACGCCTCATCAATCACAACCACTGAATTCGGATTGGCTTGCAACACTTCCTCAATTGCAGACAAACCTAAAGCAATACTCGTAGGCGCATTCGGATTGGTAATAATGATGCCACCATTAGGTTGTTTATAGTCATCCACCACAATTTCAAAGTCATCGTTCAGGGGCAAAATTTTAGTATTGGCAGCTATACCAAAAAATTGGCTATATACCGGATAAAAACTGTAGGTAATATCTGGATACAAAACCGGCAGCTCTTGCACAAAAAAGGCTTTAAAAATGTGCGCCAGAACTTCGTCCGAGCCATTGCCGACAAAGACCTGCTCAACAGGTACATGCTGCTGTTTTGCAATCGCTTGCTTTAACTCAGACGCATCTGGATCTGGATATAAACGTAAAACGTCAGCAGAATTTGCCAACACTTTTTGAACTGCTTCCACCACTTTTGGCGATGGCGGATACGGGTTTTCATTGGTATTGAGTTTTAAAATATTTTGGATTTTAGGCTGTTCACCCGGTGTGTACGGCTCTAATTCACGTACATCAGGACTCCAAAAACGCATTTGTTCAGCGGTAATATTTGGCATTTTATTTTGCTCTTTCTCACCCTCTCCTAACCTCTCTTGCACTTCGCTTTAAAGGAATCCTTAAAGCTCGTTCAGGGAGAGGAATATTCATTTTATGAGATTTCCCCTCTCCTTTCAGGAGAGGGTTAGGGAGAGGTTTATATTTTTGGAAAACTAAGTTTTTCACCTAGTCTATATTTTCTTACTGATAACGATAGCGTGCTGAACGCGCATGCGCATCTAAGTTTTCCTGCTCCGCTAATGTATCAGCCGTTTTCGCTAAACTTTTCACACCATCTTCAGAGCACATAATTAAACTTGAGCGCTTTTGGAAATCATAAACACCGAGCGGTGATGAAAAACGCGCTGTGCCCGAAGTAGGCAACACGTGGTTTGGACCTGCACAGTAATCACCAATCGCTTCAGGCGTATATCGACCCATAAAAATTGCACCGGCATGGCGGATATCTTCAGCCATTTCCTGCGCTTGATCCAAGCACAGCATCAAATGTTCAGGCGCAACCTGGTTAATCAATTCAGCGCCTTCAGCGCGGTCTTTGACTAAAACCAATGCACCACGGTTTTCGATTGAAGTGCGCGCGATATCTGCTTTAGGCAAAGCTTCTAAATGCTTTTCAATCCATAGTTCCACTTGATCTAAAAGTTCTGCATCTGGCGTAATGAACACCGCTTGAGCCACAGTGTCATGTTCCGCTTGAGACAACAAATCCATAGCCAGCCATTCAGCATTGTTTTGACCTTCTGCATAGACCAAAATTTCGGATGGCCCTGCAATCATATCAATGCCGACTTGACCAAATACTGCACGTTTTGCTGCAGCAACGAAACGGTTTCCCGGGCCAGTGATTTTATCTACAGATGGGATGGTTTCTGTGCCGTAAGCCAATGCTGCAACCGCTTGCGCGCCGCCAATGGTAAATACACGGTGTACGCCAGCCAAATAAGCTGCCGCCAAAACCAATGGATTTAAATCGCCATTCGGCGCAGGCACTACCATAATAATTTCAGGCACACCAGCAACATGCGCAGGTACAGCATTCATCAATACAGAAGACGGATAAGAAGCTAAACCGCCCGGCACATAGATACCCACACGGTCCAGCGGTGTGACTTTTTGACCAAGCGTATTTCCTAAAGCATCAACATAGGTCCAGCCGTCTTGCTTTTGCGCTTGGTGAAATTCACGAACACGGTTCGCAGCAAGTTCTAAGGCTTCACGCACTTCTGAACTTAAACCCTCAAACGCTGCTTTCAACTGTTCTTGTGTCAGCTCTAATTCTGAGAATTGATGCGCTGGATGTCGATCGAACTGCTGTGTCAATTTAAGAACATGAGCATCACCATGCTGACGAACATCAGCAATGATTTGGTCAACGGTTTTTAAAAGTTCTGGATCATTCACAGTTTCAAAAGCCAACAAGTCAGCAAAAGCTTGCTTGAAGTTTTGATCTTGAGTCGATAAACGTCGCATCAATTTACCCACAAGGTAATCTATTGGAAAAGATTAGTTTACCTGTTTTACAGCAGCTTGTGGACATCTATCGCATGTGTTCATGTGGAGTTTTATTGAAAATAACTTTCGTTAAAATTGGTGAAAATACAGTTTTATCATTATTTTTCAGTTTTCATAAAAAAAACCGCCCAAATTTGAGCGGTTTGATCAGCATAGCTAGAAGCTTAATAGCTTATGCTTTTTTTGCTTGCTCGCGTTCTTCCACGGCTTTTTCTAGCTGTGCAAGAATTGGATTCAACAAAGTTTGTTTACGTTTAAAGCTTGCTTTGTTCACGATTAAACGTGAAGACACTTTACAGATTTCTTCCAAAGGCTCTAAACCATTGGCACGTAAAGTATTCCCGGTATCCACAACATCGACAATGTAATCGCCTAAACCAACCAATGGTGCAAGTTCCATAGAACCATAAAGTTTGATCACATCAACTTGTTCGCCCAAGCTTGCATAATATTGACGGGTCAAATTGACATACTTGGTTGCAATCTTTAAACGACCGTTCGGACGAACCATGCCAACTTTACCTGCGGTCATTAACTTACAGTTGGCAATTTTTAAGTCCAATGGTTCATACACATTTTGTGCACCATGTTCCATCAGCACATCTTTACCTGCCACCCCAATATCTGCAGCACCATTTTCAACATAAGTTGGTACATCAGAAGCACGTAAAATTAAAATACGTACGTGCTTGTGGGTCGTTGGAAAAATTAACTTACGAGATTTATCCGGATCTTCCAATAGGTTAATACCAGCTGTTTCCAACAATGGCAAAGTTTCTTTTAAGATACGTCCCTTACTTAATGCTAAAGTTAAACCATGATCAAAATTGCCCATTACGTCAAAATTAGGATCATCGTTTCTCATATCGCTCATTAACTTACTCGCTTAATTTGGGCACCTAAACCTTGTAACTTCGCTTCAACATCTTCATAACCACGGTCAATATGATAGATACGGTCAATCAACGTTTCCCCATCAGCGGCAAGTGCTGCTAAAACCAATGAGAAAGAAGCTCGTAAATCAGTTGCCATCACTGGTGCAGCAGATAATTTCTCTACACCTGTAACAACAGCATCATTACCTTCAACCTGAATATTGGCACCCATACGTGCTAATTCAGGTACATGCATGAAACGGTTTTCGAAAATCGTTTCTGAAATTGTGGCAAAACCACGGCCAATTGCATTCACCGCCATGAGCTGTGCTTGCATATCGGTTGGAAATTCTGGATGTGGTAAAGTCTGGAAACTTACTGCTTTCGGGCGTTTACCCATCATATCCAGTTCAATCCAATCTTCACCGCGCGTAACTTCCGCACCCATTTCTTCAAATTTATCTAGCACAGACTCCAATAAATTTGGATCTGTATGCGTGGTTTTGATTTTACCGCCAGTTATTGCCGCCGCAGCAAGATAAGAACCTGTCTCGATACGATCTGCAACAACGGCATATTCACAGCCATGTAGGCTTTCAACACCTGTAACAACCAAAGTATCTGTGTCTAAACCTTCGATTTTTGCACCCATCTTGATTAACATATTAGCAAGATCGGTAATTTCAGGTTCACGAGCCGCGTTACGAATGGTCGTTACACCGTCTGCAAGAACCGCAGCAGTTAGAATATTTTCAGTACCACCAACTGTGACCATATCAAAGACAACTTCGCCACCTTTTAGACGACCATCCACTTTGGCATGCACATAACCTGCTTCAACTTCAATCTCTGCACCAAGTGCTTCTAAAGCTTTTAAATGTTGATCTACAGGGCGTGAACCAATTGCACACCCACCCGGCAAAGACACTTTTGCACTACCATAGCGCGCCAATAACGGGCCAAGCACCAAAATAGATGCACGCATGGTTTTCACGAGTTCATATGGTGCAAATTGATTATCTAAGCTAGAAGTATCAGCCTTAACCGTATCACCTTCATAACTGATTTGAACACCTAAACCTGCGATCAATTTCACTAAGGTGTTCACATCTTTTAGATTTGGAACATTGGTTAATGTAATAGGTGTATCCGCAAGGATAGTTGCAGCGAGTAATGGCAATGCAGCATTTTTCGCACCAGAAATACGAACTTCACCTTCGAGCTTAGTACCGCCCTGAATCAGAAATTTATCCATTAATTATTAAGCTCCGAATAAGCTTGCTTTGCGCCATTCTTCTTTGGTCATTGCACGAATTGTTACTGCATGTACTTCACCGCTGGCAATGTAGGAGTTCAAAGGTGCATAAACAGATTGTTGACGAGCAACAGGACGTTTGCCTTCAAATTGATCATCGACGATGCGTAGATCAAATTTGCCGCCTTGCCCACTAACTGCAACCTCAGCTTCTGGAAAAGCAGCTTTTAAAATTTCAGTGAGCTGTTCACTATTCATCACAAGACCCCATATAGGACTAACGGTGTAAAACCCGTCATTTTACTATAAATCTAAAAAATAATTCATTAGTCACATACATTATATATATAAAAAAAGAGGTTATAAAAAACCTCTTTTTGTACAATTTACAATCTAAACCGTTAAAGGCATATAAATGAGCTGCATTTTTCGATGTTTATGTAATTGTTTTTTTAATTTTTCAGACAATTTTTTGATCGAGGTATACATATCATCAGCGCACGCTTGCGCAAAAAGTTCTGTCCCAGGTAATCGTATAATCGCTTCCGCAATATGATTATCACTACCTTTTTTTGAACGTTTATCAACCTGATGATCTTTAGTCAGTTTGACTTGCATACTATTGACCTGATCTAAATGTTTGGTCATTTCCGCAAATTTAAGACGAATATTTTCTTCTATTGCTGGCGTAATTGTTAAATGATGGCCACGAATTGTAATCTGCATAATTCTATTCCTCACCTTCTTTCAGGACTGGAAAAGTTCAAGCCGAATCATCCAACTCAATATGCGAAGCATACATTTACACAATCAGATCATTTCGGCCATTCCTTATAAAAAAAGAGATTCATTATTTCGTCATAATGAACCTCTAGAATAGTCAGATTTTCAAATTTAGATCAACACTTTTCGCTCTGAAGATGATGGAATATGTAACGATTCACGATACTTCGCAACCGTACGACGAGCAACATCTATACCTTCTGCATTAAGCAAAACTGCAATTGCATTATCAGACAATGGCTTACGTGTATTTTCTTCTGCAATCAGCTTTTTAATTTTTGCACGAATCGCAGTCGAAGACGCTTCACCACCAGACGATGTCCCAACATGACTTGAGAAGAAATATTTCAACTCAAATAATCCACGTGGTGTGAGCATATATTTATTTGTGGTTACACGTGAAACTGTGGATTCATGGAGTTCAACTTCTTCCGCAATATCACGCAGTACCAAAGGCTTCATTGCCTCAGGCCCTTGTTCAAAGAACGCTCGTTGATGCTCCACAATACAGGTTGCTACTTTTAATAAAGTTTTATGTCGTTCATCAATACTTTTAATGAAATTCTTAGCTTCAAGCATTTGATTACGTAAATATTGATTGTCATCGCTTTGATCAGCACGCTTGATCATATTGGCATAAAAAGAATTTACCCGTAGTTTTGGCATTACATCAGGATTTAATTGAACCAACCAATGTTCATTCTTTTTTAACACCACAACATCTGGAATTTGATAGTCTGAATCTTTATCTTCAAATTCTTGCCCTGGATGCGCTTTTAAGGTTTTTAATAAAGAAATGGCAAGTTTAAGTTGTTCCGTATTTAAACCCGTTTGCTTAATCAACTTGGGTAATTCATTGGTAATCAGCAACTCATAATTTTTCAATAATAAAATAGCTTCATATCGATATTCAACATGTTCAGGAAGATTTTCAACTTGCACCATTAAACATTCGGCAAGATTGCGTGAGCCTACCCCCACAGGATCTAGACGCTGAATATGCTTTAAAACTACTAAAACTTCGTCATCTTCGACTTCTTCTTCATAATCCATAGAGTCTAAAAGATGCTGAACAGATTGGGTAATTTCATTTAAGTCACAATCTAAAAAACCTTTGTTATCTAGTGCATCGACAATACAGTGCGCAATTAATTTATCGATCATAGAAAAGTGTAAAAGATTAACTTGCTCAAGCATATGCGCTTGTAAACTTTGATGACCCTGCCGATTATCTTCGCGCTCTTCAAACTCAGCAGCACCTAAACTTGTGGGTTGATGCGTATAAACATCATCCCACTCTGTATCCACTGGTAATTCATCAGGCAAATGATCGGCATTTAATTCATTGGTTAAGTCTTTATTTTCCCTTTCTTGTTCTTGTAAGCCATTTAAACTTTCAACGGTATTTTGTTCTTCAACTTTCTCTAATAGAGGATTACTGTCAAGTTGGATTTGAATTTCTTGTTCCAATTCCAAACTTGAAAGCTGTAATAAACGAATGGCTTGTTGTAATTGAGGTGTTAATGATAAGGAATTGGCAACCTTTAACCCCATCGCTAATTTCATTAATAACACCCCCTATAATTAACCGCACTTTATAAGCAATTTTTATGCCGTTTTATTTTTTATAGCATAATTTTGAACAGAACGCCCGATTTTTTGTCTTTTTTAGACTCATTATTCAGCTAATTTATTCTTTTATTAGGAACAATTCGCCTTATAAATGAATTATTTAATTAGATATATTATTAATTTCACTCTAATTCCCTCTCCCTTTTTCTTTTTTCTCCACGCATAAAAAAACACCCCCTGCACTAGTCAGGGGGTGTTTCGAATAATGAGCTGGCGATGACTTACTCTCACATGGGTAACCCCACACTACCATCAGCGCTAAGAGGTTTCACTTCTGAGTTCGGGAAGGGATCAGGTGGTTCACTCTTGCTATT
>NZ_VOZI01000017.1:0-77666 GCF_013419835.1 Acinetobacter sp. YH12052
GCATTGAATTTTTTCGATTGTAGCTCGTGATAGCGCGTTAGGTTTTGATTCAGTTTTTCAATTTGGCTATTGGATGAAGCGGTAGCTTGGTCTTCGCCTTTTAAGTCTTGCATCCATGCAGGGCTGATATGCCATGCTTGTTCCAAACTTAAGCTGGCATTGTCTTGGCTTTGGCTATGCTGATGTTTACTTTGAACTGAACCTGCGCCTTCTTCTTGGCTGAGTCCATCGGCTTGCCAGCGCTGCACATGGACCGCAGTCGGTTGAATGCTACGCTCACCGATCAAGCTGGTGATGCTGTCTTGTTTTTCTGTGGCACTAGAGCGATGAAAGCGGATACTACGACGGCTGAGTGCTTGATATTGGCTATTGTCATCAATCAGCCGGAGTTTTTGTTTTTCAATTGGCGCTGAGGAATGTGGTGCTTTCAGCTGCGCTTCATCGATGAGCCAATTGATGCCTTCACTGCGCCAAAGACGCGTTAAAAAGTCATAATCGCTTTCATTCGACTGCATGATGAAAGGTCGTACATCATAGTTCTGACTTAAACCGCTTAGATCTAGCGTTAGACTGGCAGCAAAGAGCGGACTTTTGCTTTGCCATTCTTTAAAGAGAGTTTCACTGACATCGCGAACAGATTTGTTCATAAACACACGGCTGTTCCTGCGTTTATGCCACAGCGATGTTGCATCTTCTAAAGTGAGTTTATACAGGGTGAGTGAACCGTCACTCTGCCCTTGGGTGGCTTCGGTAATAATACCCGTGGTGCGGAAGAGTTCGCCCTGATCGGTTACTTGATCAACGGCGACTTGTGCGCCAATAAATTGTTTTAGCGGAATAAGGGCATTAGTAGATAGGCAAATCAAAGTCGCTTGCACGCCTTGGTTTAAGACATGCTCCCCATCAATACGTTGAATAAAAAGCTCTTCATTCAACGCAGGGTTGGAAAATTGCACATGAATGGCACGTTTTTGGGCGGATAAGCCTAATTTTTCAAGTATAAGAGCAATCGAATTTAACATTTTAAAAGTCTGTTTTTTAAACTTTGTATAATTATGCTGCGAATGATATAGGCTAGCCATCAGACTTGACCAGCCTATTTTATTAATAAAAATGTAATATCTTAATAATTATTATTTTTTACAATCTCTTAAATTAACCTTTCTGAACCAAATAATGGAATTCTTTATTTCCATTTTCATCAAGACGTTCTTCTTGAAGCAAAAGCTCATGACCTAAATGCATACAAAATTTCGGAATATCCCAAGAGGTCGAATTATCTGTTGCAAAAACCTCAACAATATCGCCCGATTTTGATTTACGAATGGCTTGATGCAACATCATCACAGGCTCAGGGCAACGTAAGCCACGGGTGTTTAATTGAATTGATGGGGGCACAGAAGGCTCAGACATTAGAAAACTCAGTATTAAAATCTAGGCCTATTTTAGCATAATCCTAACGACCGAATGTTAGCTTGAATAATGCAGATGATAACGTCTTAAAATGACTTGATCGCTCATCATCTAGATCAACATTAACAATAGACAACTGTATTTTCTACGGTATGATAAAATCATCATTTATTAGATATTAAGAGTCTTTAGGAAAGATCATGCAAGAGGAATCCGGCCCGTCGTGGGGCATGCGCGGCTTACGTAAATGGCTGGGCACTGCACCAGAAACCCGTGACGAACTGTTGAAATTGGTACAAGATTCACGTCGCTTCTTAGAACCCGATACAGTTGCCATGCTCGAAGGGGTACTCGACTTACCTGCAACTAAAATCCGCGAGGTCATGACCCCCCGTACTGCGATGATCAGCTTGCAAGAAGATGATGAGCTATTAGATATTTTGCATGTACTTGTTGAATCTGCACACTCACGTTTCCCAGTCTTTTCCTCAGACCAGCCAGACAATGTTGTCGGTATTTTGTTGGCCAAAGATTTGTTGCCATTTTTGACAGAACCGACCACCAAAGTCGATATTCGTGCATTAATGCGTCAACCCTTATTTGTACCCGAGAGCGCGCGTTCTGACCAAGTTTTACGTATGTTGAAAAATACCCAAACCCATATCGCTGTAGTGATTGATGAATATGGCACAACTTCAGGCTTAGTCACTTTAGAGGACATTCTTGAAGAAATTGTGGGTGAAATTGAAGATGAACACGACAAAGTCGATGAAGAAGCTCAATTTATCATTCCAGATGAAGACCCACTAAGTGCAAATACATGGTTGGTTCAAGCACTTACACCAATTGAACACTTTAACAATCTTTTAGATGCTGATTTTTCAGATGATGAAGTAGAAACTGTGGGCGGCTTACTGCTACAAGAAATGGGCTTGGTCAGTGATTTACAAGGTCAAGTGATTGAACTTGAAAACTGGGAATTTACCATTTTGGAGGCAGATGCACGTACTATTCATCTGATCCGAGCTGTCCGTAAATGAGAACCTACTTTGATAAGCTGCTAAATCACTCACAACAAAAAAAACAGCTACCTTTCATCTATCCTTTGCTGATTGCATTATTTTCAGGTGCCATATTCAGCTTGTCGCTGGCACCTTATCATTATTGGTGGTTGGCAATTTTATCTCCTGCCCTGCTATATGCATGCTTAAGTCAGCGTACCCCTAAACAATCGTTTTTCATTGGTCTAGCTTATGGCTTTGGCTTATGGTTTGTCGGGGCTTTTTGGCTGTATACCTCGATCCATGTCTATGGTGATACCAATTCAGCACTGAGTGTTTTGATGATTGCCATTATGGCGATTGTGATGGGGCTGTTTACCGCAGTTCAGAGTTGGCTCTACCGCCGCTTCTTTCCAGAAACCCCACTGACCTTTGCGCCACTGTGGGTGTTTTTCGAGTGGAGTAAAACTTGGGTCTTTACCGGTTTTCCATGGCTGTTTGCAGGTTATGCATTTACTGAACGATTCCTCGATGGCTATGCGCCATTATTCGGGATCTTTGGAGTATCTTTTGCGGTCATTGTATTGGCCTGCGCCTTGGTTGAAATCCTGCGTAAACGCATCTTTTGGATTGTTCCCTCTGCCCTTGTTTTGCTCGGTGCATGGGGTGCAGGGCAAGTGCAATTTGTTCAGCCTAAAAATGAAAAACCGCTGAGTGTTTCCTTAATTCAAGGCAATATTCCGCAAGATTTAAAATGGTTAACAGAATACCAAGCTCAAACCTTAATGAAGTATGCGTCATTAAGTCGGACCGAATGGGGGCGTGATGTCATTGTTTGGCCGGAATCCTCCATTCCTATGTTCCAAACCGATATTGAGCCGTTTCTGGATGCGATGAAAGTCCAAGCCAATAAAACAGGGACGGCTTGGGTGACAGGTATTCCCTATTGGGATTTGGCAGAATCACAGCAAAACCAACACCCTATGTATTACAACACCATCATGGCAACTGGTGATGAATCTTCTGGTCTATACAAGAAGCAACGTCTAGTCCCCTTTGGTGAATACATTCCGCTTTCAGGGATGTTAAGTTGGGTACTACCTGCCCTACAAAATGACCCGTCGATGAGTGGCTTTTCACGTGGCGCAAACAACCAAAAGCCTTTAAATGTCAAAGGTCATGATTTAGGTGCGGCGATTTGCTATGAAGTGGCTTATCCCAACTTAACGCGCCGTAATGCCAGTCAAAGTGACTACCTAGTGACCATTTCCAATGACGCATGGTTTACTGGAACAGCGAGCCCGCATCAGCACCTACAAATGGTTCAAATGCGTGCCAAAGAAAATGGCCGTTGGTTTATCCGTGCAACCAATACCGGCATTACCGCCTTTATTGATCATAATGGCCACATTGTGAAACAAGCACCGATGGATAAAGATGCGGTACTTCGTGGTGATTTACCTGCCATGCAAGGCGAGACACTTTACACACGCTTAAGTGATTGGCCTGTGTTGATTTTCTCATTCTTGTTATTGGTTCTCGGTTGGATTTATCGCCCGCGTAAAGTTGATATTTCTTTTAAATCACGCCGTTAATTCCGCTACAAAAGATCAAAAAACCGAGCCAAAGCTCGGTTTTTTATTGATAAACTTTCAGGGTGCCAGCTCACCTTACTTTTTCAAAGTAACTTAGTGCCTAGGGGAATCTCTGCATCAGGCACACAAAGAGCAACATGCCCCTCTGCATTATGAAAACCTGTGACCAAACACTCTGACTGGATCGGCCCAATTTGTTTTTTTTGGAAAATTCACGACGGCAACGACCAATTTTCCCAATAGATTTTCCGGCTGATATAGCTGTGTAATTTGCGCACTGGATTTTTTAATGCCCAGTTCCTCTCCAAAATCCACATGAAGAATGTACGCGGGTTTACGTGCTTGCTCAAAGACTTCAGCCTGCACAATTTTCCCCACACGTAATTCAACTTTCAAAAAATCTTGCCAATCGATCTGTTGCATTTTTCCCTCTTTCTTTTCTTTGTTGTACTTCATCTGGCTATCTATGCATTATAAAAATTTCATTCAGGCTGACGATATGTGAAACAGACATTCGATGCGTCTAAACGGACAAAGTAAGGTCATCTTAGAACACGTATCACATTAATGTACGCTTTGATGTAGGCTAACTGTTCATTAGCATGAGACATAAAAAAACTGGAGCAAGCTCCAGTTTGGAAGGTTAATTTTGGGGTTATAACTGCGTAACTAAATAGGAAAGCATGGCAGCTAAAGATACCATTGGAATATATCGATAAAGACGAACAACCATATGTTCGATGGCAGATGCATGTTCTTGTTTTAAATTTGCCACAGTCGCTTTTAATGCAGACCAAAAACTTAAAGCCAGTAATGAACTCATTAAGCTCATGGCAAAGAAGCCCACCATAATTTGGCTACTACCCTCAGTGCTTTGCCATAAATACACAATGCCTTGACTGATCGGCAGAATACTTAAAATCAAAAGAACAGATTTCAGCATAGACCAATGAAATTGGTTAATTTCATCCGTTAATAATAATGCTTTCATACTATCCTCCATGGCTAAAAAAGTACCATAAAAGATATTATGCGCGGTTTTATTTAAATGAAAAGCCTATATTTATTCATATTTTACGATTATTGTAATCAATAAAATTGGGAATAATTATTATTATAAATATCACATATTTTATATTATGTTATTTAAAGTAAATTCAACAACTTAATATTAATTTTATAATTAAGATTTATTATCACTTCACTCAATATTGAAACATCCTATTAAGTGAAGTGATTAATTCCATTAAAACTGAATTTATAATTATTCTCAGTTAGTGTTTATAGTAAATATCAGCATCATTTTCTTCACCGCCAGACTGACCATCCGCACCAAATGAATAAAGATCATAAGGACGGCCTTCAGAACCGGGAATCACATATTGAATGTCATTGTCCCAACTGTCTTTTGGATATTGCCCATTTAAGTATCCATCTGGTAACCAATTTTTTGCAGATTCTGGCTTAGTGATTAAGGCATTTAAACCACCATCTTGCATCGATGGATATTTACCATTATCAATTTTGTATTGCTTTAGTGCACCTGCCACAGTTTTTAAGGTAATCGCCGTAGTATCGACTTTGGCTTTTTCACCACGGCCCATCACGTTCGGTACAATCAGCGCAGCCAAAACACCTAAAATGACAATGACCACCATCACTTCAATTAAAGTAAAACCTTGTTGCTTCATATTTTTTGTCTTCACTTTCATGTTACAAATCTCTGTTCACATCATTGTTCGAATGTTTTAAATCATATTATTCATATTCACGATTGGCAGCATCACAGCAATCACGATCACCAGTACAATGCTCGCCATAAATACCAACATCAGCGGTTCAAGCAACGCCAATAAAGTTGAAATTAAGGTCGTCACTTCTCGGTCTTGCATCGTCGACGCACGTTCGAGCATCCGATCTAATTCGCCTGAACTTTCACCACTTTTGATCATTTGTACCATCATCGGTGGGAAATAACCACTTCGCTCAAGCTGTGTTGCTAAATTACCACCTTCTGTTACTTTCTCTGCCGCAAGGTTGACCGAATCTCGAATCACCCAATTATTACTGACCGCTGCGCCAATTTTTAAAGCATCGACCAAAGGCACGCCAGACTTGGTTAAAATCGACAAGGTACTGGCAAAACGAGCGGCATTAATGCCTTTAGACAGTTTGGAAAATAATGGTAATTTCAAAGTCAATCGGTCAAAGGCATAATGTCCCGCCGCTGTTCTGAGGAATCGAACCAAGAGAAAAATCGAGACTACGCTACCGACCAATAAAAATGGCCAGGCCATTCGAATAAAATCACTGGCTTTCATTAAAGCGACCGTTATCCACGGCAAGGCATCTTTGCTTTGATCAAAGGTTTTGACAATATCTGGGACCACATAGGTCATGAGTCCCATCACAATACCGAAAGACATTAACATCAGGATGATCGGATAAATCATCGCACCCTGCACTTTTTTTTGCATGGCAAAGCGATTTTCGGTGTAATCGGCAAGTTGGTCGAGAATGAGATCGAGATGACCTGAACGCTCACCTGCTGCAATCGTGGCAATATACAGTTCAGGAAAGCGTCCCGCTTGTTGTAGTGCGTTGGCTAAAGAATGCCCTTCCAAAACTTTAGAACGCACCGACATCAACAGGTTTTGCACATGGGCTTTTTCGTTTTGTTTTCCCACAGCACGAATCGCTTCTTCTAATGGAATCGCAGCGGCAACCAAAACTGAAAGTTGGCGAGTCAATAAAGCCAAGTCATAGGCATTCAGCCCTTTTTGAAACCAGCGCTGCTGCGTGTGTTTGTCTTTTTGCTCTATCGGATCGACAGCAACTGGAATGAGTGACTGATCTCTGAGCTGTTGACGAATTTGACGCGCAGAATCACCCTCAAGTACACCCTTCTGCTGCTTCCCTGAAACGTCTATGGCAGTAAACTGATATGCAGGCATTGTAATGCTCTAATTTTCCAAAATTTCTATCAGCGCAGTTGCGTCTGACCATCAAAATCATTCATATTCTTAGATATAAAATATGAGCTCACTCTAACACAACTCCTTTACGATCACGACGAAATTTAATCAGGAACTTATCCACGTTTTATGGCAAATTCAGCGAGCATTGCAACACCTATTTACCGCGTTCGAGTCGCCGTTCCGGTATATTTATACGACTGCTTCGATTACAGCTTAAGCCAAGAGCAATACCAAAAAGCTGAAGTAGGTGCACGCGTTGCTGTATCTTTTGGTCGGCAAAATTTGACCGGTATCATCGTGGAAAAAATTGCACCCGATGCACCACTCGATTCAAGCTTTAAACTCAAGGCCATTACTGAACTACTTGATGATCGCGCCATTTTAGATGAGAAAGTTTTAAATTTATTGACATGGTCTGCACAGTATTACCAATTTCCAATTGGTGAAGTCATGCAAAGTGCCCTTCCAACGCTGTTACGCCAAGGAAAGCCCTATAATTTATTGGCACGGACATGGAATCTGATTGACCATAATGCTGAAGCCAAAATTAAACGTTCAGAGCGTCAACAAGAAGCGTATAAAATACTAAAATTACATCCCACAGGCACAGGTGAAAATCTTTTAAATTTGTCAGGTGTGGAAACAGCAACACTCAAAGCCTTAGAGAAAAAAGGTATCTGCGAATGTGTGTTAGCAGAACAAGACTTTAGCCCGATGCCGATGAGCATGGCGCAAATGCCACTTACAGCAAACCCTGACCAAAAAAAAGCGATCGATAGCGTATTAAAAGCACGTAAAAAATATCAGGCCTTCCTGCTCGATGGCTTAACTGGCAGTGGTAAAACTGAAGTCTATTTACAAATCATGCAAGAGGTTCTCAAGCATGGCAAACAGGTCTTGGTTTTAGTTCCTGAGATTGGACTCACCCCACAGACCATTAGCCGCTTCCAATCACGTTTTCATTGCAATATTGCCCTATTACATTCGGGGTTAAACGATTCAAAACGTATGCAAGCTTGGCAAGCTGCGCAAACGGGCAAGGCGTCTATTATCTTAGGCACGCGTTCTGCGATTTATACCCCACTGCCTAATCTAGG
This sequence comes from Acinetobacter sp. YH12052, assembly GCF_013419835.1. Taxonomy (NCBI): domain Bacteria; kingdom Pseudomonadati; phylum Pseudomonadota; class Gammaproteobacteria; order Moraxellales; family Moraxellaceae; genus Acinetobacter; species Acinetobacter sp. YH12052. The sequence goes on from NZ_VOZI01000017.1 coordinate 8,085, forward strand.
TTTAATTGTGATTGATGAAGAGCATGATCTGTCCTTTAAACAACAAGAAGGCTTTCGCTATCACGCTCGGGATGTCGCACTTTACCGTGGGCATTTGGAACAATGCCCCGTAATTTTAGGTTCTGCCACGCCTAGCATTGAATGCTATGCCCTTGCCAAACAAAGCAAGATGACAATTTTGGAACTAAACCAACGCGCAGGCACCGCGGTCATGCCGAAAATGCACATCCTTGATCTGAAAGTGGCACAGAAGCAGCATGGAATCAGCCAACTTTTGATTGGTGAAATCCGTAAACGGCTTGAAAAAAAAGAGCAAGTATTGGTGTTTTTAAACCGCCGCGGTTATGCACCTGTACTGATTTGTGAAAGCTGTGCATGGCAGGCCAAATGTCCACACTGTGATGCCAATTTCACGGTTCATCGCACACCTTATCAACATTTACATTGTCATCACTGCGGCACCATTCACCGTATGCCAGATCACTGTCCACAGTGTAATCATCAGGAGCTCAAATCTATTGGGATGGGCACAGCCAAAGTTGAAGAAAGTTTAAATGAGTTGTTTTCTGAACATGACATCATTCGAGTGGATCGTGACTCGACCAGCCGCGTTGGTAGTTGGCAAAAGATTTATGACAAAATTCAAAAAAGTGAGCCTGCTATTTTGCTTGGTACGCAAATGCTGGCCAAAGGTCATCATTTTCCTTACGTCACCTTGGTGGCGATTTTAGATATCGATTCAGGTCTGCTGAGTGTGGACTTCCGTGCCATCGAGCGTACTGCACAGCTCATTGTACAAGTCACTGGGCGTGCCGGCCGTGGTGAACGTAAAGGCGATGTTTTTTTACAAACCCTAAGACCCGACCATCCGCTTTTGAATATCTTGGTCAATGAGGACTATCGAAAATTTGCCAAAGAAACCATGAAAGAACGGGAAATGGCACAAATGCCACCGTTTCGCTATGCCGCATTGGTGCGCTGTGAGTCCAAAAACCAAGAACTCAATACTGAATTTTTACAGCAACATGCCCAATTGCTGCGTCAGGACTCTGCTGGAATTATTGACATTTGGGGGCCGATTCCTGCCCCGATGGAGCGCAAAGCCGGACGTTATCAATCCCACATGGTTTTACTGTCTACAGATCGTGCGCGCTTACATTATTATCTGCGTTATTGGTGGCAAAACATCTTGCATAACAAGCCATCAAATATGAAATTGAGCCTCGATATAGACCCACAGGAACTCAGTTAAACGCGTACAATTCAGTCTGAAAAATCAGTCATACTGAATTGAAACTTTCGACCAAAAACACAACTCTAGGACGAGTAAATGTCACTACTGTTACAGATCACAATTTTCCTTGGCGCATCCTTATTGCTTGTCCCTTTGCTCAAGCGCTTTGGTATTGCAACGGTATTGGGATATCTGTTCACTGGTATTTTGCTCGGCCCCGATGTCTTTAACATTGCCAGTGATCCCGAAGCGATCCAAGAGCTTGCTGAGTTTGGTGTGATCTTACTGATGTTCCTGATCGGCCTCGAACTACGTCCACAGCGACTATGGAGCATGCGTAGTTCTATTTTCGGCATGGGGAGTTTACAAGTTGGTCTGACCGGTCTGCTTTTAGCGCTAGGCAGTTTTTTTGCATTACAACAAGGCATTGCAGCCAGTATCGTTATCGGTTTCGCTCTCGCTCTTTCTTCTACTGCCTTTGTCTTGCAGATGCTGAGTGAGAAGCAGCAATTAAACACCACCTATGGGCAACAATCCTTTTCGATTTTGCTGTTTCAAGATATGGCCGCAATTCCGCTGATTGCAGTCATCCCCCTGCTCGCAGGAACAGAATCATCACATCATGGAATCGCCTATTTCGCCGCCATCATTGCGACTTTTTCAGGCTTATTTTTATTTAGTCGATACTTAATGCGGCCTTTTTTCCGCTTCGTCGCGAAAAGTGGGGCGCATGAACTGATCACCGCTGTCGGCTTATTTATTATACTGGGTGTCGTGGTGTTGATGGATGTACTCGGCATCAGTACCACACTCGGTGCATTTCTAACAGGCGTGCTATTGGCAGACTCTGAATTCCGCCATGAACTCGAAGCCAGTATTGCTCCGTTTAAAGGGCTTTTACTTGGTTTGTTCTTTATGACCGTAGGCATGACCACGGAACTGTCATTATTCGTTGAAATGCCGTGGTTCATTATCGGTGGTGCGTTGGCACTGATGCTCATCAAAATGGCGTCACTTACGGCGATTGCGCGTTATCTTAAAAATTCATGGCGCAACAGTATTTTACTGGCGACCTGTTTGGCTCAAGGCGGTGAATTTGCCTTTGTGGTCTTTAGTGTGGCGAAAAGTGAAAATGTCGTACAGCAAGCCATTTTGGAGCCATTAACCCTCATCGTCACTTTGTCGATGGTGTTGACCCCTATGTTGTACTGGTTAATACAATCACAAATTTTGCCACGTTTTAATCCAAAAACCATCCCCGAATATGACGACATTCCGGATGAACATAATCCTGTGATTATTGCGGGCTTTGGACGTTTTGGACAAATCATTGCTCGTGTGGCGCATTTACAGCATTTGTCTTTTACCGCCATTGATAGCAACTTAGACAAAGTCGATTTCGTACGTAATTATGGTGGTCATCTATATTATGGCGATGCCACACAACCAGATATTTTACGCGCTGCGGGCATTGAACATGCCAAAGTGTTCGTCCTTGCCATAGATGATATTGAAGACTCGATGAACGTGGCGCGTCATATTCGCCTGAATTACCCTCAGTTAAAATTATTGGTCCGTGCGCGTGACCGTCATCAGGTGCATCTGCTGCGTGATTTGGGGATTGAGCATATTTGGCGTGAAACCTATTTATCGTCTTTAGGAATGGCCTATCACATGTTGTGTGACTTAGGCATCAGCGATGAAGATGCCTATAAAAGTATCGAGTTGTTCCGTGATTATGATGAAAAACTGCTGACTCAACAGCAGCAAATCTATACCGATGAACAAAAGATTTATGAAACGCATCGTAACGCTTTAGCTGAACTGGAACATTTGTTTGAAAGTGATGCGCAAGCCCGTGAAAAACCTACAGGTGTTGATTTACAACGCAGCTTACAACGTCATCGTATTGATGTCACAAGAGATGATAATGAATGACTTGTGTTTTACAATATCGTCACCATTAAAGCAGGGTTATGGAGAATTTTATGTCAGATTTACGCCAACGCTTTTTTATTGAAGATAGCCCTGTTCGTGGAGAAGTGGTTCATCTTGAAGAAGCCCTACAAACGATTCTTGCACAGCGTGACTATGCACCTGCTGTACAAATTCTCTTGGGTGAAATGCTCAGCGCGACTGCCTTGTTGGCCAGTACCTTAAAAATTAAAGGTCGTATTAGCTTACAAATTCAGGCAGCAGGCACATTTAAATGGGCAATGGCGGAATGTAATCATCTCGGTGAAGTTCGCGCACTTGCAGATTATGAAGAAGACCCGCACTTTCAAACCGCTGAAGACAGCAGCACGGTACTCAAAGCCTTGGTAAACCCAGTACTTTTCATTAATATCGAGCCTGAATTTGGTGAGCGTTATCAAGGGATTGTACCTTTAGACAAACCGACTTTAGCGGGTTGCTTGATGCAATATTATGATCTATCTGCACAGATCCCGACACGCATCGTCTTAGCAAGCAGCAACAGCCGTTCAGGTGGTTTACTGATCCAGTTATTGCCGCGTAACAGCGAAGAAGAACAACGCCGAGTTGATGAAGATCTATGGCCACGTTTAACCATGCTGACCGAGACATTAAAAGCAGAAGAGTTAACGTCTTTATCTGCAAACGAAATTTTATATCGTTTATATAACGAAGAAGAAGTTCGTCTACCTGAAACTGAAGCCTTAAAATTTGGCTGCACATGTTCAAAAGAACGCTGTGCGACAGCACTTGAACAAATTGGTGTTGCTGCAGTTCGTGAAACTCTAGAGTTTCAAAACCCAATTGAAATGGACTGCCAATTCTGTAATACAAAATATACTTTTACGGCAGAAGAAGCTCTATCCCTTTTTGGTCAACACCTCAGCTAAATCATTGCATGATTAAAAGCCTAAATCTAAGCATCCCTCGGGGTGCTTTTTTGTTGTCCCCGCAAAATTTAGACCTACTACTTTCTTGCGCTTAGTCGAATGGTTGCGAACTTTAGAACCTCAATATGATCAGCTGTATTTGCGATCAATTTTTTTTAGAGTAGAATCGCGCCAGAAATAAAGTCAAAAAAACCAACAAAGCTTTATTTTTTAATAGAAAAATAATGTAAAAAACTGGATAAAATATGAAACTCAAAACACTCGCTATTCCCTTAGCCATGTTCTGCTTTGGCCCAATGACAGCACATGCAGCAGACCTCGTCGGGACATGGAAAACCATAGATGATAAAACAGGCTATGCTCGTGCTGAAGTCAAAATCACTAAATTAAAAGACGGCAGCTATAGCGGTAAAATCACCAAAGTGCATGCCATCCCCAACCGCCCTGTCACCACGATTTGTGAAAAATGCGAAGGTAAACTCAAAAATGCACCCTTAATTGGTTTACCGATATTCTCTGGCTTTAAACATAATGCAAAAGAGAATGCGTACACCGATGGCAAGGTGATCGACCCACTTTCAGGCAATACTTATCAAGGTAAAGGGCAATTGAATGCGCGCGGCAATGTCCTGACACTTCGAGGTTATGTTGGAACCACGCTTCTCGGCCGGACGGTATCTTGGATGCGCGTCAACTAAAGTCGCCATTTGGCTTTCATTGGCATGATGAACTCAACTCCAGACGAGTTCATCATGCCGATAATAATCTACTTTGAGATGAATTCCGACTATTTTACTAGTGCGTAGACGTTCAGCATAAACCTCATTTAGCGCCAACTCGTTCATGTTTTGGCTCAAAATATAAATACCAATTCTTAAAAAATCACTAGAATATTCATATTATTTCAGGCTACATTAAACCCATAATATTTTTATGCCTTTAAGTTTTAGGCATCCGCTTTTTGTGTAATGTGGGTAATTATATGGCTGTTAAATTCCTCCCTTCTATCCTGTTCGGCATGTTCTCCATCTGCAGTTTATCCTCTGCTTTTGCAGCGATTGACCCCTTAGTGGGGACATGGAAAACCATTGATGATCGAACAGGATATTCCCTTGCCGATGTGGTGATTCGTAAAGATAAGCATGACCTGTATTCGGCCACCATTATCCAAAGCCGAAGCGTACCCGGAACAGCAAATGTTTCGACATGCACGCAATGCACCGGTGCTCAGAAAAATAAACCCATGGTCGGTTTAACCACTTTAAGCGGCTTAAGCGCTGATCCAGAAAAGCCCAATGAATTTGTGGGTGGAGTGATGCTCGATCCCAAATCAGGCAAGCACTACAATGCACGCGCTCGTTTGATGAATAATGGCAAGCATTTGATCATCAATGGTCGTACTGAAGGCTCTGCAATTGGACGCAATGTCACTTGGGTCAAAAACTAAGCACGAGGCCTTTAAATCATTAAAGGCCTTTTTTAACTTAAAAATTAGAGTAAAAACTCCATATTAAAGCAGTGTTTTAAAAAAATCTGCCAAATACATCACAAACCATCACATTGATTTTGTAGGGCTTTATATATAAATTAGGCAACTTACTCTAAAAACACAATTCTGAATTTTCAGGGGATGAAATGAAAAAAATATATCAACAATTATTTGCCGGAATAGTACTTAGCACTTTGTCAGGATTGTCAATCGCTGCGGAAACCGATCCGCTAGTGGGTAAGTGGAAAACTGTCGATGACCGCACCGGATATTCACGTGCAGACGTTGAAATTCGCAAAAAAGCCGATGGAAGCTATGAAGGCATCATTGTCACCACACGCAATGTCCCTGGCACTGAAAAAATGGGCGTCTGCTCGAACTGCCCAGGTGAATTGAAAAATAAACCTTTTATCGGCTTGCCATTTATTTGGGACTTTAAACAAGATCCAAAAAATCCACGTGAATTCCAAAACGGTAAAGTTCTGGACCCGATTGGTGGAAAAATCTATAAAGGCAAAGCAAGACTTAGTGCTTCAGGAAAACATTTAACTATACGTGGGTATGTTGGTGTATCTGTGATTGGTCGTAGTGTCACTTGGATAAAATATTAATTTTAAATGTGTTTTTAAAAGCCTCCTCGTGAGGCTTTTTTATTGTCATGTTTTGAAACAATAAGATGCTGTTTGCCCCTATGACAGTTTGATGAACCCTTCTATATTGATTTAAACATGATCAATATTTATACAGAGAGTATGCCAGACAATCACTATCAAACTTTAGGGATCGCCCGAGATGCTTCGGCAGATCAAATTAAAAAAGCCTATCGAAAATTGGCGCGTAAATATCACCCTGACGTCAGTAAAGAGGCTGATGCTGAAGCGCGTATGCAAGCGATTAATGTTGCATACGACACCTTGAGTGATGCCGAAAAGAAAAAACAATACGATTTTGAACTCGATCATCCACAAGGATTTTCTGGGTTTAATGCTGGCAACCAAGGTGGTTTTGACCAATCTCAGTTTTATCGCCAATCGACGACTGATGGTCAGCATGCGGACTTTAGTGGATTTGAAGACTTGTTTGGTCGTTTTGGGCAAGGCTTTGGTGGCGGTGACTATCAGTATCAACGTGCAAACCGCCAAACCAAGAGCTTCCGTGGTGAAGACCAACACGCCAGTTTAGAAGTGGATTTAGAAATCGCATTTCATGGTGCAACGCAGAATATCACCTTGCAGATTCCAAGCCTCAACCCCCATGGTGAGCCTGAAGTTCAACGTAAAACCCTACAAGTCAAAATTCCTGCAGGCATGAAATCAGGTCAACAAATTCGACTCTCGGGCCAAGGGCAAGCTGGCTATAACGGTGGAGCTGCTGGTGATTTATACATTGAAATTTTGTATAAACAAACCGAGCAAACCCGTGTAGAAGGTGCTGATATTTTCCAACAACTGAATATCAGTCCTTGGGAAGCCGCATTGGGTCAAAAAATTGCATTTACCAGTCCTGATGGCAAAACATTAGAGCTACAGATTCCTAAAAATGCGCGTACTGGACAGCAGCTACGATTAAAGGACAAAGGGATACCAAACAAAACACCCGGACAGCTTTACCTGATTTTAAATATAGTGATACCAGCTGCACACACAGAACAAGAGCAACAAGCTTATGCGGCTTTTGCTCAAGCTTTTCCGTCATTTAATCCACGACAGTCTTAAGGAGAGCACCATGACAACAATTCATTATCGTGAAATTGTCTGTGACGGATGTAAACAGACTGAAATCGTAGACGAAAAAAGTAGTTTTGATCTACAACACTTTGCCTCTGCCTGTGGGCAAAGTCCAGAATGGGTTCTGCAACTACTCGAATACGATATTCTGCCTAGCCGTTCAGAAGACAGAATTCATCAATTTTTTGGCGATGATATATCTCGCGCACGGCGTGCCTATCGGCTTCAACGAGATTTCGATGCCAGTTTTACTGCGGTCGCCATGATGCTCGACCTAATTGATGAAGTCCAACAACTACGTCGCCAAGTGAAACACCAACAGCTTCATTCGCACTAAATGTATTCGTGAACGCTCTGTCCTGCAGGGCGTTTTTCTTTTTTCTTGTAGAGGAAATGATCGACAACCATGAAAACACGAGATCGCAATAAAAAAGTCAAAAACATGTTTCCTGAGTACCGTGATTTGGTCACTCAGTTACGTGATGAAAATCCGCATTTTGCGCGGATCTTTGAAGAACATGATGAGTTGGATCGCGAAATCATTCAATTGGAATTAGATCCTGTTAATCACTACAACACAGATATTGAGACCATTAAGCGTAAGAAATTAAAGCTAAAAGATGAAATTTATCGCTTACTGAAAAGTAATGAAAATGATGATATATCTTGAGATATCGACTCGTATAGGGGAATTTTCATGATGCATGTCGTTCGCAGTACAACCCACGAGGCTAAGCAATTGAATTGCTAAGACCATAAGGATCGGTCAAATCGCGTTGTACTGCAGATTCTTTAAAAAACAAAATGTAAAACAATTACATCATGACAAAGGATTCATCATGCACATGCATCATGTCCTATTGGGTGGCATTACTCAGTTTCAGTAGTCTATTACATGCCAGTGATAAACGAGTATTTGAAAAACCATGGATGACCAAACAGGATATTCACGCGGTGATGTGACCATCGTCAAAAATGCCGACGGGACGTATAGTGGAACACTTACTGCAATACGCCCAATGCCGTACAAGCCCTTGGTCGAAGTGTGCTTAAAACGCAAAGGCAAACTCAAATATGCACCCTTGGTGAGTCTCGAAGTTATCAAAGGATTTAAAGCAGACCCATCCATCAGAGAAGCTAACGCGAACTATTTGAGTTTCGTCAGCTTCTCAATTTCTTTCATAGTTTTAACCGTACCTTTGACTGTGCCCTTCACCGTTTGTTTAATTGGTTCATAATCCATAAACCAAAACAAATTCATGTGTTGATCGCCATGTTGCTGTGCCAGCATATCAATCACACTTTTTTCGCCACGCCCCACCAAATGCCGTCGATAAAAATAATACAGCAGTAAAATCGTGGTAATCAACATGATACCAAGCATGATCCAAAAACCGGTTGGCGATTTGAGTCCGGGAATAAACTCAAAGTTCATACCGTATATACCAGTTAATAAGGTTAATGGTGCGAAAATCGCCGTAATAATCGCTAAAATACGCATATTTTCATTGGTTTGGTTGGCAACGGCTGAAAAATGCAGATCAATGGCGGCCTGCACGGCACTGCGTAATCGTGTGGTGTGTTTTTGAATGCGTTCGATATGGCTAGTTAAATCATCTACGCGAACCAGCATGATATCCTGCTTTTCACTGCGCTTTTTGCCTTTCAAATGCGGGTAATTATCCACAACTTCATCACGCAGTTCTTGCAAGGCTTCAATTTGCTCTTCACACAAGTTTTCCACTTGCTGAAAGGCCATATTTTCCTGCAACAGTTGATGCCACTTGGTAAAACGCCGATGCCCTTGCAGCAATTCTCGCTGCCAAAACTCGACACGGCGGGTCAAAGGAACACGTAAATCCAAGTATCCATCTACCATATTATTCAGTAAGCGCAATGCCAAATCTAAGGGTGTAATGGCTAATTTTCGTGGTTTATTTTGTTCATCAATCGGACGAGAAATTAAAGTTTCAATCCGTTGGATATAACTTTCAATGGCTTTGTTGCCTTTTTCGCGCACCGTGATCAGCACTTGGGGCGTGATCAAAAAACTGATCGGGGTGGTCGCCAAACCAAAGACCCGCTCATGCTTTTCAAGAGCTTCTGCACCTGCAACAATTTGGTCATCGGGTGTGACCATTTTTCTAAAAATTAATAAATCATAATCATCGAGTGTGTCAAAGGCACACGGATGCTCTAAATTTAAAATATCCCGCAGATGGTATTCATTGACCCGTAGATCTGATGCCTGAAAAATATCACTCTGCCACTGCTCTGGGCGGTTGACGACATCTTCACGGGTACAATCAATCCAAATAAACTCAGGCTCAAGTTCAGGATAATGCTCACATTGCACTTGGTCTTGCACATAGATATGCGCGGCTGTTGGATGCTGAAAAAAATAATAGGTTTGCATATCTCATTTATTATTGTGTTTACTTTTTCATGATGCCATAAAAAAAGCCTTGAGCAAGTCAAAGTTCATACTCTGACTGCACTCAAGGCTTTTTAGAATCCATTCACAGAGCCGAAACCCTGTGAATCAACAAACCATTAAGCTTGTTCGATGTCTTTCATGGTTAATTTGATACGACCGCGGTTGTCGACATCAGCAACTTGTACTTTGATCTCTTGACCTTCAGATAATACGTCTGAAACGTTCGCAATGCGTTCGTTAGAAATTTGAGAGATATGAAGTAAGCCATCAGTACCTGGAAGGATGTTTACAAACGCACCAAATTCAACGATACGAATCACTTTACCAGTGTAGATTGTACCTGGTTCGATTTCAGCAGTAAGCGCTTGGATTTTCGCAACAGCAGCTGAAGCAGCCGCTTTAGTTTCACCAAATACGCGAACTGTACCGTTATCTTCGATATCGATTGCTGCTTTAGTTTCTTCAGTGATCGCACGAATCGTTGCGCCACCTTTACCAATCACATCACGGATCTTATCAGGGTTGATGTTGATCACTTGGAATGTAGGCGCGTGCATAGAGATTTCAGGACGAGCGCGTGAAATTACTTGGTTCATTGCATTTAAGATGTGCATACGACCTGCATACGCTTGGTTCAATGCAACTTCCATGATCTCTTCAGTAATACCTTCGATCTTGATGTCCATTTGAAGTGCAGTAATACCGTTTGCAGAACCTGCTACTTTAAAGTCCATGTCGCCAAGGTGGTCTTCGTCACCCAAGATGTCAGAAAGAACTGCGAAACGCTCGCCTTCTTTGACTAGACCCATTGCGATACCCGCAACTGGCGCTTTAAGTGGAACACCTGCGTCCATAAGTGATAGAGAAGCACCACATACAGAAGCCATTGAAGATGAACCGTTAGATTCAGTGATGTCCGATACGATACGGATCACGTACGGGAAGCGGTCAGCTGCTGGAAGTACAGCTTGTACACCACGACGCGCTAAACGACCGTGACCGATTTCACGACGTTTAGGACCAGATTCACGACCAGTTTCACCTACAGAGTATGCAGGGAAGTTGTAGTGCAACATGAAGTTGTCAGTTTTCGTACCCGCTAATGTATCTACCATTAACGCATCACGTGTATTACCCAAAGTTGTTGTTACCAACGCCTGAGTTTCACCACGTGTGAATAATGCAGAACCGTGAGCACGGTCTAACACGCCAACTTGTACGTCAAGCGCACGAACTGTTTTAGTATCACGGCCATCAATACGTGGTTTACCTGACAAGATGTTGTCACGTACTGTACGGTATTTCAGGTCTTCGAATAATTCAGCTAAGTCGTCAGCGATACCGTCAACGTCTTCTTCTGGAACAAATTGAGCAACAGCTTCAGCTTGAAGCGCATCAAGTGCTGCATAACGATCGTGTTTAACAGCGATTGTGTATGCTTCAGAGATTTTCGCTTCAAACGCTTCTTTTAATTTTGCACGAAGGTCTTCGTTTTTCGCAGGTGCAGTCCAAGTAGACTCTGTTGCACCAGCAGCCGCAGCAAATTCTTTAATCGCTTGGATCGCGATTTGCATTTCGTCATGACCGAACAATACAGCGCCAAGCATTTGGTCTTCAGAAAGTTCTTTCGCTTCTGATTCAACCATCAATACTGCAGATTCTGTACCTGCAACCACAAGGTCAAGGTCAGATTCTTTAAGCTGTTCGTGGTTCGGGTTAAGGATGTATTCACCGTTGATTAAACCAACGCGCGCACCACCGATTGGACCACGGAAAGGCGTACCCGCAATTGCAAGTGCAGCAGATGTACCTAACATTGCAGCAATGTCAGCATCCATCGTTTTGTCAGAAGAAATCACAGTCGCAGTCACTTGGATTTCGTTGTAGTAACCTTCTGGGAACAACGGACGGATTGGACGGTCGATTAAGCGTGAAATAAGAGTTTCAGCTTCAGACGCGCGGCCTTCACGTTTACCGTAACCGCCCGGGATACGACCTGCAGCATATTGTTTTTCTTGGTAGTTAACAGTCAATGGGAAGAAGTCTTGACCTGCTTTCGCTGTTGGTTGAGCAACAACGGCAACAAGAACTTGTACACCACCCATAGTGATGATTACAGTGTTCGCTTGACGCGCAACACGACCTGTTTCTAGGACAACTTGATGCTGACCGTATTGGAATTCTTTACGAATAATATTAAACATCGACATGTTTTATTTTTTCCTAGTTCTTGTGAACAATTATTCTAGTGGAGACCCCTAAGGTTTGGCATTCACTCAACGCCCCAAACGCTGCAACATAAATGACAAAGCTTAGAAGCCGACCTCACTAGATATTAAAAACATTAATTAAAAATACTAATTTGAGACACAAAGAAGGAGCGAATCAACGCCCCTTCCCCATTATCCAACCAAGGTTGGATAGACTTTAGTTTTCAGTAATACAGCACTAAGCATGCAATAGTCCGAAAATAAAAGTTTAAATCGAATTAACGACGTAAACCTAAAGCAGCAATCAATGCGCTGTAACGAGTAGCGTCTTTACCTTTAAGGTAGTCAAGAAGCTTACGACGTTGGTTAACCATACGGATAAGACCGCGACGGCTATGGTGGTCGTGTTTGTGCTCTTTGAAGTGACCTTGTAAATCATTGATTTGAGCAGTTAAAAGAGCTACTTGAACTTCTGGTGAACCAGTGTCGTTTTCAGCGCGAGCGAATTTTGCAATGATCTCTGCGCGATCTGCGTTTGTTAAAGCCATTCGATTTCTCCGAGATGCTTATAAAGTTAACTTTTGATACGAATCAACCAATAAATCAGCTGACTGCCGTGCATCACTACAGCAAGTGCATTATATTAAGGGAAAATCGTCCCAATTGCAAAAAGAGATAGCCGACTTCGTCAGGTTTTCTTAATGACAATAACGCCTTATTTTTCCTCTCGATTCCATTATAAATTTTTTATATGCTTCGACACTCTATACGACACAAAACTGCATATTTCCAACACATTGAATTCCATATTATTGAATGAATTTTAAACTTATTTTTGATATATTTTGCCACTCGATGTTTAGCATGCAAAACTCAAAGTGGAATGATTAAAAAAAAGCCCGAGCTAGGCTCGGGCTTTTTTGCGCTGTAGTTTCTTCTTTTTTAGTTATTGTTTTATTATTTATTGTTTTATGTGGCGCTTTTCCGCGTCCTTATGTCAAACATTCCATGTTTTAACTTGCACTTCCTTATGTGGTAGATTTTGCCACAACGGCTATTAGATAAAAGTCGTATTTTTCGTATCTATATGTAAGCTTTTTCGTACATCAGTTAATTTCTTTTCTGTTACAGCGTATAGGTATTTCTTATTTTCCAGACATAAAAAAGCCCTGTAGTCTCTCCCAAAACTACAAGGCTTAGCGGCTGTAAGTTTCCTATTTCCTTACTTCACTGTAAGTTCGCTGTCTTTTGACGTTATTCTTATACTTTTGCGATTTTACTCAACCATCCGTGTTGAGTTCTTTTTCTGTGAAGTCATCTTCTCAAAAAGCTCTAAAAAGCTCTATGCGCAAATCTCCTGAATCGATGTAAGCCATTTCTTACAAAATACGGTACATTTTGCCTAGGCTTTACAAAGGTAGGTGATTGTTAATTTTTTCTAACAGACCACTAACTCGCGCTGTTCTTTTTATAAGCGCTTTTGCCAATGCATCTTTTGCAACAAGCAAACTCACCACTTTTTTGGCACGAGTGATGGCGGTATAAATCAGCTCTTTACTCATCATTTCGGTAGCATGATTTTCCAAAACTACCGCCGTATGGGTAAATTCAGAACCTTGAGACTTATGTATGGTCAAGGCATAGGCGGTTTCTATACTTTTAGGTAACCGTGTTGCCACCACCCATTTATCCAAACTTGGAAAATAAACCTCAAACTGCGACTTTTCCGTCATCGGTCGTTTTAAGCAAATCCCGATATCACCATTTGATAGTCCAAGTTGATAATCGTTATAGGTCATCATGACTGGACGACCGACATACCAATCCCCTTGTTTCAACACACCCAAGGTATTTAAGACCCGAAGTTCAATCTGCTGATTGAGTTCGTGTAAGCCTAATTTTCCATGTCGAATGGCCGATAGAATCCGATAATCATCAAAATAGCGAATCAATTGGGCTGACCAATTTGCATATTCAGCGGGTTGCTCTGGCCATTGTTTTAACCATGCCACATAGGGCTGAAAACCATACATCAGTTGATCATAATATTTTGCCCAATGTGCCGCACTGTTCGTAGCGTCGGGGAGATATTGCAACTGAATCACATCGCTCATATTCGGTGTCAGTTGAATCGGCTGAAGTTCGGATGCAGATACCACCTGATGTTCGAATTTCGCCAGAACTTCAGTGGTTGTTTGCTGTTGTTCTTGTTGTTGAATAAAACGAGCAAACTCACCAATGGCTGCACCCTGTACAAAACGGCGGCTGGTCTGTAAATGGGTACGGTTGGCTTGTAAGGCATCGACATCCTGAAGGTTGGCCAAAACAGCGCCAACATCGACCGAAGCCAACTGTTCTGCATCCCCTAAGAGAATCAGCTTGCTGTGTTGAGGGATTGCCGCGAATAGCATCTGCGCCAAACTTAAATCCAACATGGAGGCTTCATCGACCACAATGACGTCATAGGGTAAGCGTTGGCGCTCATTAAACCGCGGGATAGCGCGCGTCCCTAAACCCAATAGACGATGCAAAGTTACGGGTTTCAAATGTTTGTGAATAATCGAATAATGCTGCAATGCAGGATCTTTAAACGCTGCTTGTAAGGCTTCTTCCATTCGCTGCGCCGCTTTTCCTGTCGGCGCTGCCATCGCAATTCTTAAATTTGGATTTTGCTCATTCAACACGGCAATAATCCGAGCCAAGGTATAAGTTTTACCTGTCCCAGGCCCACCGGTAATGATATTAAAATTGTGCTGACACACCATGTGCAGTGCTTGGATCTGATGGGGATCGGTCAGTAAATCCTTTTCAATATTAAGCATCTGCGTTTGATTAAGATCTTGCTTTATTTGCTGTTTTAAACGTGCAACTTGCTTGGCTAAAGCATTTTCTAGTGCCCAATAGCGATAGAGATACAGTCGCTGTGAATCAAATACAAAAGGCGCAACCGGCGTTTTTTCAGCTTGCTCAAGCTGAACCATCTGAGCCAAACATTGAATCTGTACATTTTCGGCCAAAATACAACTGTCGCCTTTTTCCACGGCTTGCATCAATTGTTGAATTAACTGATTTGCAGCAGGATGACTGACCTGATTGGGTAAATAATGTTGGATTAAATAGTCAATCCAATCCGGCAAAACCGCATCTAAATCAGCAGTTTCTTGGGGATTTTGGGTAACTAAAACCTGCATTTCTACAGTGTTTTCTTGTCCCGCGTGCAAAGGCTGTGCTGACAAGGCTTTTTGATCATTTTCCACACAGTTATCCTCAAACTTATCCACAAAGCAACTTATTGTTTCAGCGTGAATATTTTTATCTTTTTCGTGCTTTTTCACGTTTTAGCCACAACCTTTTCGCTCAATATTGCATCGAGGTTTTGAATGAATGTATCCGCCGGCTTCCAGTGATATACTCCACGATCGGACTGTCCATCCATACCACGAAGATACAGATAACTCGCCCCACCCAAATGCTGCGTCATATCATAGTCTTTCATCACGGCTTTCAAATAACGATGCAGGGCCACCAAATATAATGCAGCCTGCAACCAGTAACTGGAATGACTCATACTTTCTCGAATATAGGCATGATCATAATGTGCGGTCTGATCGCCTAAGAAATTACTTTTATAATCGGCAATGTGATAGCGCTGACCATCAAAATACACCAAGTCAATCGACCCCGTCAGATAGCGTGCTGTAAACACATCATTCAAATCTTGTATTTGTAAATCTGGCTCTTTTAGGCTTTCAAATAGCATGCGTATTTTACGTATCGCTAATGCACGATCTGCCATACTCAAATGAAAATCCATTTCCGAACGATATTCGCCATCGTTTAACTGATGCAAGCTAAAACCATCATGCAATGGTGTATGAATAATTTGACTGTACCATTCCCGCATTTCTTCAATCAGTTCAGCTTCATCTTGCTCAGGGTTTGCCGTTTGCCCGAACTGTTTCATTAAGTTTTGCAACATTTGCGGCGAATCAAACTCAACATCACTATGAAAACGTGATGCGATGGCTTTGGCCAACTTCTCTTCTGGGGTGCTAAATCGAACTTTTTCCATCAATTTATGCAAGAAACTTCCGGGCTTGGTTCCCTTTGGAAAATGCCGTTTAATCCAGCTTATTTTCTCTGCCGTTTCTGCTTCAACGATTTCAAGCTGTTCAACTTCATCGGCAGCACTGTCTTCCTGTTCGTTCATTGCCGCTGCCAGTTGGTCACGTTGTATATGTGTCTTATGTGCCGTACGCGTGAGCGCGGTAAAACTGGTGGTTTCCCGTGGATAAAAATGGCTGTTGGGAATTTCTTCCGCGTCTAATACAACAGTTTCAACCTGAGTCTGAGTCAAAATTGGTGGTGCTGCACGCAAAACATCAGCATCCACACTTTCTGCATGTTGGAACAGATCAGGTTCGCTTCCACGCCAAAAAGTCAGTCCTGAACGCGCTTCTGCCATTTGTTTCTTTTCTACTTCATGATGACGTAGCACGGCATAGACACGATAACTGGCACGGGTCAACGCCACGTACCACAAGCGATGATGCTCTGCTTCATTGCGCGCATCATTTTGTTGAATATCATCTTCGGGTAAGTCCGAAGACTTCACGGCAATCACACGTTCTAACCCAAGGCTTTTTTGCTGATTGTCTTTAAGGGAAAAATTCAAATTGCCTTTTTCACTTAAGCCCGCATTTGCTCCCAATAAAAACACACAACCAAATTCTAAGCCTTTGGATGCATGAATCGTCATCAGTTGCACCCCCAATTGCCCAGTCAATTTTCGCTCTTGGGTACTTTCATTATTGATGCCTAAATTGATTTGGCGAATAAACCATTGATAAAGCTTATGTACACCTGTGTAATGTTCACTTTGCTGACTTAATAATTCTGCGATATGGCGTAAATTCACCACTGTGCGTTCATTATCTCGACTTTGCCCAGCCACCAAACGCGTCCACACCTGAAAGACCGTCATGCAGCTATTCCACGCGCTGCGGAATCCTTGCTCATTCCAAATTTGTCGAATCTGTTCGAGTTTTTCGATGATGTCGCTGAGTCCATCCGCTTGCTGTTCGAGTGCGACCAGTTGTTTCAGATCAAAACCCAATAAACGGCTCAGCAGCGCACGTTTCACCTTGGCTTCTTGATAGGGATTCAAAATCGCGGTCAGCAAAGCGGCTACATCTTGTGCGACGGAACTTTTATAGACACTGTCCCGAGATGCTTTATAACAAGGAACGCCGAGCTGCAATAAACATTGTTGCACTTGCTCTAAGTCGAAATGGTTTTGCCCCAAGACCGCAATATCGTTTGCTGTCAGTGCTCGCTGGGTATTGTTGTCTTGAAAATATAAATGTCCTTGCTGCGCTTGGTTGAGTAATGACTGAATCTGCCAAGCCACTTGCTCAGCTTCATTTAGCGTTTCATCCAAAGCCAACCAACGCAGCGGTTGTGGATTGACTTGATCATGATCAATCAACGGCGGATGCTCACGCTCACCTGCTTGAATCGGGGTGTATTCAACATGCTCACCAAAGTCCGTTTGCCGATGAAACAAGGCATCCACCACTTCAACCAAGTTTTTGACTGAACGATGGTTTTTGTTCAAGGTATAACAACGTCCACCCTTGGTTTGAATATCATGACGCGCTTTACGATAGGTCAGCATGTCACCGCCACGGAACCCATAAATCGCCTGTTTGGGGTCGCCGACCATAATCATACAACCCTGATGTAAGCGCTCCTTGACCCGCCAAATGCTAGACAGCATGTCATCTTGATCTTGGTTGGTGTCTTGAAATTCATCGACTAAAATCAGCGGATATCGTGCCAAAACATGGGCAGCAAAACTGTCTTTCCCTGCTGCTGAACTTTGCTGTAAGGCTTCCGATAAAGTCCGAATTTGTTGTGAAAAGGTGGTTTCCCCTGCGTGAGACAACACTTGAGGCAAACGCTTTTTAGCTTCCTGCGCCAAATAAAAATTCAGGTATTGTTCTGCTTGATTGATATGTTCATAAGCGCTGAGCACCGCTCGGAGTTGTTGAACAAAAGCATGTTGATAAAACGCTATTGAGACATCCGGCTGCTCTTCAACGACTTTGTCTTTAAAGACACGTGGCTTAAATTCAGTTTTATTCGGATCATAAAATAATGAACGGATGGCTTTCATCGTCGGCTGTAACACGTCGGACTGAGTCAAAACCCCTTGGCTACCCGCAGCTTCAAAGTGCTGTAATAACTCGGGAATGCGTGTGGTAAAGGTGACAAAGAATGCCCCTTTATTAAAACGTCGAGCGTCCACCAGGTTTTTATAATGACTTGCAGCATCAAAACACGCCGCAAGCTCTACACGAGCGGCAGGCAGCATTTGCGCAAGCTGATGACACATCGCTTCAAAATGCGCCAAAGCATTTTCGGGTAATTCAGGGACACGTAAATCCACCGATGGGAAGTTTAGACTTTCCTTTACCACGCCCAGATAGTATTCAGGGCCTTTTAACTGATGATTCAACATCAAATATTCAATCAAATGTGCAGGCTGCTGCTGAATCCAATCTCTTAATAAATCATGAATGATCCGTTCAATATGTAGGTCTTCATCATCACTGATTTGTACCTGTTCAATACGACCACTTTCAAAGGCAAATTCACGTAATAACTTTTGACTAAAGCTGTCTAAAGTTCCGACAAAGAGTTCTTCATATTGTTGTAAGACCACGTTCAGACGATTGTAAGCATAATCTAAATGATGCCCATGATCTTTTAGCACTTGCTGATACAAAGGGTCACTC
The DNA here is from genome assembly GCF_013419835.1 of Acinetobacter sp. YH12052. NCBI lineage: Bacteria > Pseudomonadati > Pseudomonadota > Gammaproteobacteria > Moraxellales > Moraxellaceae > Acinetobacter > Acinetobacter sp. YH12052. The sequence goes on from NZ_VOZI01000017.1 coordinate 26,846, forward strand.
AAACTTTGCTGAAGTTCGGCCAACTCATTTTGAGGTGCCGCGAGCAGGCCATAAATAAAGTCACGGGTTTCTTCAATCCGCAGTCGTACCCGCGCTTTGAGTTCCGCTGTGGCTTTACGTGTAAAGGTGGTGGCAATGACCTGATTTGGCATATAGCGATCGAGAAAAATCCGCACCATCAGACTGGAAAGCGTATAGGTTTTCCCAGTACCCGCAGAGGCTTCAATCCAGTGCAGTCCGGTAAAGCTCATGTCTGCAATCGGGTTGGTGGACATTTTCATCGTTTGCTGTGGCATATTCATTTTTTCACCTCAGGCTTGATGACATTGAGTTTTTTTAGGCCGTCATCCGCCTCGGTATCCATCACATGATATAAACGTTCTGCATAATAACGACAGGACAATGCCAGAAGCTCATCTGCCGCTTGTTGCTGTAAAATAAAGCTCCAATCACGATGGTGGCTATTGGCTTCATTCGACTCCAACTCCACTCCACCAAAACTATGATTTTTCAGCCATTCCTCTTGAAGCTTTGCAAAATTATCTGGCATGAGCTGGCCTGTTTCATTCTCCACCCAAGTGCATTTTTCTTGGCGAATTAAGGCAGCAGGCAGCACCACAGGACGTTTTTGTGCATGTTTCCACATCGCCACCCATTCACTGAGCTGCAGCTTGGCTTGTGCAGAGCTTAATCCACAACAGACTATGCTTTTATCATTACAAATCACTTCACGACGATACGTCGCGCCCTCATCGCCTAAGTCTAAATAGCTCAACCACAGCAGATATTCGAGCCAGGTTTGCGTCTGACGCTTAGGCTTTGCCCCAGACGCCATACAGCTTAACCAATGCATACTCTGAGAGTCTTCAGGCACGGTGATACTCAGTATCAAATGCGGTTCAAGCTGTAAGTTTTGTAAGGTGGTCGCGGTTACACGGCGTCCATCCAAACGCTCTAATAACTGTGCCTGCTCTTGCAAACTGAGCTTCCAAGTCGCTATTTGACTATGTCCCACAGGCAGTACATCTTGGAACAAGGCCATATCCGGTTCAGTTGGAGTCGTAGAGTTCTGATCCTCAGCTTGATGGACACGAGAGGCAGGTTGCACATAATGCTTTTGCAATAAGTCACGGACATGATATTGCTGTAAACGGTCGAGCAATAAAGGCTCTTGCTGTGGTAATTGGTCACCTGTATAGACACTGGCCACGCCAAGCGTTTTCAAATATGCACGAGCTGGAAACACCACATCTTTAATCCATTCCTGACCATCCAAAACCCGTACTTCTTGTTCATCATGCACAGGATAATCACGGTTAATCCACGATTGGCGTTGACCAGACTGATCTAAAATATGTTCCGCCACAGCAAACCATTGATCTTTATATCGTAGGTTTTTCGACTGCTGAAAACCCATCGGGTCAAATGGCTGCAAAGGATAAATATGGTATAGCGGCTCGAGCTGCTGTGGAATGCGTAAGCCATCCAAATCCAGCATGGCATCATGTGGTTGGTTCAATTGCTGCGGCTGAATCATCCGTGCGAGGAATTGGCTAAATTCATAAATCACGGATGATGGCTCACGACTTTCACCATCATTGACATCAAAGCCATTATAGAAAATCCACAAGGACTGTCGGGCAAATAACAAGGCATCTAAAAATGCACCTTTATCATCTTCCAAACGTGAGCGATCACCCAATACCGGTTTAAACACATCCATTAAATCAAAAGGCACTTGCTGATCACGACGTGGAAACTTACCACTATCCATGTTCATCAACACCACCAATGAAAATGGGACTTGGCGGATTTTCCCCATGTCCGCAAAGGTCACGGATCCTGTCGGTTCGATCTGATCGGCAGAGCTATCGATGCCTTGTTGTATTTCTTTGAGCAGCAAAGATAATGGCAAATTAAAGCTGTTTGGGAGCGACTCAACTTTATCACTTTGAGCATTGTGCAGACGTTGCGTCATCGCACGCATCACACTGCGAATGGTTTCAAATGCTCGACCACTGGCTTCCACAAAAGGCTTTAAATCTGCATCTAATTGTTGCAACCACACTTTGACAGTCTGTGTGCTGAGATTCGGATTGAGCCAATCTCGACGCGCACTGATATCTCGGTAGATCTGAATTAAAGTTTGAACCAACTCAAAATCACTACTCAACACCCCTGCAAAACTTAACGTGTCCTCAAATACGGCATGTTGTGGAATCGCAATCCCTAAAGCCAAACGGTCTAATGCAAATTTAAAGGTATAACGATAATCTCGGTCTTGCTCGGACAAATAAGCCAACATGTGCTGTTCGTCTAAACCACGACGGAAACCAGCTTGAATCAGCAGTTCCATCATACGTTCCATTTGCACATGGTCGAGCTGATACAGTTCTTGCACCGCATTCAAATTCAGCCAATCATGAAAATCTTCTGCGGTAAAACGACCTTGGCTAATTTCAATGCGTCCAACGAAAGCTTGCCATGCATTTTGAATATCTTGGCTGACCACCCCTGCAATTTTGACTGGGATATAAGGTAAATCCACCGCACTGCGTCCCATGCCACGAGTCGTCGAAAAGACCGTCCGAATATGCGGTTCAAGCTCTTTTAAATTTGGCACCAAGACCAAGATATCACTCGGATGGCGTGGCTCCTGTTCCGTGCCCTCGGCCAACCAATGTACCAACTGCTCACGTAAAACCTCTAATTGACGCAGGCTAGAATGACAGACATGAAATTGAATCGATTCATCTGAGCCCGCAAGTGCATATTGATGCTGCTTGGGTTCTTCTAAGGTCATGATGTCATATTGAATTTGAGCGAGCAGTGTTGTCGGCTCGGTGTCTGGAAAAATATCTTCCCAGCCTTCGCCACCAGACATATTCACCAATAATGCAAAGTTATCCCGCGCACGCTTGCCTAAACGCGTCAGTAGTGAATGCTGTGATTCACGAAATTCGGCATTGGTCGTACTCAGATAGGCCTGAATTTGCGCTGTGCTGACATTGGGATTTCGCTCAATATAACGCTGTTGTAATTTCAAGTTATAACGATCTTTCCAAACTGGATCGACCATGTCTGCCCAATACTCACGCGATGGGTTGAAATACAACAAATGTACTTTGGTATACGCCGCCAAGCGATATAAAAATTTCAGTTGTGCAGGTGGTAATTCTAAGGTCGTAAAAACAAAAATTTGTTCAGGCAAACCGTTATAGGTTTGATGACGCTCATCATCATCGCGTTCATCATCCTCAGCATCCAAATCAAACTGCTGCTGCCGATTTTGCTCAGCACGCGCCAAGGCAAACCAAAATTTATTGTCTATTTCCTGACGGTCATTAAAGTCTTTTTGGAATACTTGATGCCATAACCAACGCTGCCAATGCTCCAGTTGTCGAGCCTGCGTCGGTAGATATTCATCGGCTTGTTCAGGTTTCAGACCTGTGAGTTGCATGATATTTAAAGGCTGATTGTGACTCCACGCCTTCAACCAATCGGTATCGCAATGTGGACAAATCCAGTGCTCAACACCTTCATCTGGGGTATGAATACAACTGCCACGAAAGGCCATGTAGTTGGTAAAAAGCCGAGTGACTTGAGCAGCGATCCAGTACAACATTTCTTGCCGCTTTTGCTCACGTTTTTTTCGATCTGAGAGCTGTGCTGTGCTGTCAAAAATACGCTGAACTAAGGGCTGAACATCTGTCGGAATCTGTGCTGCATCAAACTGATCAGCTGCAATAAAAACCGCTAAAGCATTATAAATACGCCATTGCATAATCAACGGCGGCATGTTGATACCTTTAATCCGCTCTCGGTCTTGTTTATTCGGCAAGGCCCAATCGTAGGCTTTCCACTGCAACCCTAAAATTTTACGATGATGCTTAATATTGGCACTAATACTGATTTTTTCAGCAATTTGTTTTTCTAACCATGCAGCAATGGCTTGATCGGGCACCACGATATGTCGTTCTTGCAAGACGGACAAAGCATTGGTCGATTGATTCGATTTCAATTTTTCGATTAGACAATCCACCAAAACTTCGATTCGTTGACTTTGAATTACATGTATTGCCATGGATTACCTTTACAGCCTGAGTGACCAACTACTACAAAACAACAATGATTATTTACTATACATCTTGGGCTGTCTATGCGACTTTGACAAGAGAATAGATTGCAAAAAATGCTTTTAAACAAGTATCTTAATGATATTTTATGAGAAAAAAACCAATCCAGTATCAAGGGTATCTGCTTATGAAAATTGATAACATTCCTGATTCCATCGACCCTAACTTAAATCTGGAAATTATTCGCGCTGAATGCTTAGAGCTTGTGAAAAAACGTGCTTATTTTTCAGCAGGTGCAGCCATTATTCCTGTGCCATTTTTGGATGTGGTGATTGACGTCGGAATTTTGTCGCAGCTCATTCCAGAAATTAATGCGCGTTTTGGTTTAGCGCCAGATCAAATTAGTGTGTATGACCCGAAAACCAAACAGATTCATTGGACGGAACTGCGTAAACGTGGTGTCGAATTTTCTGGCTTAGTGGTTGCACGAACCGCGATGAAAAAATCGCTGAATAACATTGCGGCAAAATATATTACCAAACAAGTGACCAAATTTATTCCGCTAGGTGGACAATTGGTGGCAGCCAGTTTGGGTTATATCGTGATGAAAAAAGTCGCTGAAACCCATGTGGAAGAAAGCTACCAATTGGCGAAGCGTATTCAACAGAAATTTCCGAACCAACCTGTCCCAACGCCGAACAATGGTTAACGGAGCGATGTCTAGCAAATCTATAAGATTTAATAATCAAAGTGATCTAAACCATAGATCTGAAGATTAAGTAAATCTGAAAATGAGCTAGTTTTGAAAATGAAAAAAGCCACGAATATCGTGGCTTTTTTCATGCATTTAATCTGCTTTCAATTGCGCCAAGATCGTCTCTAGCACTTGTAAGCGCGCACTGTGCTTGTCATTGGTGGCGATCACATGCCACGGCGCATATTCTGTATCCGTGCGTTGCAACATATCTGCGGCAGCTTTGAGATAATCATCCCAACGGTCACGATTCCGCCAGTCATCTGGAGTAATTTTAAAACGCTTATGCGCGGTTTCTTCTCGGGCTTTAAACCGTGCAGCTTGCTCATCCTTTCCAATGGCTAACCAGAACTTGATGACAACCGTTTGACTGTCATATAAGTCCTTTTCAAAACGGTTGATTTCATCATAGGCTCTCTGCCATTCAACCGTATTGGCAAAGCCTTCAATTCTCTCAACCAAAACGCGACCATACCAACTGCGGTCAAAAATCGTGATCTTTTCTTCAGGGAGAATTTTATTCCAAAAGCGCCATAAGTATGGACGGCGTAGCTCATATTTTTCGGGTGCTGCAATGGTATGAATTTCATATTCGCGTGGGTCCAACTTTTTGACGATGCGTTTAATTGCCCCGCCCTTTCCTGCGGCATCCATTCCTTCAAAGACGATCACCACATTGCGTGAATCAAAACGTAAAGCTTCAGCCACCTTGCGGCTTAATTTTTTTAATTCTTTTTTATAATCAGCCTCATCAGCCACGACAGTGCTGGGTTCCAATAACGCCTGTGGTGTTTTGGCTTGTTTCCAGCGCCCCACCGCTTTGGTTTCATGTGCTGGACAATGTTTTAAAGTGCGTAAAATATGCTGTGCAAATTGTTGATCACGGACTTGCTCATCTTCACAGTCGATGATGACCCAGTCATGACTAAAACGCTGACGTAAACGTTGTAGGTTGTCATATTGTTTTTTATTGCGCCAATCTAAACCATGCAATTTATGCCAACGCGCTTCACTCGGGTCCATTTCATCCAAGCGCTTTTGTAAGGATTTCCAAGATAAATCGAACCAGACCTTAATCACATCGACATGATTATTTTTTAGGTCTTGTTCATAGGCTCGCATGTTCTCGACATATTCATCAAATAAGGTTTCATCCAAAGGCTTCGACACATGCATGGCGGTACTGAGCAAATCACTGTACCAGTTTCCAAACATCACCATGATTTGCCCTTCGGCAGGAATAAACCGTGCATAAGACTGCCAAAACGTTTGTTTTTGATTAAACATGATCGGGGCATCCGCTTTCACCCTTAAGTAGCGTGGATCGACCCATTCGCGGAGCTGTTTGACAGCCTCTCCCTTACCCGCAAGCTCGATTCCACTCACTAAAATCAACATGCTTTTGGCATTGGGCTGACGGCTGGTATTTTTCAGTTGATACTGCGCTTCAATCAGCTCAACCGAGAGTTGTTCTTCATCCATCAATTGAAATTCTGTTTCTTTTAAGCTCATGGCGGACCCTTGGTTTTATTCTGTTTTGAGTATAACCATGCCCTTCACCCCACAACAATGCTTTCATGTATATGCTGAAATGGAAAATATGACCGTTTCTGCAACAAACTGACTCAGATTGACCTGTAATTTCGTCACTTTGTCATAGCCCTAAGCTCCAACACCCACTAAGATTCAAACATCTAAAAAATAATTGAGACACTCAATGTCCAAACTTGCAGTATTAGATGATTTACTTGAACTGTATTACCAGTTGAACTACCACAAAAAGCCAGAAATTTTACAGCGTTTACAAGATGTCCAGCAGTGGCAAAAACAACGTATGCAACGCACACATGCCGTACAATTTGCTGAAAAACACAATGTGCTGATGTCTGAATATTTTATTAATCGTTTATATGGCGGTCCTGATTTTGATGCATTAGCAGCACAAATTGCTCGTCTCACGCGCTATGCACACAAAGCTGAAAAATTGATTCCAGACAATGCCATAAAGACTGGTACTTCGGGCGTTCAACTTGCCATTTTAGCCGTACAGCTTGATGAACAAGTGGCCATTCAATTACTGCAAGATTATCCAAATAATCCAACCCTGACCGATGAAATGATGCGTCAGACCTATCTCAAGCTCGATCAAGGTAAAGACCGCATGTTGCAGCTGCAACTGCTGGACGATTTAGGCCGCAATTTAGATAAATACATGCGCTCATTTATGGTCTATACCGCATTTAAAATGTGTAAGGGCGCAGCAAACAAATACAATTTCGAAGTAATGTACGACTTTATGCAAGATGGCTTCTTGGCAATGAAACCGCTCAAGTCAGCAGAAAAATTTGTCCGCGAATTTACCGCTGTAGAACGCAAAATCGTTGACCGTGTACATGCCGGAGACCCGAACCCGTTTCAGCCTGCGGCTTAACAAAACTCACATCCCATAAAGCCCGTGTTTGATATAAAACAAACTGGGCTTGCAAGACTGAATTCAGATTTTTTATAGGGGATTTGCAAAGCAATTACAGCAGACCCTTATTTTTTCTGTATATTATTCACAACAAATGCAAATGACTGCTGTATAACAACAGAGAATCTGTCATCATGCTTGCAAAGCAACATTAACCCTATTTATAAGTTAGGAGTGACTCTAATGTCTAACGAGAATCAAACGCCTGCCCCTACACCTGAGTCGGCACAAAATACAGACAAAGTGAGTCCATTCTTAACTGAGCCTTTACCACAAGGGACAGCGCAAGGTCAGCAACAATCTTTAGAACAACGTCTGACCGACACACCTGTGACAGGTTCAGTACCCAAATATAATCTGCCACGTGGCGCGAATACTGGTAACGTTGGAGCAACCACGCACTTTGGTTATCAAACCGTGAGCAGCGAAGATAAAGCGCAAAAAGTAGCGGAAGTCTTCCACTCAGTGGCTGCAAAATACGACATCATGAATGATTTAATGTCATTTGGTATTCACCGTCTATGGAAACGCTTTGCCATTAACATGTCAGGCGTACGTCGCGGTCAACACGTGCTTGATATTGCAGGCGGTACAGGCGACCTTGCCAAAGTGTTCAGCCGTGAAGTTGGCCCGACTGGTCATGTGGTGCTTTCAGACATTAATGAATCGATGCTCAATGTCGGTCGTGACCGCCTAATTGATGCTGGTTGTACCAATGTCGATTTCGTTTTGGCCAATGCTGAAACTTTAGAACCTTTTGCTGACAACAGTTTTGACCTATTGACCATTTCATTTGGTCTACGCAACGTGACTGACAAAGATGCTGCACTAGCTGCAATGTACCGCGTACTTAAGCCAGGTGGTCGTTTACTGATTTTAGAATTCTCTAAACCGGTATTTGAACCATTCTCAAAACTGTATGATTTGTACTCATTCACTGCATTACCGATCATGGGTAAAATCGTAGCGAATGACTCTGAAAGCTATAAATACCTTGCAGAATCGATTCGTATGCACCCAGACCAACGTACGCTTAAAGGTATGATGGAAAATGCCGGCTTCCAAAACTGTGATTACCACAACTTAACGGGTGGTATCGTAGCTGTACACCGTGGTTTCAAACTTTAATACTGCAGGCTGAACTATGTGGTCGATTCTCGCACTTGGTGCAGTTGAACGCTTAATTCATCATGTCATTGATTTGGATGCTATTACTCGCATCCAACTGAATGAATTGCAAGGCAAAATGCTTCGTGTGGTGATCGACTCACCACAATTGTCGGTGGATGTGTTTTTTGACGATCAGAAAGTTCGCTTAGAACCGACGCCAACAGGACATACTGAAACTGCATCCATCTTTGAGCAACGCCCTTTCGAACAGCATTCAAACATAACTGAAGCAACGGCGACCTTACATGTCAAAACAGTCGTCGAGCTCCTTAAACTGCTGTTGGCTGAAGATGTTGGCAATATCCCATTGCAAGGTGATTATCACTTATTGCAGGATATCCAGCGCATTATGCAGCAAGCTGAGCCCGATTTAGCTTCGCATCTAAGCCCTTGGATTGGGCCAAGCCTTGCGCATGAAATTGGTAAGTTACAACTTGCACCCAAACATCTCAAACGTACTTTACAAAGCCATTTGTTCTTTGCTGAAGATGCGTTAAAAGAAGATTCAGGCTTGCTTGCCCCACGCTGGCAAATGGATGACCTGAATCAAGACACCCGAATTTTGAATCAAAATCTGGACCGTGCAGAAGCAAAAATTCAGCAGCTGCACAGCCAAATTGACTCATTACAAGACAACACTTAAGACTAGGTAATTGCATATATGATTCCGCACGTTTCACGTTTACTCGACCTTTGGCGCATTGCTGCGCACTATAGACTCGACACGTTGTTTCCTGCGGAAGAATTACCGGAAAAAGCCCGTCATATTCTTTCCCTCATTCGTATACATCCTGCAGCACGTTTAAGCAAAGAACGTAAAAATCCACTGAAGCTAAAACAAGCTTTAGAAGATATGGGACCTTTGGCCATTAAACTCGGTCAATTACTGTCTACCCGTCGTGACTTGATTCCACCTGAAGTTTTACAGCAATTGGTGCTTTTACAAGACCGTGTAAAACCTTTTTCAAATGACGTTGCCAAAATGCGCATTCAGGAATCACTCAAAGCCGATGTTAATACCTTATTTGCACGCTTTGACGAGCAGCCTTTAGCCGCAGCATCTATCGCACAAGTGCATACTGCTGCACTGCATGATGGTCGCGAAGTCGTAGTGAAAGTGACTCGCCCGAATATTCGCAATCAAATTCTGCATGATTTTGAAATATTAGAGTGGCTTGGTCAGTTCCTTGAAAAACGCCTAGAAGCCGCTCGTGCCCTGCATCTGTCTGAAATTATTCAAGACTACCGTCAAATTATTCTCAATGAATTGGATTTGACTTTAGAAGCGGATAACACGCGTCGTATGCGTCATTACTTCACCGGTTCAAGCATGATGTACGTGCCTGAAGTCTATATGGACAGCCGTGATGTCATGGTCGAAGAGCGTATTACGGGTGTACCAATTTCAGATATTGCGACCTTTGATCGCTTGGGCATGGATCGTAAAGATTTAGCCGAAAAAGGGCTCACCATTTTCTTTACCCAAGTGTTCCGCGACAACTTCTTCCATGCAGACATGCATCCGGGGAATGTCTTCGTCGAAACCATTAATCCAAGCAATCCACGCTTTATTGCCTTGGACTGCGCGATTATGGGCGAGCTGTCGAAGCATGACCAGATGACTGTTGCACGTATGTTGCTCGCTGTTATGAACAGCGACTTTATGCAGCTGATTCAGATTGTGCACCAAGCGGGCTGGATTCCACCGGGCACAGACCAAGATGCTTTGGCGCGTGAAATGCGTCGCACTGTTGGCCCAATGGTCTCTAAACCAATGCATGAATTGGACTTCGCCGGCATCCTGATTCAAGTGATGGATATTGCGCGTCGTTTCCATTTAGAGATTCCGCCACAATTGATGTTGCTGCTCAAGACCTTGGTCCATGTTGAAGGTTTAGGAACTGATCTCTATCCTGAATTGGATATTTGGAGTTTGGCAAAACCAATCCTCACCGATTGGATTAAAGCGCAAATGAATCCGCAGAAAAACTTAAAAGAACTCGGGCAAAAAATTCCAGACTTACTTTTAGGTGCGCAAGATTTACCAACGCTGATGATCGACAGCCTGAATGGTTTAAAAAATCAGTCGGCTTGGCATGCCAAACAACTGAATGAACTGCAAAGCATGCGCTTGCAAATGGAACATCAGCAAAAACGTAGTTGGGTTTTTGGCAGTATTATGGCCATCTTCCTCTCCATCGCGATAATTGCGCCATGGTATGTTTCCATCGTATTAATTGCACTTTCAAGCTTACTTGCCATTTGGCGTGTGTTTAAATAATCTTTGTATTTAAATAATATGTTGTATCCATAGCTCCTTTAAGCCTTTTGACAATAAAGGGCTTAAAGCTATAAAAACAAAAAAAATTCAAAAATTTGAATAAGGCTGAACGCCATGTCATACAGTTATTTAGGGGTACTGTATAGTCGAAATCCACTCCGAGCATGTGCAACGGCCTTGCTGTATAGTTTTTCGACCCTGCTCGATGTGCTAGTTCAATTAAATATGCACATGCCTTTCCTAAACTGGCAACCGCCAGCCAACACCACTCTGTATCGGATGCAGCATAGCGCTGCATTTTGGTGGATTATTTTCTTCAATGCACTTCCCTGTTTATTCCTACTTTGTTTGCCACAGCAAAAGCTGATGGCAGGGTTAAATTATTGGTTATTTGTTGGGGCCGTGATTTTTATCATTAACTTTTTTGCGTGGGCGGTCTTTCCAATGGCAACATGGGCAATCGTCTGCCTCAGTTTGTTTCAATTGCATCGGCATAATGAACAATTATTACAGCATTCCTGAGCGACGCCCTGATATGACTGAGAAGTCATTTGTCGTAAGTTTCAGCCATTGGGTCCGTGCAAAAACACACTAGAATAATTCTACGACTGTATTTTAAGCGACTGCCATGACTCAAATTTTGCAAAAAAGACCGCCTGCGCTCAATATCCGTGCTGGCCATTTAGCCCGCCAACTGATTGAACAAGAGGGTTTAAACGCTGCTCAAGTGGATATCCTGCCGGGTGCTGCTGGTGGTCCGAAAGGCATTGGTATTCAAGGTTTAGATCAGGCAATTTTTGCTGACTTTTTGCCACGCGCGCAACAAAAGCGTACTTTAATTGGTTCATCGATTGGCAGTTGGCGCTTTGCCAGTATTGCTGCTTGGGGAGCTATCGAAGGGACGAAGCGCCTCTCTGAGCTGTATACCAATCTGAGCTTTCATAAAAAGATGAGCCGTCAAGAAGTCAGCGATGTGTGTCGTGGCATGCTGATCGATTTGATTCAAGGTCAAGAAGCGGCACTGGTTAATCACCTGGATTATCACCTCACTGTGCTTTCAGTCAAAGCTCAGCATATTTTCCAAAGTGATAAAGCCCTGCCGCTGTTAGCCTCTGTCGCAGGGATCGTGGGAACGACAGCGCTCGCACGTAAACACAGTCGTTATTTCATGCAGCGTGTAATTAGTCAGCCTGTGTCAGGTCATCAATTTACCGTGGCGGATGATGGCTTTACCACGCATTACCATGCATTGACTCAAGACAGTGTCATGCCGTGGCTCATGGCTTCTGCATCTATTCCCGGTGTCATGGCCGCGATACGTGATATCCCTGATGCACCACAAGGCAGTTACCGCGATGGCGGCCTGATCGACTATCACATTGACCTGCCCTTCCAAAGTCAGGGCATCGTGCTGTATCCACATTTCACGGATAGCATCACCCCCGGTTGGTTTGATAAATTATTTAAACGCCAAGCCAATCCTGAAAATCAGGCGCGTACCCTGTTACTGTCGCCTTCACAAGACTACCTTGCAAGCTTGCCGCTTGGCCGATTTCCTGACCGTAAAGACTTTACCCTCAAAGGCTTAGACAACCAACAACGCATTAAAATGTGGAACCAATGTGTGGCAGAAAGTCAGCGTATGGGCGATGAGTTTTTGGAGTTGGTTGAAAAGCAACATTTCCCAGCAGTCATGCAAGCACTCTGAGCGTTACAGTAATCTCTTGCGAGGGACGCTATAATCCTATTTCAGAATTTTGAGCTTATTTAGTATAGATTTATGCGGATATTTTTAACTGTTTTGCAGTATGCCTGCATCGCTTTTGCACTTTTCCTTGTTTATCAAGTGTCAACCGCCTTGATCAGCGGCCAATACGATTTAATGGAAGTGGTGGCAGATGTCGGTACGATATTAATTTGTATTGATTTGGCGGTGTTTTTATTTACCAGTAATGCAAAACAAGGCATTAGCATCGAAGACTATGCGAAACAATTGGAACAAAAGCCGTCAAAATTGGTATATGTCACCCGTAAATTGGGACATTTCGGTATTTTGCTGATCATTACCAGTTGGATTGTACCGATGATTCGCTAATGTATTTTATGTCATCGGATTTTATTTATCCGAAGAAATTAACCCGTCCAGTTTTTACATCATACACTGCACCAACAATCGCCACTTTACCTTCTTGCACCAACTGCTGTAGCACTTCACTATTTTGCAAAATATAGCGGATGTTGTAATGCACATTCATTTGCGTCACTTGCTCTAAAAATGCCGGACTCAGCGTTTGTGGTTGCATCAATTCTGCAACACGCGATACAGACTCATTGAGTGGCCCCAGCACATATTGAATATGTGGCATACGCGTCAGGTTCTGAATCGATTGACCGGCTAAATGCAACTGACAAGCACTGCTAACCGCACCACAGTCCGTATGACCAAGCACTACGATCACTTTGGCACCTTTGACTTCGCAGGCAAATTCCAATGAACCCAAAACTTTTTGCCCTGCGACATTCCCCGCTATGCGTAAACTAAATAAATCGCCAATTCCAACATCAAAGATCATTTCAGTCGGCGCACGAGAATCCATACAACCTAACACTGCCGCAATCGGATGCTGTCCTTCTTCTGCGGTCACCCGCAGTTGACGATAGATATCTCGTTGCAAACGCTCATTTTGTACAAACCGCTCATTGCCGGCTTTAAGCAAAGTGAGCACGGCCTCCGGAGTCAAACGTTGCTGTAAAGCTGCGGTACTGATATCTATATCTAATGCCGCCTCCTGCGCATCGGCATAGTGTGCCTTGAAACCAATCAACTGTACTTGCACTTTACGCTGCACAGCCTTTTCCTGTTGGTACTCTTGAATGAGTTGGAAAATATCAGCATCCATATCACTCACAAGTGTGGCATCAATCACCACTTGTTCGCCGCGGCGAATATGTTCCAATGCCGAGATTAATGCCGAACGGTTAAGAAAACTAACTTGTGAAGGCAATTCAATCCGTGTAATCACCCCATGCAAATGATGCTCTTTATACACCTTCAGTCCCTTATTAAAATTGGCGTATAAAATGAAGGCCGCACTACTGGCTAAACCAATCAAGATTCCGAGCAATAAGTCTGTGAATAAAATCGCCAATAAGGAAATAATAAAAGGAATAAATTGTTTCCAACCTTTTAAATACAGCTGTTTAAACAATTTGGGATGTGTCAGTTTAAAACCTGTGAGGATTAAAATTGCAGCTAATGCTGAAAGCGGAATCATGTTCATCAAAGGCACTAAACACAGCACGGCAAACAAGAGCAACACGCCATGAAAGATAGCAGAACATTTACTTTTAGCTCCGGCACTGGCATTGACCGAACTACGGACAATTACTGAAGTTAGCGGCATCCCGCCTATAGCGCCCGAAACGACATTACCGATGCCTTGCGCCCATAACTCTCGATTGGGGGGTGAAGAGCGCTTATGCGGATCCAATTTATCTGCTGCTTCTAAATTCAATAAAGTTTCTAATGACGCCACAACCACCAAAGTGATAGCGCCCGTATAAATCAGAGGATTATTTAAAGCGGTCCAATCCGGAAAGATCATCACATTTTGTGGCTGATCCCAAAGGTTAGGAAGTTGGATGAGATTTGATGGATGAACTGCAAAAGACGAGCCACTAAGCACCAACACGGCATTACATAGTGCAGCAAGAACGACAGCAACCAAGGCTGAAGGCAAAACCCATTTTTTGCATGGGCTCTGCTCCCAAAGCAACATCAGTACAAGGCTACCGATACCGATCACAATGGCACCCACATCCCATTGCAAATTGAGCGGCTGTGACTGCCACAACACTGACCATGAAAATTGGTTCAAGCCAAACAGATAAGGCATTTGACTCCCAATCAAGATCAGCCCGATAGCTGCCAATAAACCCAATATGACATTGTTCGGAATAAAGTTGGCAAAGAAACCGAGCCTAAATATGCCAAATCCAATCTGTAAGATACCGGCAAAAACAATACACAATAAAAAGGCGGCATAGTTGCCGCCGAGTAGTTCAAGCTGTACCAAAATGACTGCTGTTAAACCTGCTGCTGGCCCTGCAACACTGATATGTGAGCCACTCAGTGCCCCAACTAAAATACCACCGACAATGCCGGCAATAATGCCAGAGAGAATCGGTGCGCCAGAAGCCAATGCAATGCCTAGGCATAGCGGTAAAGCCACGAGAAATACCACTGTTCCAGATAAAAAGTCGTGAATATGAAATCGATGTCGTTCAATTTTAGATGTCATCATTTTACCGTTTATAATAAATATCAAATAATTAGATGTAAGTATGTAAAACCTAAAGTTTGTGACCACTTTATGGCGTGACTTATATTGTCTGACAATCGAACGATTCTATAGTGTGTTTTGATACGTGATTTGTGTGATTTTTACACTTTATTGCGAAGTTTAAGATTCAGCTCATTTATCTTTGATAGGCCTTAAAAGAAATAAAAAAACCTCCCAAATGGGAGGTTTTTTTATAGCGTATTGAAACCACATTGCTTCAAAAAATTATACGTCGAATCATAATATTTCTTGGGACGAGTCCAGTCACTGTCATCTACAGATGGTATATACAACACCATACCTTGTCGCGCCCGAGTCAGTAGCACTCGATATGCATTTAACAGGTATTTCTGCTTTTCAGTTTGCCTTATATTTTGCCATCGACTACCTTTAAAGGCTTGAAATTGCCAATCTTGATCAAAATAAAAATTAATATCCCATGCCACGCAACTGTAATCTATTTCCAAGCCTTGCACATCAAACTCAGTTGCAATATCTTCCAAATAATACGCAGAACGTACATCTGTATTTGAATTCAAAAACCAATCTGCAGGTGTTATTTTATTCTTTACATCAATACCTTCGGCTTTTAAACGTCTGGCACCCGAACTAGCAATAACCCCAAAGCGCTCTGAACCCTTAGCCTTTCTTTTTAACCACTGTTTAGCAACATTAAAATCACGACAAAGCAGAATAGGATAATCTTGGGACATCATATGGTAAGTTTCTTTCGCGGACTTTGCATCACCATCTAATACATGTTGAATCAAATGTGAAACTTGTTCGCTGCGAAATGACCGGACAGAAACAGCAAGATGTAAATCTTCCTCATTTTTTCCATTTTTTTGAACCCAGAATTGTTGTTTAGGATCAGTTAAATAGACTTTATCCTGCAAAATTTTGTTAGAAAAGTAGATCTTCCATTTCGGGTATTTATGTTCTAATGCTGATAGCCATTCAGAAACACCTGCTTCTCCAGTGTTAATCTCCTGCCCACCACCAATCAGGCAAACAACGACACACCAATCAGCGTGGCGATCCATAACACTAATGAGAAACTCTGGTTCAGACATCGAAAAATTATCAATACCTTTTTTCTGTTTCATAAAGTTTGAAACCTGATCCTTTCGCCAGGCCCTTTGAGCTTCATCAAAAATAACGACTTTTTCGATTGGCACCTCATTTGATTTCAAATAATGATCTCTAAAATGATGAATATTTTGTATAAAGGCTTTGGCTTCACGTTCTGCCTCAGATCGCGTCTTTTTTTCTGTTTGTTGCTTAGCAAGTTCCACGGTATTTCGAACCAATGCTTCACGTAAAACATCAACTAAAGGACCATTCCCAGATAAAAATACAGAATGTTCTTGTTCATTTGTTTTTAAACGCTGGTTCGCAATATTAAGACCGGCCAATGTCTTTCCTGCACCAGGTACACCCGTTAAAAAATAAATCGTTTTTTTATTTGTTAATTTTGCATCTTCAATAATTTGTTCGATTTTTTTCGAAGTGATCGCTAAATTTTTTGCACCGGCATCACTTCTAGAAATTTCATCCACTGTATGACCTTGATATAACGCCTGAGCTGCTTCAATAATTGTGGGTGTTGGTTTATATCGAGACTCAACCCACTGTTTGATATTAAGTTGCGTAAGACCTGCAAATTGATAAAGCGCTTGTTCGATTACAATCCGTAAATTATGGGTGTTACAGCATAAAGTATCTTGATAAGTGGATACCGCTGACCATGACTGTTCACAACTTTGAGCTTGGGTTGAAATTAAAAGTGGTATGACCTTTTGCTGATGACTACCTTCATGAAAATTCAACAAATCCAAACAATAATCTATGACCTGAGTCTTAGCATATTGTGGGTAACTCTTTTCACCTACTTTAAATTCAATAACAAAAATTAAATTACGTATCAAAAGAATGTTATCTACGCGCTTACCCATCCGTGGAATAGAGAATTCAAAAAAGATTTCTCCCTCATCTAAAAAATCCAACTGTTGTTTTAAAATCTCAATTTGTTTTAACCAAGCGTTCTTTTGTAAATCTTCCAATGCAAATTCATGCTGTAGTGCCAAAGCCCCCATAATTTCTTGTTCATTTGTATGTATGAATTGTTGAACTGAACCCTGATAATAACTACGTAACATCATGATCTTCTAAGTTTATTTAAGCTTTGATTGTTTTAATCTTATATAAAAAAACCTCCCATATGGGAGGTTTTTTTAACAGTTAAAGATTACTTCGAACCTTTAATCCCTGCTTGTAATAACAACGCACCTAAACCACCAATTTTATTTTCTTGTGGTTTCGCTGCTTGAGGTTTTTTATGACCTTGTGGGCGGTCGCCTTGCGGACGGGCATGCTGTGGACGTTTCGCATGTGGCTTACGCTCACCACGTTGTTCTTGCTGGGCATTGTCACGACGTGGTTGACGTTGTGGTTTCGCTGCAGCAGCACCTTCTGCACGCATAGACAAGTTGACACGGTTACGTTCAACATCGACATTCAAGACACGAACTTGAACAATTTGACCTGGTTTCACGACTTTGTGCGGATCTGCAACAAATTCATTTGCAAGTTCAGAAATATGCACTAAACCGTCTTGGTGTACACCCACATCCACGAATGCACCGAAGTTGGTTACATTCGTAACCACACCTTCAAGCTGTAAACCTTCAGTCAACTGCGCCACTTCTGTGATGTCTTCACGGAATTTAGCCGTGCGGAACTCTGGACGTGGGTCACGGCCTGGTTTTTCAAGTTCAGATAAAACGTCTTGAATTGTCGGTAAACCAAATTGGTCATTTACAAATGCTGCTGCATCGATCTGACGGATAATTTCAGTATTACCAATAATATCTTTTACAGTCGTCGCTTTTGCTTCCACAATTTTTGCCACCAAGTCATATGACTCTGGGTGAACTGCAGATGCATCCAATGGTTCAGAACCATCTTGAATACGTAAGAAACCTGCTGCTTGTTCAAAGGTACGTTCGCCTAAACGAGGTACTTTCTTCAAACTTTGACGGTTATCAAAACGACCATTTTCTTTGCGGAATTCAACGATTTGCTGTGCAATCGATTTATTTAGACCCGCGATATAACCCAAAATAGCAGATGATGCTGTGTTGACATCAACACCTACTGAGTTCACACAGTCTTCCACAACCGCTTCTAGCGTTTTTGCCAAACCGGTTTGGTTCACATCATGTTGGTATTGACCCACACCAATCGATTTAGGATCAATCTTCACAAGTTCAGCCAATGGATCTTGTAAACGACGTGCAATCGATACAGCACCGCGGATCGATACATCTAAATCTGGCAATTCATTTGACGCCAATTCAGATGCTGAGTAAACCGACGCGCCTGCTTCAGAT
Organism: Acinetobacter sp. YH12052; assembly: GCF_013419835.1. NCBI lineage: Bacteria > Pseudomonadati > Pseudomonadota > Gammaproteobacteria > Moraxellales > Moraxellaceae > Acinetobacter > Acinetobacter sp. YH12052. The sequence continues at coordinate 45,335 of NZ_VOZI01000017.1, forward strand.
ACCGACACACGAATCAAGTTCAAGTCTGTATTTGCTGCCATCATTTCAGCTACAACAGCTTCAGTTTCACGGCTTGCAGTACCGTTACCAATGGCAATCAGTTCAACATTAAACTCACGGCATAGACGTGCAAGTTCAGCCACTGATCCAGCTTTGTCTTCTTTCGGAGCAAATGGGTAAATCGTGCTATGTGCAAGGACATCACCTGATGCATTCACAACAGCCAATTTCACACCCGTACGGATGCCTGGGTCTACACCCAATGTGCAACGTGCGCCTGCAGGAGCAGAAAGTAATAAATGACGTAGGTTTTCAGCAAAGACATCCATCGCTTCAGCTTCAGCAGCCAAACGTTTTTCAGTCAATAATGAATGTTCAATCGCAGGACGAACTTTACCGAGCCAGAACAATTTTGCAGTTTGTTTTAAGAAATCTGCACGCGCTTGTGGTTGTGCTGTTTCTAAATTGTATTCAGTATCAATACGAGCCAATGGTGCATCATCTTCACCATCGACTTTTAAGCCCAAGACATTTTCTTGACGGCCACGGAGCATCGCCAATAAACGGTGTGAAGGGACTTTATTTAAGCTTTCAGAGAAATCAAAGTAATCACGGAATTTTTTACCGACTTCTTTTTTCTCATCGCTTGCAACTAAACTTTTCAACACTGCAGTTTTCGCAAATGTCGCTTTTAGCTCAGTGGTTAATGCAATATTTTGTGCCCATTCATCAATTAAAATGTGTTGAATCGCATCAAGTTGACTTTCAACATCTGCATAATCTTCATGGCTAAAGCCTGCCAAAGCTTCCGTAGGATCGATCGCTTCATTAAAGATTTTTTCAGCGATTGGGCCTAAACCCGCTTCTTTGGCTTTAAATGATTTACTGGTACGTTTTGGACGGTACGGTGCGTAAATCTCTTCTAAAGCATTTTTCGTTTCTGCTGCATTCACGCGAGCAAGTAAGTCATCAGATAACTTGTTTTGTTCTTTTAGAGATTCGATTACCTTTTCACGGCGCTCAAATAAATCACGCAGGTAAGTCAGACGTGTATCGAGCTGACGTAATTGAGTATCGTCCAGACCTTGCGTCACTTCTTTACGGTAACGTGCGATAAATGGAACACTGGCACCTTCATCAATGAGCTTGATGGCCGCTTCAATTTGATTTGGACGTACGGCAATTTCTTTTGCCAACTGCTGAACTAAGTCAGTCATCGTATTAGATCCCTGCAAGGATAAGTTCTAAAAGCCATGATTATAAAGACCAAGACCATAAAATCCACAATTGTTTTTATAAATTTATTCGTGGTTTTTAATGCCAGTTCATCTCAAATACACATTTTTTTACGAAACTGACTATGAAACAGCAAATTAGCGAGACTTAGATAAGCAAACTGATTCGAACAACATGTATACATTTGGTATCTATGTCTTGATTTTAACTGCAATATTTGTTGCTTTAGAGCATAGTAAATTTATATAAATGAATCGTATACTCAAGTGAAATCGACTTTTTGTTTACGATGACAATAAAGAATAAGGAGCACGTCATGAGTTTAGTTGTACCTGCTGAAAAAACAGATGCCGTACAAGCCGAAACCGACCGAGTCGAACGCATTCTGGTTGTCGATGATGATGTGCGTCTACGCACCCTCTTACAACGCTTCCTAGAAGATAAAGGTTTTGTGGTCAAAACCGCACATGATGCGACTCAGATGGATCGTCTGTTGCAGCGGGAACTCTTTTCCCTGATTGTGCTCGACTTTATGTTACCTGTTGAAGATGGCTTGAGTATTTGTCGCCGTCTGCGCCAATCTAGCATCGATACCCCAATCATTATGCTGACCGCTCGTGGTAGTGATTCAGACCGTATTGCTGGACTTGAAGCCGGTGCAGATGACTATTTACCAAAACCATTCAACCCGAATGAGCTTTTGGCACGTATTCGTGCCGTATTACGTCGTCAAGTGCGTGAAGTTCCGGGCGCACCAAGCCAACAAATGGAAGTGGTGTCTTTTGGTCCGTGGTCACTCGACCTGTCTACTCGTACATTAACCCGTGAAGGTCAAGTCGTCACATTAACAACGGGTGAATTTGCCGTACTTAAAGCATTAGTTCAACATCCTCGTGAACCACTGACACGCGACAAGTTAATGAATCTTGCTCGTGGTCGTGAATGGGGTGCTATGGAGCGTTCAATTGACGTTCAGGTTTCTCGCCTGCGTCGTTTGGTTGAAGAAAACCCAGCACGTGCACGCTATATCCAAACCGTTTGGGGCGTGGGTTATGTCTTTGTTCCAGATGGTGCTGAATAATCCAAATAAATAGTAATAAAAAATTCCGCCATTCATTAGGCGGAGTCTTTTCATTGAACATTAAATTTATCCAATAACCTGCGGTTCGCCTTACTTTTGTTTCGGCAAAAGTAAGCAAAACCATTGTCATACGCAAAACTCGTCTCATTTCTGCTTCATATCAGAATCATCGCAGAAACATAATCTATTCCATGCTTCCTGCCTCGAACAGTTGCGTATGACCTGAACGCGTATCCAACAGGGTTAATTGATCTCACACTCTAAAATTTACTCTAGGGATATAGCGTGAAACTCGAACCCATCGACCCACAGGAATTTACCGACTACGTTACCTACTCCGAAAAAAAACGGACACCTTGGGAACGCTTCCTCGATAAAATCAAACCCCGCTCTGCAGCCATGCGGACCACCGTATTGGTCTTATTTGTGGTGTTTTTTAGCCTGTTTATGTCCTTATGGTTCTTTTGGCGCACACTCTATTTACCCGAAATTCAACAACATGCTCGTTACCTCGCGGTCGAGCTTGAAATCATTAACAATCCTGATTTACGGATTTTTCATAACAATGCCGAAGTGGATGTCGACGACTGGATGCGCAACCGTGTCGGGATCGAATATGTGACCGATCCGAAAGAATTCCCCAATGTCAAAGACAAAGTCATTGCAGAGTTCTTTACCAATCAAATTGAAAAGAAACTGGCCAAAGAAATGCGCATTGATAATGCGACCGTGTATTTCCAATTTAAACCTGACCCACGCATCTGGATTCAAACTCCAGAAATGAATGGCAACTGGGTTCGCGAGCCTTTAAAAACCTATGCCAACTATAGCGCAGAGCTGATTTTAGGCTGGTTATTGGGTATTCCGCTGATTGCTGGCATCATTATCTTAACCTTGGTTCGTCAGCTCAACCGTCCACTAAAACGTTTACAAGATGCGGCAAACAACTATAGTAAACACGGCACTGCACCTTATTTAGAAACCAACCATGGGCCACAAGAAATCCGTGAAGTAAACCAAGCCTTTAACCACATGGTCTACACGCTGGAACAAACTGAACGTGATCGCCGCATCATGTTGGCCGGTATTTCCCACGATTTGCGTACTCCGCTGACCCGTATTCGACTCAGCGCAGAAATGATGCCTGATGATGACTTCCTAAAAGAAGGTCTGATTTACGATGTTGAAGATATGGATGCAATTCTGAATCAGTTCATTTCGTATATGCGAGATGGCTCTGATGAGGTTCCGCAAGATACTGATTTAAATGCGCTATTGCAGGAATTAGTGATTCAATTTAAACCTTTAGATATTCGCTTTGAACCTCAAGACTTACCGATTATTCAAGCACGTAGCCTGTCCTTAAAACGATTAATAGGGAACTTAATCAATAACTCAAAACGCTATGGTGCCGAGCCGATTGAACTGTCTACCGAATATGAAGGTGACCATATTCAAATTCGCGTTGCCGATAATGGCGAAGGGATTCCTGAAGACCAAATTGAAGACCTGATGCAACCTTTTGTACGTGGTAATGATGCACGTACCATTCAAGGCAGTGGACTCGGTTTAGCCATTGTAAAACGTATTGTGGATATTCACGAAGGTCAACTTTCAATTCACAATCGAGCAGAAGGTGGACTCGAAGCGATCATTTCTTTACCACTGCAAAAACTCGAAAATGATGAAATATTAAACAACAGCCCATTGGAAAAAATTAAGCAAAGTTTAACTGAACGCTTTTAACAAGCGTTCAAAAAAGCAACGAACAGTTTTGCTTAAGCTTTAACCATTGATATTTTTAACTTTATTATTCAGTGGTTTAAAAAACATAATAAAATCTTATACCCACATTTTTTCAAAAAATTAGACCTTAGCCTAACAGGTATGCAAAATGGCTTTTTTGATCGGTACAATCCGTATCAGTTTTGAGAATTTCACGAGAGTATATGATGTCTTTAGATCGCATCCGTTTAGCTGCCCTACACGACAAAGTTATCAGCGCAGAAAAAGCTGCTGAATTCATTCAGGATGGTATGACGGTAGGTATGAGTGGTTTCACACGCGCAGGTGAAGCGAAAGCTGTACCTTTAGCGTTGGTTCAACAGGCTCATGCTAATCCTCTTAAAATCACCCTAATTACTGGCGCGAGCTTGGGTAACGATTTGGACAAAAAATTGACTGAAGCAGGTGTTCTTGCTCGTCGTTTACCGTTCCAAGTAGACAACACATTACGTAAAGCCATCAACAAAGGCGAAGTGATGTTCATCGATCAGCACTTGTCTGAAACAGTTGAACAAATGCGTAACCTTCAACTTAAAAAGCCTGATGTGGCAATTATTGAAGCTGTTGCGATCACTGAAGATGGTGGCATCATCCCTACAACTTCTGTAGGTAACTCTGCAAGCTTCGCAATTTTTGCTGAAAAAGTGATTGTTGAAATCAACACCAACTTAAGCCCAGCATTCGAAGGCTTACACGATATTTATATCCCAACGTATCGTCCAACACGTCAAGCGATTCCATTGACTCATGTTGACGAACGTATTGGTACACATGCAATCAACATCGATCCTTCAAAAATCGTAGGTATCGTATTTAACAACGAATTGCATGACTCTCCATCTACAGTGACTGCACCTGATGATGAAACTCAAGGTATTGCAAACCACCTGATCGCTTTCTTTGAAAAAGAAGTAGAAGAAGGTCGTTTACCGAAAAACCTAGGTCCATTACAAGCAGGTATCGGTTCGATTGCAAACGCAGTATTGACTGGTCTTAAAGATTCTAACTTTGAAGACTTGATCATGTACTCTGAAGTACTTCAAGACTGTACATTTGAATTGATCGACGCAGGCAAAATGAAATTTGCTTCAGGTTCTTCTATTACACTTTCTGCTAAATATGGCGAAAAAGTATTTAATAACCTTGAACAATACAAAGACAAACTTGTATTACGTCCACAAGAAATTTCGAACCATCCAGAACTGGTACGTCGTTTAGGTATTATCGGTATCAACACTGCACTTGAGTTTGATATCTACGGTAACGTGAACTCAACTCACGTTTGCGGTACAAAAATGATGAACGGTATTGGTGGTTCAGGTGACTTCGCACGTAATGCACACTTAGCAATCTTCGTGACTAAATCAATTGCAAAAGGCGGCGACATTTCCTCTGTTGTTCCATTTGCTTCTCACATTGACCATGCTGAACACGATGTTGACATCTTGGTTACTGAACAAGGTCTAGCTGACTTACGCGGTCTTGCACCACGTGAACGTGCTCGTGCAGTAATCGACAACTGTGCTCACCCTATGTACCGTGATGCGCTAAATGATTACTTCGACCGTGCATGTGCGAAAGGTGGTCAAACACCTCACCTTCTACGTGAAGCATTGTCTTGGCACATCAACTTCGAAGAGAACGGCCACATGTTAGCTGCTCAACCAGAAGTTAAAACTGCTTAATTGACAGTGAAATAAGAAAACGCTCTTCGGAGCGTTTTTTTTTATGGCTTTTATTTTTTAATATGACTTATCAAGTCTGCAAAACTCGACTAATCTAAATTGGTCAAATTACATGCTAAAACAAAAATTATGTTTATTATCCGCCCCTATCTCGAATCTGATTTAGACGATGTGATTGCACTTTGGGAACTGTGTGATCTGACCCGCCCATGGAATAACCCTGAAATTGATATATTTCGAAAATTGGCTCAACGTGATCAATTATTCTTGTTGGCGGTCAAAGATGATCAACTGATTGCAACTGTCATGGGTGGCTATGATGGACACCGAGGCTGGGTCAATTATCTTGCCGTACATCCACATTTTCAACGTAATGGCGTCGCTACCGCCCTCATTCAACAATTAGAAAAACGCTTAATTGCTTTAGGCTGCCCAAAACTTCAATTACTGATTCGCCAAGACAACATTGACGTACAAAATTTTTATGAACAATTGGGCTATGAAGAGGTTGAAGTGATTTGTTTGGGTAAACGTTTAATCACGGATTAATCGTTCGACAAATCTTCATTCAATCCTTGTAACAAAATCAAAAAAAAACCGACATTGCGCCATCGAAACAAAAATGGATTGCATTGCTTGGCTTTAAATTTTAGGATTTGCCCCCATCATTTTCCCAGAACATAGAAAAGAGATTTCCCATGCGTGTAGATATCTGGTCAGACGTGGTTTGCCCATTTTGTTATATTGCGAAAAAACGCCTTGAAGCTGCTGCCGAAGAATCGGGTGTAGAGCTTGAAGTGTTTTGGCATAGCTATCAACTTGACGCAGATGCGCCCGCTCGCCTAGAAATTTCTAATACTGAACGTCTAGCTCAAAAATATGGCCGCAGTATTGAAGAAGTAGAGGAAATGCAGCGCAATATTGCCGAAATGGCAAAAGCTGAAGGTATTGAATTTAACTGGCAAAAAGCCAATTCAGGCAATACTTTCAACGCGCACCGCTTGATTCATCTTGCACAAAGCAAAGGTCTCGGCAGTGAAGCCAAAGAAGCTTTCTTCTATAGCTATATGACGCAAGGCTTGGCCATTGGTGAACGTGAAACCTTAGAAGATGTTGCATCTCGTATTGGTCTAAACCCTGTTGAAGTCGATGATTTATTAGACTCAGATGAATTTGCCGATTTCGTCAAATACGATGAAGAAGTAGCACGCGATCAACTTAAAGTTACGGGTGTACCGTTCTTTGTATTTGAGCAACGCATTGCTTTAGCAGGCGCTCAACCGAAAGATGTATTTAAAAAAGTGATGGACAAAGCTGCGGAACTTCCTGAGCTTGCTCCTACACCTGTGTGTAATGATGAAAGCTGTGAAACGCCTGAAAAATAATTCAGCGTGTTCAAACAAAAATCCCCGAACTTCGGGGATTTTTTTTGATCAGTTTTTAACATCAATAAAATTAAAACTTATTCAACCAAGAAGCTGATTTTTAAGTTCACTCGATATTCCGCAATTTTATTGTCTTTCACCACGACTTTCTGTTCATTAATCCATGCACCCTGAACGTTTTTCACGGTTTCAGTGACTTTATTAATTCCCGTTTGAATTGCATCTTCAAAACTTTTTGTGCTACTTGCATTTACTTCAACGACTTTAGCAACAGACATTGTATTTATCCTCATTGTTATGATTTTGAAACTTCATCATATGATTAAGTCGCTTATTTTGGTTATTTTTTAAACATCAAAACAGCAAAATATTACATGTCTTACACAGGAGTGAATTCCACTTCGAGGGATTACAAACTGACCATCATTTATTACATGCTTTCTGTTTAAGCAGTGGTCGCTTCCGATTAGGCTAAAAGCTTCATTCTTCTAATGATCATGCTCGGGAGTAATGTCATGACAATTGAACCTCAAGTAACTTCTGCTGAAACCGATCTATCTACCAATACACCCCCTCAAGCAACCGCCAACGAGTCGCAAACAGGGAAGAATAGCTTTCTCTCTCGCTTTTCTCCGACCGTCAAAGGTGCTGCGATCGGTGCTGTTGCAGGCAGTATTTTGCCCGTTTTTGGTACGATCAGCGGTGCCATTATTGGTGGTATCGCAGGCAAAGTCTATGAAAAGAAATGTGCCAAACATTCATAGATTTTTCATCTTTATCTGAGTGATACAACGCTGTCACTCAGCCACCAAAAGCTCTAGAGCAATAACTCTAATAGACTGTTTTATATAAATATTAATTCATACCGTTTATCTTGCGTTGCCGAATCGATCATTTTTAATTGATTATTTTTTGATATTATTTTCACATAAATTCAAGTGATTAATTTTCTCCCTGACTCAATTTTTGAGTCACTAATGATTGATAGGAATACACAAATGAACGCAATCAAATATGCTATGGCTGTTGCTGTGATGGCGCTTTCTGCAACTGTTTCTGCACAAATCGTTTATGTACCAGATTTTCCAGTAAAAAAAGCTGTGACTGCTGAAACTGCCAATGCAGATAACAAAGCACCCGCTGCTGATACAACCGAAATTGTAACAAACACAGAAAAAAAAGCTTAATTTTTAGCTGATTTTTCAATAAAAAACCGATGGCTTCCACCATCGGTTTTTTATTTTTTGTGCCTTTTCTTTGGGCTTTATTCTTTACTCAACATTAAAAATCAACGTCTAGCAGCGCTTAATCGCTGATGATGACTTCAAAAAAATTGATCAAACCATACCGCTATATCTTTTGCAAAACCTATCTTTAAGCTAATGATTTGGTATTATTTTTAAACAAAATGCGCATTAATTGTCATATTTAACGCTTAATTTGTAGAAGCTGACATTTATTTCCATGTTTTTTTTAATGAAATCTCTATAATCAAATGAACTAATCGACTTCTTTATTTTTAAATTTACATTGTCCTATGCAAGAACTTCAGGCACTGATACAAGGAAAAATTTCACCGCAGGTCATCGATATTGAACGCCTGATTGAATTGGCCAATACATATCGAAACCCGAATTCGGCTGAATATAAATTAGTAGAACTTGCAACCAATATTGTATTGGCTAAATATTTAGAAAAAGCACAAAAAGTCCTTTAGGAAGTGGACAAATGAATTTACAAGACAAAGTACAATTAATAAAAGAAATCCATGTACTGACCTATCAACTTGAACATCGTGCTTTGAATTTTTATGAAACTGCGCTTTCTAAACGTCGAATTCATGAAATTTTTGCCTTATGCGATGAACCGATTTTTCAAAAGCAAATATTAAGTTATCGTGCATTAACTAAGCCACAAATGGCTGCCACTGAATTTTCCAAACAAACGCCATATTCATTGTTATTTCGTGGCTATTTTAACCATGATGCTGCACTTGAAAATGCTTTATATCAATATCCAGAGATGGGTTGGGCCTTGCTGCATGACCATAAATTAGGTTGGCAAGTGTGGATGATTCCAGCCAAACAGCGCACAGCTCTACTCAGTGAATGGGGCAATTTTAGCGAATGCTATGATTGGTTAATTGAGCAACAACAGCTATATAAATGTTTAATCAGTGATATCGATCTACGTCTACATGCCTTACGCCTAAAGGATGAAATCATCACAGCGCCAAGCTGTGTTGCAGCAAGTGTGGACGACCTACTGCCAATTGAAGCGATAAATAAAGACGGATCTGTCGATCTAGATCATTGCGATAAGCAAATCAATGAAGCGGATACGTTGCTTGATAACTCAAATACAAATAAACCGGAGCTTTCTGCACCTGATACCATTCCTCTTGTTCTAATTGAGCAGCCAACACATGCGCCATCGGAGGCATATCTCAACTCGACAATGGCAGGCGTTGAACTTCCTGAACAGGTTCAAATCGCTCAATACACCGCTCGCGTTCAAACGCTGCAAAACATCGATGCACAATTGGCCTTGTATGAATTGCAGTTTATGGATCAGCCTGAACTCACAACACAGCTTGATGTTCTATTGCATACGACAGATGGTACAGATTGGAAAAACCAGCCGCTGTATTTAGCAGAGCAAATCAATACCGAAGGTCGCTTCATCAAATATCTCTTGTTGTTTGGTGCGCAAACGCAGATGGAAGCCATTCGACTCTCTCAGCTGTTTTGCCAACAACATCAACATGAACTTGCTGCGATTAAAGTCATATCATGGGACAATCTAGAGCAACTCTGTGCTGCACCTGATCAGCTCTATCAACAGTCTCAGCAGGCTGAAATGATTTGGTCGCAAAACAACTATTACCCCTTTATCCCGGCACAATTAATTCATACGCAAAAATTCATTCATTTTGATGAACCTGAACCGACACTACATACCCCGTTGTTATTATTACAAGAACGTCAAAAAATACGGTTAATCCACGGTCAAAAACGCATGGCACTCTTGCGTACCGAACAAGCCCTTCCCTATTTGATCCTCCATCGACAGCAAGGTTTAAATTGGCAAAGCATCCAAAATGTGATCCAACAATTGCCTCAACCCATTGATGTGATTTCGCTTTATCAAGCACTTAAGCAAATGACCGAAGATTAATTGCATTTATTTTGTAGTTTGGCTTGCATTTATCCGACAAAAATAACAAAACTACAGATGCAGGATACTCAGATGATAATTAAATAGAGCCAAAACATATGCATAAAAAACAACAGTACTTTATTCGGACTTTGCTTTTTTCCGCATCAATGAGCTTGATGTATCAAGTTGCTTGGGCCAATGAAACTGAGGGGCAACATTCGCAGGATGTGCCTGCAACCGAGCAAAGTTCACCGTATATCATGCCAAAAACCTATGATTTTTTAGATCAAATTCCACGTTGGATTGATGCAACACCGACCTTCTTACCTGAACAATCAGATCACCCCATTGTTCCGACAACAGAACAAACGGAAAATAATAGCTGGACCGATCGACAACAGAAGAAAGTCCGAAATTGGGCAGATCGAACGGCCGTTCGCATGGATAACTGGTTTGGGCAAAGTGAGCCTGATAAACCAGCCAATGCTACCCTTAGGGTGATTTTAGACAACAGTTGGAATAAGCACGATGAATACGAAATTAAGCCACGTATTCGCGGTAAAATTAAGCTTCCCACTTTAGAAAAAAAATTGAGTGTGGTCTTTGGTGATGACTCACTTGATAATGAATTAGAAAATAATGCTGCAATTACCAATGAAAACCCTGCGGGGCGTAGTGATAAAAATTATGACAATAAGCAAACCCGTGAAGATAACAGTTCGCTCGCGTTACGTTGGTCAGAAATTTCAGATCGACTGCCCTTTGAAACTGACGTTGATCTAGGTTTACGTTCTGGTGATGACCTATATGTCCGCTTAAAAGCAGCTAAAAAATGGCAACTCGACAACGACTTTAGCTTTTTAGCCGAACAAATTTATCGTTATGGTATCGATAGTGAAAATTATCTAAGAACCAATTTAGAATTAACCCATGCCCGTCCAGGCCAACCCTTTATCTCAAACCAATTCAACCTAACCTATGCAGATGCACAGGATGATGATCTGAAATGGGATAACTTCAGTTACCGCCAACACCAATTTTTTAAAGGTAACCGATTCAACTACGGCCTATATACAGGTGGTTTTTACAATAACGATCAACTGCGTTTAAACAGTTGGGGACCCTATGTATCATGGCGACAACCCTTTCTGCGCGAATGGTTTTATATCCAAGGTGATCTCAACTACCTCAACAACCATCGTGACGATAAAAGCCACTTTGTGGGCGCTTTAGTGCGCCTTGAAGCCTTGTTCTAGAACCCGCTATTTCACAGCGAATAAAAAGCCCATCTCAACAGGATGGGCTTTTTTTAAATAACTCAGCTTCAATTTTTCTTAATCACACGCACGCGATCATTACGTACAATACTCGGCTGTTTTTCAGCGACTTTTTTCACTTTAGGAAAACTATACTGAACACGATCATTTCGCATCACACGGCGACTATCTACAAAAGGATTGATATCATATTGTGCGATTTGTTTTGAAACCTGCACACGGTCATTACGCACCATTTTTTGCTTAGAGCTGTCTGCCTGAGCAGATTGCATGAAGCCCATAGACAGCAGCGAGCCCATTACAGCGATCACTAAAATTTTCATCTTAAGATTCCCAATACTTAATGATCGTTATTATAGATTAATTATTTATTTTTAATTTATTTTAAAGATTAAAACATGGACGTTTTTATTCATGTGCTCTATCGAAAAACCAAATAAAAAACCTCCCGAAGGAGGTTCATTTCATATCTACCGTTACTTCAGCAATAAGCTGTTAATCCGTTTGATGTATTGGGCAGGATCTTCGGGTAAACCGCCTTCAGCAATCAACGCCTGATCAAAAATAACATTTGCTAAGTCATCAAACTGCACCGAACTTTCTAATTTTTGTACCAACGGATGGGATGGATTGATTTCCAAGACTGGTTTTGACTCTGGAACCGCTTGTCCTGCTTGTTTTAGCATGCGAACCAGTTGCGGTGACAACTCACCCTCAGCCACCACCAAACACGCAGGAGAGTCCACTAAACGTGTTGTTACACGCACTTCAGAGGTCTTATCTTTTAACGCATCCGACAGTTTTTCAACAACAGGTTTAAACTGCTCAGCAGCTTCCTCAAGTGCTTTCTTCTCTTCAGCATCTTGTAGATCACCCAAATCAACTGCACCTTTCGATACATTCTGTAATGGTGTTCCATCAAACTCAAAAACAAATTCCATCGCCCACTCATCCACTCGTTCAGTCATGAGCAGCACTTCGATACCTTTTTTCTTGAACAATTCAAGTTGTGGTGAGTTTTTCGCAGCATTTAAACTATCAGCAGTCACATAGTAAATTGCCTTTTGGCCTTCTTTCATATTGGCTTTATAGTCTGCAAATGATGTTTTCACTTCATCATTATTTGACGAAGCAAAGCGTAATAATTTTAGAATACGCTCACGATTCGCTATGTCTTCGCCTAAGCCTTCTTTTAAGACTGAACCAAACTCAGCGTAGAATTTTGCAAACTTCTCTTGATCAGCAACATCTTCAGATTTCGCCAAACCATCTAGCACCGTTAAAATACGGCGGGCGTTACCTTCACGAATCGTTTTAACGTCGCGACTTTCTTGTAATAATTCACGGCTTACATTAAGTGGTAAGTCTGCGCTATCCACCACACCTTGAACAAAACGTAAATAATTAGGAATCAAATTATCCGCATCATCCATGATAAATACACGTTTCACATAGAGCTTAATTCCTGCTTTAGCTTCACGTGTGAAAATATTGCTTGGTGCGCGAGATGGAATATAAAGTAACTGTGTATATTCCGTACTTCCCTCTACACGGTTGTGTGTCCACGCAAGCGGGGCTTCAAAATCATGGCTCAGGTTTTTATAAAACTCAGTATATTGTTCTTCACTGATCTCATTTTTATTACGCGTCCATAATGCACTTGCTGAGTTAATCGCTTCCCATTCATCCGTCAGTACATATTGACCAGGTTTTGCTTCTTCGTCTTCGGCAGCTTCCTCTTGTTGCCAAACTTCTTTCTGCATCTCAATTGGCAAACTAATATGATCAGAGTATTTATTAATAATCTGCTTAACTTTGTAACGATCTAAATAATCTAAAGCATCCTCGCGTAAATGCAAAATGATGTCGGTTCCACGTGAAGCCTTATCAATTGGCTCTACATCAAACTCACCTGTACCATTACTAACCCAACGTACCCCTTCAGCGGCATTTACCCCAGCACGACGTGATTCCACTGTAATTTTTTCAGCAACAATAAAACCTGAATAGAAGCCCACACCAAATTGACCAATCAATTGTGCATCTGACTTTTGATCACCCGTAAGCTTCGACATAAAATCTTTAGTGCCAGACTTAGCAATCGTACCCAAATGATCAATCGCTTCTTGTTGTGTCATACCAATACCATTATCCGAAATGGTAATTGTCTTCTGCTCTTTATTTAAATGAATACGCACATGTAAATCTGGATCATTTTCATAATATTCAGGATGGTTAATGCCTTCAAAACGTAATTTATCGCAGGCATCAGATGCGTTTGATACCAACTCACGAAGGAAAATTTCAGGATTTGAATATAAAGAATGTGTTACTAAATGCAGTAACTGAGCCACTTCCGCTTGGAAGCTGTGTTTTTGAGATTGTTGTTCGCTCATCAGTCTCTCCGTTCATACTGAGTAAAATTATCAATTGCCTATATGAATGGAGGGACTTCACTATTTTTCAATAGTATGAATGGAAAATTTTTATTCTGTCGCACTAAATTTTAAGGTTTAAAAAGGTCCTTGTTTATAAACACGGTCCATGTAGAGATCCAGTTTTTGCTGCCGCATTTTATATACATCACTTAAACAACTGACATTGTCACGGCACTGATCGCGTAGTTGTAGCCATTTTATTTGTTGATCTTGAATTGCACCACGTGTCCCCATGGGAACCAAATGACGAATAATCGTATAGGTTGTTGCCATTTTGACATCGGCATCATTAATACTACGGTTATCACAAACCGCATGTTCGGTAATGGTTTTCGCCTTTTTACAATCAAAACTTGCGGCATAACTTGTCGAAATAAAATAAGCACTGCCCAAGACCAGCATACCCTGAATAATTTTTTTCATCGTCTTTTCTCTTCATCCAACTTGCTGATTTATCTCGACTCTAACACTTCTACCTAAATTTTCTATTGCCTATTTGTTCAATTCGATCAACTGATGGATGGAATATACTGCATAAAAAAACCCTGCCATTCGACAGGGTTTTAAAATTAGCTACAGCTTAGAATTTGTAGCTATAACCAATTGTATACACCATTGGATCGATATCTAAATCAAAAGTTTCGACAACTGTTTGAACTTCAGGCTGGATTTGAGCATAACGTGCATCAAAGAATACGCCCCAGTTTTTAGCATCAGCTGGTTGGTAGTTAAAACCAACTTGGCCAGCAAAACCATAAGACTCTTTCACTTTAACCTTTGTGCCTTCTAGCACACCTGAACCATCTTCATCCCAAGCAACAAATGCTGTACCACCCACACCAATGTAAGGTGTAAAGCCAGTTGAATTTTTAAAGTTATATTTCGCAGTAATTGTTGGTGGAAGATGTTTCAATTTAACACCAGCAACTTTTGAACCCGCAGCTGTTACATCCACATCATGACTAATTGGTGTAGCTAATAGTAATTCAGCTGAAATGTTGTCATTAAAGAAATATTCTACAGACGGTGTAAATGCAAACTCATGATCTGCTTTTACATTTAAAGCACCATTAGCAATATCAGTATCTGCAGTTGGAGCAATTACAGAAGCACCAACTTTAACCTGCCATTGACCAGCCATCGCTGAAGCAGACATACCCAATAATGCAATAAGAGCAGCTTGTTTTAACATTTTAAAGCAACCTTCTAGAATGAATAATTAATATTAAACATTAGTATTAAAATTATGCAACATTATTATTTTATAAATTTTTACATTATTATATAAGTCATTATTAATTATATATATTTATTTTAATCATAGTACAATGCTTGGTTTTATATTTTCACCGTTATAATTAATTTATTATTCATAATATACCAACCTTTTTAATCAGAATTAATAAAATGAATTATTTTAATCCAACCAAAATCCTCAGGATTAAATAACAAAAAAGGCGATTATATAATCACCTTTTTTATTTATCTTTGAAAATTTTTTAGAGTACCATTGCGGCAATCCAACCAAAGATCATTAATGGAATATTGTAGTGAATGAAGGTCGGGACCACACTGTCTTTCATGTGGTCATGCTGACCATCCATATTAAGGCCTGATGTTGGGCCTAAAGTTGAGTCTGATGCCGGAGAACCTGCATCTCCTAAAGCTGCTGCTGTACCAATAATGGCAATCGTTGCCGCTGGGCTAAAACCAAATTGAATACAAAGTGGTACATAAATAATGGCCAAAATTGGGATTGTTGAGAATGAAGAACCAATACCTAAGGTAATTAATAGCCCTATCAATAGCATCCAAAATGCAGCTAAACCTCGGCTGTTTCCAATCCATTCAACCGAAGCTTGTACCAGTATTGGTACTTGATTCGTAGCCTCAATCACAGATGCAAAGCCCTGCGCAGAAATCATAATGAAACCAACCAGTGCCATCATGCGCATACCACTGATAATGACATCATCGGCTTCTTTCCACTTAAAAATACCTGCACAGCTTAAGATCGCAACACCAACCAGACCCGCCAAAATCATCGACTCAGATATGACTTGAACAGAAAGCGTAGCAACCACTGCAACCGCAGCCATAATCAAAGTAAATTTAGCGACTTGTGGTTTACCATTTTCATCTGCTTTTACATCAGATGAGATGGTGTGCTGTGATTCCTTAACCTGAACGTCAGCATACTCTCGTGGTTTACGGTAGCTATAAAAAACAGCAATTAATAAGCCAACAAACATCCCAAATACTGGAATTGCCATAGCAGTTGGAATTTGATCATAGCTGATGTTGAAACCGTATGGCTTACCAAAGGTATTGATGTTTTGACCTAAAATATCATTAAGGAAAATAGCACCAAAACCAAAAGGTACCAGCATATAAGTCGCCACAAGACCAAAAGTCAGAACACAAGCAATCAAACGACGGTCAAGTTTTAAATGATTAAATACACTGAGTAATGGTGGAATTAATACTGGAATAAACGCAATGTGCACTGGAATCACGTTTTGTGAACATACGGCGGCTAAAGCGATAGTAGCGAAAATTACGTATTTCACGCGATTCTGGGCTTTCACATTACTGTTACCTTTGAGTTTGGTAATGAGTTGATAAGCCAGTAAATCAGGCAAACCTGAACGCGCAAGTGCCAAAGCAAATGCCCCCAACACGCCATAAGCAAGTGCGATTTGAGCACCGTTGCCTAAGCCACTATTAAACGCTTCGATGGTGCCATGAATACCAAGGCCAGCTAACAAGCCACCTATTACTGCACCAATGATCAGTGCAAATACAACAGGCACGCGTGCCAGCGACAGTCCAAACATGACTGTAATTGCGGCAAGAATAGCAAACATAAGAAAAAAGGGAGTCTGACAAAAAACCATATTTTATCAGAATTTGCTCGCTATTTAGCCCCCTATCGATGAAACTGACACTATTGAAAGATTTACTTAAAGCTGCTGTGATTGCGCAAATTGAGCGATGTAACCTGCAATTTTTTCGGGTTGGCTCAGCACAGCCCAATGATTGGCATTGACTTCAACTACAGATAAATCTTCAACCCAATTAGGTAATTCTTTAATGTAATCTGGACTGACAAAAGTATCATATTTTAATACGATGGCTTGCACAGGACATATAGCATGACGTTGTCTTGGCTGCGTTAAACGAGGAGTAAAATTAGCACGGTAAAGCGCGATACCATATTTACCGTCATGTTGAATATTATGATTTAACGGCAATTGTTGAGTTCGTTCTAAATCATTAACAATTTTCCCCCATCGCTCTGCATTCAAAAAATGCCAAGCGGCAGGTGCAAGAAATGGTAATTGGAATACTCCTATATACCATGACTTGCTCAACAATTTGAGTAATTTTTTTTGCTGATGTTTAAAGTTATCTCTTAATAAAAATGCAGCATGGTCTAAGCATGGCCCAGATATGGTTGAATAAGACAAAATTCGCGATCTAAACTTTGCTTCTGTGACCGACTCCCAAGATTGGATTGAACCCCAGTCATGCGCAGCTAGGTGAAAACTACGCTCGCCTAATACCGCTTGCGTCACACTATCTAAATCAAGTGAAAGTTGTTCTAAACGGTAATCTCGTACTTTACGGGGCACAGATGACTGCCCTGCACCTCGCACGTCATAGCTCACAATATAAAATTCAGAACCAAGATGTTCAATAACCGGTTCCCATACTTCCTGATTATCAGGATAACCATGAACCAAAACCAAAGCGGGCTTGGTTTCATCACCCCATGTCTTTACATAGAGCCGTTGTTGATCTGTGGTATTCACCCATTGCGTATTTAGTGGTTGCATTCTTCTAGTCCTTTTATCGATTCCATCGAATTGACGTTTTATTTGTGAACATGGGTAATGTGATCAATGCCACAGTTTTGAAACTCATTTAGTATGCAAAGTTCAGCATAAAAAAAAATTGACTCAGTATGAGCATAATCCAGAAAATAATGACAATGCCTATTGTCTCTAAATTCTTACTCAATCATTATGCCCCTTATAAAGGTGCTGGCATTTCGATTGATAAAATTGATCTCGCCAATTATCACATTTGCGTCAAAATGCCATTAACTCGTAAAAATCAAAATATCGTCGGTGTACATTTTGGCGGTAGTCTTTATTCAATGGTTGACCCATTTTATATGTTGATTTTGATGCATCACCTTGGCTCACGTTATATCGTGTGGGATAAAGCCGCAAATATCCAATTTTTATCCCCCGGGCGTGGAACGGTATACGCTGATATCCAGCTCGACCCAAATGAAATCAACCATATTAAAAACTTAGCAGATAACCACGTACCTGTGCTACGGAACTATAGTTTAAATATTTTTGATGAAGCAGGCTTACGTATCGCTGAAGTTCAAAAAACCCTATACATTCGTCGCAAGCAACCCCGTCCCCGCAAATAAAAAAAGGCGCTTATCTTTAAGCGCCTTTTCATTCAATTTTATCGGATTGGATTAGCGATTTTGCTCAATTGCAGCACCTGCACCACCACCGATTGCACCACCAATCGCAGCACCGGTGTTACCACCAAAGATACTTTTACCGACTGCAGAACCAATCGCACCACCTACACCACTATATGTGGCATTTCGGTTTGAACCGTTTTGAGTTTTACTACCGACAGCTGCACCAGCACCACCACCAACGGCTGCACCTACACCACCACCGACATTATTACCCACACCACCACCAATGGCACCACCTAAAGCTGCAGCACCAATACGTTGTTCATTTGGCGACATGCTTTCACAACCAGCAAGCATTAGGGTCGACATCATCGCGACTGCGCATACGCTCATTACTTTTTTCATTGTGATGTTCCTTGTCTTCTTCATTACCTATGATTCTAAAACCATTGTATGAAACAATTAAACATAGCTTGTTACGGCTTGGAGCATAAATGCTGCATTTTGTAAAAAACCACGCCTAATCGCTCACGAATCACTCAGGGTTTTCATCCAAAATCATCAAATCTTTTGTGGTTTCACCATTTTCAGTCAGCACAGCATGAGAGAGTTTGGCTTTGCTTTCTGGATCTGTTGCCTGATCTAGTTTTAGCGTGCGTTTAATCGGTTCCTGCCCTTTCTTAAACTCTACACCCTCTGCATCAATATTGGTGTTTTGACGAATAATCTGACCGTCCTGCTTCACCGTAGTCTTGGTTTCAATTTTAGAGGTCGGGACGATGACACCACCACGTTGTAGTACAGGAATCGATAATTTCTTTTCAGAAAAATCACTTTGGTGATCTGAAAGTTCAATTTCACGTGCCACGATATCCTGACCTTTATTGGTCATTTCTAACACTGTTGCAGTCACTTGACGTACAGGTTCTTGACCTGCAACACGGCGAATCACTTCTGTTTTTAGTACTGGAACTACAGCTTTATCTTCTACCACAATCGAATTGGGCATAGGTGCAGCAATCGCCGTCAATGAGCTGAATAATGCAGAAACTGCGAATAATTGCTGTGTAAATTTCATCAAAAGACCCCGTTATGTTTAAGTTTAAAAATCAAGAGATTTGTTATGTTCTATTTTTACTATAGGAAATAAATCAACATTAGGAAAGCTTTAATTTTCAATTCATCCGCATAAAAAAAGCCACCCAAAGGTGGCTTTTTTGAATGATTTAAGGGCTAATTAAAGACCGTTAAATTCATCGCTAAATGCTTGGCTTAATGCTTGATCTACATCAGAGAAATCATTGTGAAGCTCAAGCTCTGCAGCTTCAGACTCTTGACGACGACGTTCTAAGTGGTAAGCCAAACCTGTACCCGCTGGGATCAGACGACCTACAACTACGTTTTCTTTCAGACCACGTAATTCATCTTCTTTACCTGTTACAGCAGCTTCAGTTAACACACGAGTTGTTTCCTGGAACGATGCAGCAGAAATGAACGAGTCAGTAGAAAGCGACGCTTTGGTAATACCCATCAATTGACGTTCAAACTTCGCTGGGAACTTGTTCTGAGCTGCCACAGCTTGGTTTTCTTGAACAACGCGGATGTATTCCACTTGCTCGCCTTTGATGAAGCTTGTATCACCACCGTCAGTGATTTCAACTTTACGCAACATTTGACGTACGATCACTTCAATGTGCTTGTCGTTGATTTTTACACCTTGCAGACGGTATACGTCTTGAACTTCGTTCACGATGTAGTTTGTCAGTGCAACTTCGCCTTTCAAACGTAAGATGTCGTGTGGATTTTGCGGACCATCAGAAATGGTCTCACCACGGTTCACATGCTCACCTTCGAACACGTTAATCGTACGCCATTTCGGAATTAGCTCTTCGTAAATCTCAGAGCCATCATCCGGAGTAATCACAAGACGGTTCTTACCTTTGGTCTCTTTACCGAAGCTTACGATACCTGAAATTTCAGCAAGGATCGCATGTTCTTTCGGTTTACGTGCTTCGAACAAGTCAGCTACACGCGGTAGACCACCAGTAATATCACGTGTACGTGAAGATTCTTGTGGTACACGACCAATTACGTCACCGACGCCAATTGTTTCGCCATCACGAACAGTCAGAATCGTATTTTGTGGCAAGAAGTAGAACTGTTCGCCGCCATCTGTTGTATCCAATACAACAGCTGGACGCATATCTTTACCAGATGCTGGACGTGAAGTTACTGGAAGTACTTCAATAGTCGTCATACCTGTTGCATCATCAGTTTTCGATGTCACAGTTACGCCATCAGCGATTTGGCTGAAACGCACTTTACCTGCAACTTCGGTAACAAGTGGATGTGTATGCGGATCCCAAGTCGCTACGATACCGCCAGCTTCCACAGCTTCGCCATCTTTAATGATGATTGAAGCACCGTATGGAATTTTGTAACGTTCGCGTTCACGACCGATGTCATCTGCGATACCGATTTCACCTGAACGTGAAGTTGATACCAAGTGACCTTTAGCGTGTTGTACTGTTTTCACATTGTGGAAACGTACTGTACCTTTGTTACGAACTTGTACGCTGTTAGCAGCAGAAGTTCGGCTCGCAGCACCACCTACGTGGAACGTACGCATTGTTAACTGTGTACCTGGCTCACCAATTGATTGAGCAGCCATTACACCCACAGATTCACCTGGATTCACTAAGTGACCGCGAGCAAGGTCACGACCGTAACATTTCGCACATACACCGAAAGTAGATTCACAGTTTACAACTGAACGTACTTTCACTTCATCGACACCTTGCTCTTCTAAGTAGTTTGCAAGTTTTTCGTCGATTAAAGTATTACGTGGAAGAATCACATCATCCGAACCTGGTTTCTTCGCATCTTCAGCAAGTACACGACCCAATACTCGAGTACCTAAGTTCTCGATGACATCGCCACCTTGAATGAACGGAGTCATTACAAGACCGTCGAAAGTACCACAATCTGGCTCAGTAATTACCAAGTCTTGTGCAACGTCAACCAAACGACGAGTCAAGTAACCTGAGTTCGCAGTTTTCAATGCAGTATCGGCCAAACCTTTACGTGCACCGTGTGTTGAAATGAAGTACTGAAGTACGGTCAAACCTTCACGGAAGTTCGCTTTAATTGGTGTTTCAATGATCGAACCATCTGGTTTCGCCATCAAACCACGCATACCCGCTAACTGACGAATCTGAGCTGCCGAACCACGGGCACCTGAGTCAGACATCATGTAGATCGAGTTGAATGATTTTTGTTTCTCGTCTTCACCCTGTTTGTTTTTAACAGTTGTGAAAGACAAGTTGTCCATCATCGCTTTCGCTACTTGGTCGTTTGTACGTGCCCAAATATCGACAACTTTGTTATAACGTTCGCCGGCAGTTACGAAACCTTGCTCGAATTGTTGTTCAATTTCGCGAACTTCAACTTCAGCTTTTTCGATAATTGCTTGTTTTTGTGGCGGAATCAACATGTCTTCCATACCAACAGACACACCTGAGTGAGTCGCTTGACGGAAGCCCAAGTACATCAATTGGTCAGCGAAGATAACAGTATCTTTAAGACCTAATTTACGGTAGCAAGAGTTGATCAATTTAGAGATGTTCTTTTTCGTCATCTCAACGTTGATTTGTTGGAAATCCATACCTTCAGGTACAACTTCCCAAAGTAAACAACGACCTGGAGTTGTGTCTACAACAATGGTTTGTTGTTCACGGTTACCATTTTCGTCAATGACTGTTTGGTGTACACGTGCTTTTACGCGAGCGTGTAAATCAACTTGACCTGTTGCAAGTGCACGGTTTACTTCGTCAGTATCCGCAAACACCATACCTTCACCTTTGGCATTGATCGCATCACGAGTGATGTAGTACAAGCCTAAGACAACGTCCTGAGAAGGTACGATGATTGGCTCACCGTTCGCAGGAGAAAGAATGTTGTTTGTTGACATCATTAACGCACGAGCTTCTAACTGAGCTTCAAGTGTTAATGGTACGTGTACCGCCATTTGGTCACCGTCGAAGTCGGCATTAAATGCCGCACAAACTAACGGGTGAAGACGGATCGCTTTACCTTCAATCAGGGTTGGTTCAAATGCTTGAAGACCCAAACGGTGAAGTGTAGGCGCACGGTTCAACATCACTGGATGTTGACGAATTACGTGAGCAAGTACGTCCCAAACTTCTGGAGTTTCACGCTCAACCATTTTCTTCGCAGCTTTAATGGTTGTCGCTTGGCCAGATGCTTGTAGTTTCGCGAAAATGAATGGTTTAAATAATTCAAGTGCCATTTTTTTCGGAAGACCACATTGGTGCAGACGTAAAGTTGGACCTACAGTAATTACCGAACGACCAGAGTAATCGACACGTTTACCCAATAAGTTTTGACGGAAACGACCTTGTTTACCTTTGATCATGTCTGCCAAAGATTTAAGAGGACGTTTATTCGAACCAGTAATTGCGCGACCACGACGACCGTTATCAAGCAATGCATCAACAGACTCTTGTAACATACGTTTTTCGTTACGTACGATAATGTCTGGTGCTGCAAGGTCTAGTAGACGTTTTAAACGGTTGTTACGGTTGATTACACGACGGTAAAGATCGTTCAAGTCAGAAGTCGCAAAACGACCACCTTCTAGAGGAACCAACGGACGAAGATCAGGTGGAAGTACTGGAAGTACATTCATCACCATCCATTCTGGTTTGTTGTTCGACTCTTTGAACGCTTCCATCAATTTCAGACGTTTAGAAGCTTTTTTAAGCTTCGTTTCTGAAGTTGTATTTGGAATTTCTTCACGAAGACGTGAAATTTCAGCTTCAAGATCGATGTCTTTCAACAAATCTTGAACTGCTTCTGCACCCATTTTCGCAGTGAATTCATCACCGTGTTCTTCTAAAGCAGTGAAGTATTCTTCGTCGTTTAGAAGTTGGTATTTCTCAAGTGGAGTCATACCTGGGTCAGTTACAACGTATGATTCGAAATACAATACACGTTCGATATCACGTAAAGTCATGTCTAAAAGCAGACCGATACGGCTAGGAAGTGATTTTAAGAACCAAATATGTGCAACTGGAGAAGCAAGGTCAATATGACCCATACGCTCACGACGTACTTTTGCAGTTGTTACTTCAACGCCACATTTTTCACAAATGACGCCCTTGTATTTCATACGCTTGTATTTACCACACAAGCATTCGTAATCTTTTACTGGACCAAAGATTTTGGCACAGAATAAACCATCACGTTCAGGTTTGAACGTACGGTAGTTAATGGTTTCAGGCTTTTTAACTTCACCATGAGACCACGACTTAATCATTTCTGGTGACGCAAGACCAATACGGATGCGATCAAACTCTACAGGAGCATGACCGTCTGAATCCGTCTTTTTGCGCATGATATCGAGCAAGTCTTTCAATTTTTTTCTCCGTGTGTTGTGGAGATTTTCACTTCACAACTGGGTCACAAATATTGTTTTTTAACTGAGAAATCCCCCTTGCCCCTCTTGATTAAAGAGGTGAGAAGCACTGCTTCGCAAGGGAGATTCAATGGAGCTAATTAGTCACCATTTTTCAGTTCAATGTTGATACCTAAAGAACGGATCTCTTTGGTCAATACGTTGAACGATTCAGGCATACCTGGGTCCATGTAATGGTTACCATCTACAATGTTCTTATAGATACGGGTACGACCTTCAACGTCATCCGACTTCACAGTAAGCATTTCTTGAAGTGTGTATGCTGCACCGTAAGCTTCGAGTGCCCATACTTCCATCTCACCGAAACGCTGACCACCGAATTGTGCTTTACCACCAAGCGGCTGTTGAGTTACTAGAGAGTAAGAACCAGTAGAACGCGCATGCATCTTGTCGTCTACCAAGTGGTTCAGTTTCAACATGTACATGTAACCTACAGTTACAGGACGGTCAAAACGTTCACCTGTACGACCATCATACAATACTGTTTGACCAGTACGTGAAATGCCACCAAGTTCTAACAATTCTTTGATTTGTGATTCTTCAGCACCATCAAATACTGGTGTTGCTAAAGGAACACCTTTACGCAAGTTACCTGAAAGCACCAAGATTTCTTCATCAGTCAAGCTATCAAGATCTTCTTGTTCGCCACCAACTTTGTTATAAATCTTGTCTAAGAAATCACGAAGCTCAAGTACAGTACGCTGCTCTTTCATCATCTTGTCGATTTGATCGCCAAGACCTTTAGCCGCCATACCCAAGTGAGTTTCAAGAATCTGACCCACGTTCATACGTGATGGCACACCCAGTGGGTTAAGTACAACATCAACTGGAACACCGTTTGCATCGTGTGGCATGTCTTCTACAGGTAAGATGTTAGATACAACACCTTTGTTACCGTGACGACCCGCCATTTTATCACCCGGTTGGATGCGACGTTTTACAGCCAAGTAAACTTTAACAACTTTCAATACACCAGTTGTTAGTTCATCGCCTGTAGAAAGTTTGCGTTTTTTCTCTGCAAATTTCTCGTCAATTTCAAGGCTCTTCTCTTTCAAGAACACTTGAATTTGAGTTAAACGTTCAGCAATCGCTTCGTCGACTGGTTGGATTTCAATAAGATCAACCAACTCAAGACCAGACAATAACTCTTCAGTTAATTTGTCACCGCGTTTAGTTGTACCGCCACCGTTAGATTCTTGACCTTTCAATAGACGAACAATACGTTCACGAGCCGCTTCTTCGAAGATTTTGTATTCTTCTTTCAAGTCTTTACGGTAAGCATCAAGTTGTGCTTTCTCAATTGCTTGAGCACGTTCGTCTTTTTCAAGACCGTCACGTGTAAATACTTGAACGTCAATTACAGTACCTTTCACAGATGAAGATACACGTAATGAAGAGTCTTTTACGTCAGCCGCTTTTTCACCGAAGATTGCGCGAAGCAATTTTTCTTCCGGAGTTAACTGAGTTTCACCTTTAGGCGTTACTTTACCTACAAGAATGTCACCAGCAGTTACTTCAGCACCGATATAAACGATACCTGATTCATCCAATTTAGAAAGTGCAGCTTCACCCACGTTCGGGATATCCGCTGTAATTTCTTCAGCACCCAATTTGGTATCACGTGCAACACATGAAAGCTCTTGGATGTGGATAGACGTTAAACGATCTTCTTGAAGTACACGCTCTGATAGTAAGATCGAGTCTTCGTAGTTGTAACCGTTCCAAGTCATGAACGCTACACGCATGTTTTGACCCAATGCCAATTCACCACCATCTGTTGATGGACCATCAGCAAGAACGTCACCACGTGCAACTTTGTCACCTAAACGGACAACAACGTTTTGGTTGATACATGTATTTTGGTTCGAACGGGTGTATTTGATCAGGTTGTAGATATCTACACCTGCTTCGCCTGCCACCATCTCTTCTTCGTTTACACGAATAACGACACGAGAAGCATCAACGAATTCAATACGACCACCACGTTTCGCAAGTACACACACACCTGAGTCATGCGCTACGTTTGCTTCCATACCTGTACCAACAAGCGGTTTGTCAGCACGTAAAGTAGGAACAGCCTGACGCTGCATGTTTGAACCCATCAATGCACGGTTAGCATCATCGTGTTCAAGGAACGGAATAAGTGATGCCGCTACAGATACAACCTGCTGAGCAGATACATCCATATGCGTTACTTTTTCTGGTGGAATACGTACAAATTCACCTTGGTGACGTACAGATACGAATTCTTCAGTTAAGTTACCGTCTTTATCGATACCAGAATCGGCCTGTGCAATCACAGTACCTACTTCTTCAATCGCAGAAAGGTATTCAACGTCATCCGTTACACGACCATCAACAACTTTACGGTACGGAGTTTCCAAGAAACCGAAGTTATTACATTTCGCATAAACAGAAAGTGAGTTGATCAAACCAATGTTTGGACCTTCAGGAGTCTCAATTGGACATACACGACCGTAGTGAGTTTGATGTACGTCACGTACTTCGAAGCCCGCACGTTCACGAGTCAAACCACCTGGGCCCAATGCTGATACACGACGTTTGTGTGTAATTTCAGACAATGGGTTGTTTTGGTCCATGAACTGAGACAACTGGCTTGAACCAAAGAATTCTTTGATTGCCGCAGCAACTGGTTTCGCATTGATTAAATCTTGCGGAGACAAGTTATCAGTTTCAGCTTGAGATAAACGTTCTTTAACAGCACGTTCAACACGAACTAGACCAACACGGAATTGGTTTTCTGTCATTTCACCAACAGAACGAACACGACGGTTACCCAAGTGATCGATATCGTCGACTTCACCTTTACCGTTGCGGATTTCAACTAATGTTTTCAATACATCAGTGATGTCTTCGTTCGAAAGAATGCCTTCAACTTCACGAGACTTCTGATCCGTACCCACTTCGTAAGGACGACCCAAACGACGGTTGAACTTCATACGACCTACTGGTGATAAGTCATAACGTTCAGAAGAGAAGAACAAGTTATTGAATAAGTTTTCAGCAGCTTCTTTTGTTGGTGGCTCACCCGGACGCATCACTTTGTAGATTTCTACAAGTGCTTCTTCACGACCAGTTGTAGTATCTGCACGTAAAGAGTCCGCAATGAATGGACCACGGTCGATGTCATTGGTATAAAGTACGTTGAATTGCTTAACGCCGCCCTCAGCCAATTTCACCATAATTTCATGGCTAAGTACGGTATTTGCCGCAACAACTTCGCCATCACGTAACGTTACATCTTCAGCAACGATACGTTCATATAGGTATTCATCAGGAACAGAAAGTTTTTCAAGACCTGCTGCTTCCATTTGACGAACATGGCGCGCGTTAATACGTTTACCTTGTTCAACAATTGTTTTACCGTCTGTACCCACGATATCAAACTGTGCCATTTCGCCACGTAGACGTTCTGGAACCAAGTCAATTTGATAGCTACCCATATCAAGATATACAGGTACTTTTTCGTAGAACATGTCTAGGATTTGTTCGTTGTTATAACCCAAGGCACGAAGCACAACAGTCGCAAGTAATTTACGACGACGGTCAATACGAACATAGACAAGATCTTTTGCATCGAATTCAAAGTCTAACCATGAACCACGGTAAGGAATGATACGAGCAGAATAAAGAACTTTACCGCTAGAGTGAGTTTTGCCTTTATCGTGGTCAAAGAACACACCTGGTGAACGGTGTAATTGAGATACGATTACACGCTCAGTACCATTGATCACAAAGGTACCGTTGTCTGTCATAAGTGGCATTTCACCCATGTAGACTTCTTGCTCACGCACATCTTTGATTGTTTTAGTTTCGCGATCTTTAATGATCAGACGAATTTTTACACGCATTGGCGCCGCATAAGTTGAGCCACGAAGAATACATTCGCGCACATCAAATTCAGGCTTACCAAGACTATACTCAACAAATTCTAAAGCAGCATTGCCAGAATAACTTTCAATAGGAAAAACTGAACGAAATGCGGCTTGGAGACCGATATCTTCGCGGTTTTTTGGAGTTTTGCCGTCTTGAAGGAAAGTTCGGTACGAGTCGACTTGAATCGCGAGCAAGTACGGAACATCCATTACCTTGGGCAATTTACCAAAATTCTTACGGATCCGTTTCTTTTCGGTATATGAGTATGCCATCTGGAGTCCTCGGAAAGTAAACTAAGTCCGCCTGCAGAACGAACTTAGAAGGAATTACGCAGGCCGATATGGCCACCACTTTCACAAATGCTGCAATTTTTAGTGGTATTAAAACGCTTAACAATATTTTTTTACTGAAAAATATTGGTAAGCGTTTGGTTTTATAAATTATTTTTAATTTGTATGATTTTTATATCATGCAAACAAAAATCGAGCCGATTATTGTAACGCAAAAAGGCTGATGACCCAAGGGCCACCAGCCATTTTTTGGAGCCGATTATAAAAAAATCGACTCCCCTTAAGATTACTTAAGTGTAACTGTAGCACCAGCTTCTTCAAGTTTTTTCTTAAGTTCTTCGCCTTCTTCTTTAGAAACGCCTTCTTTAAGAACTGAAGGAGCGCTTTCAACAAGATCTTTAGCTTCTTTAAGACCAAGGCCAGTAGCTTCACGAACTGCTTTAATTACAGCAACTTTGTTAGCACCGAAAGAAGTCAACTCAACGTTGAATTCTGATTGTTCTTCAGCAGCAGCACCAGCAGCGCCAGGAGCAGCAGCAACTGCTACAGCAGCAGCAGATACGTTGAATTTTTCTTCGAAAGCAGAAATAAGTTCAACAAGTTCAAGAACAGTTTTTTCAGCAACTGCGTTTAAGATTTCTTCGTTTGTTAAAGCCATGAGAGTAACTCCAAATGGGTATTGAATGGTGTGTAAATTGATTTAAGCTTAAGCAGCTTCTGACTCGTTTTTCTCTTTGAGCGCAGTAATAAGGCGACCCAATTTCGAAATAGGAGCTTGAAGAACGTTTGCAAGCATAGTAAGCGCTTTCTCTTGGTTTGGAAGGTTCGCGATAACGCTAACTTCAGCACCTTGATAAACTTTACCGTCAAATGCAGCAGCTTTAAGTTCAAATGCTTTATTAGTTTTAGCAAATTCTTCGAACAAACGAGCAGCTGCGCCCATGTCGTCTTCAGAAGTTGAGAAAGCTAAGATTGTTGGGCCAACAAGGTTGTCGCTCAAGATATTGAATTGAGTATCTTGAAGAGCACGTTTAGCCAAAGTGTTACGAACTACACGAGTAGCAACACCTAGTTTACGAGCTTCAACACGTAGAGCAGTTAATTGCTCAACAGTTAAACCTTGATAGTCAGCAACAACAGCAGCATACGCAGTAGAAGCAACTTCAGTTACTTCAGCTACGATCTGTTTTTTGCCTTCGATAAGAAGAGCCATTGTAAAACCTCCTAACGGTGATTTATGCACCTATACAGATGCACTCCCAATTCGTTAGCTCATCACTGAACCAACACGCGGAGGAGGAACAAATCACACCACCGCGTCTACTCAGGCTGGGCTATTAAGAAGAAAGCATAAAACTCCCCTCGCCTGAGGTCTTTGACGCTGATAAATCTAAATTTATCAATTCAAAGTTTGCCTGAGGGGCGATCAGCAAAGCATGCTTTGCCGACCCGCAAGATGAGAAGCTGTGCTTCGAATGAAGCTTAATTTCTATCTTGCGTAATATTTAAAGCAGCGCTTTAAATATTACTCAGGGCTTTAAAATTCTGTAATAAGTCGAAACTTATTTAGAAACGTTTGCTACATCAACAACAAGACCAGGACCCATAGTTGAGCTTAAAGTGATCTTTTGGATGTAAACACCTTTAGATGTAGCAGGTTTTGCTTTCTTAAGGTCAGCTACAAGAGCTTCAACGTTTGAACGAACAGCTTCAGCAGTGAAACCTACTTGACCGATCGCAGCGTGGATAATACCAGCTTTGTCTACACGGTAACGTGCTTGACCAGCTTTCGCATTTTTAACAGCAGAAGCTACGTCAGGAGTTACAGTACCCACTTTAGGGTTTGGCATTAAGCCACGTGGACCAAGGATTGTACCAAGTTTACCTACAACGCGCATTGCATCCGGAGCTGCAATTACTACATCAAAGTCAAGGTTACCCGCTTGGATGCTTTCAGCAAGATCATCAAAACCAACAACGTCTGCGCCTTCAGCTTTAGCAGCTTCAGCAGCAGCGCCTTGAGCAAACACAGCTACACGTACAGTTTTACCAGTACCTGCAGGAAGTGTAGTCGCGCCACGAACAACTTGGTCAGATTTACGAGGATCAACACCTAGGTTTACAGCAACATCCAAAGATTCTTTGAATTTTACTGCTGGAAGGCCGTTAAGAACTGCAACTGCTTCTTCCAAAGTGTAAACTTTGTTAGCTTCAACAGCAGCAACAATGGCTTTTTGACGTTTAGTTAATTTAGCCATGTCTTATAGCTCCACTTCCAAGCCCATAGAACGCGCAGAACCAGCAATGGTACGTACACGTGCGTCTAAATCAGCACCAGTAAGATCTGGTTCTTTAGTAGTCGCAATTTCTTCTAATTGAGCGCGAGTCAACTTACCAACTTTAGTTTTGTTAGGTACAGCTGAACCCTTTTGGATGCCCGCAGCTTTCTTAAGAAGAATCGCAGCAGGAGGAGTTTTCATGATGAATGTGAACGACTTGTCGTTGTACACAGTGATCACTACTGGAATTGGAAGACCAGCTTCAACTTTTTGTGTCGCAGCATTGAATTCTTTACAGAATGCCATGATGTTAACACCACGTTGACCTAGTGCAGGACCAATCGGTGGAGATGGATTTGCTTTACCAGCTGGAACTTGCAGCTTGATATAGCCGTCAATCTTCTTAGCCATTTCAATTACCTCTGGGTACTAACGCCGCTAGGCTCCCCATACATATAAGTAACGATACCGTTACAACAACAATGCCCGACTCATAACAAATCGGGCGTTTATCAACCAAGTTAAATTAAACCGATTTTTCGACTTGGCGAAATTCCAGCTCAACCTGAGTTGGTCGATTAAATACATTAATCGTCAACGTTAAACGTGACTTATCGTATAGAACTTCTTCCACCACGCCTTTAAAATCGGTGAATGGACCGTCAATTACGAGTAATTCTTCACCTGGTTCAAACATCGTCTTAGGACGAGGTGCTTCGCCAGTATTGCGTACACGTGCAAGAATCGCATCAGCTTCTTTTTGCGTAATTGGTGCAGGTTTTTCTGCAGTACCACCAATGAAACCTAATACTTTTGGACATTCTTTAACAATGTGCCAAGTTTCATCATTCATTTCCATTTCGACTAACACATAGCCAGGAAAGAATTTACGCTCAGATTTACGTTTCTTACCATCCTTCATTTCCACTACT
This sequence comes from Acinetobacter sp. YH12052, assembly GCF_013419835.1. Classification (NCBI taxonomy): domain Bacteria; kingdom Pseudomonadati; phylum Pseudomonadota; class Gammaproteobacteria; order Moraxellales; family Moraxellaceae; genus Acinetobacter; species Acinetobacter sp. YH12052. The sequence continues at coordinate 76,729 of NZ_VOZI01000017.1, forward strand.
TCTTCAGTAGGGACAAGGACTTCACCAAAGCTATCGGCTACAGCGCTACGCTGGATTCGATCATTAAGTGAGCGTAACACTTGTTTTTCATAGCCTGAATAGGCATGAATAATGTACCAACGTTTCATAGCTCTCTTACCCGATAATAAACTTCATTAACCAGCTCAAAGCATAGTCAAAGCACCATAATAAAATAGATGCCACTAAGACTACCGCAAGTACCTGCCAAGATGTGGTCATGGTCTCTTGCTTGGTTGGCCAAGTCACTCGACGTAACTCAATTCGAGCATCTTTCAACAATCGAACAAAGCCTTTGCCTTGATGGGTGGCGTATAATAAACCTAAAGCCACGATGATACAAGCCAAAATTACCCCAACACGGACCCAGACATCATTCGCTGGTGCCCAGTATGCTGGCAAATGTTGATTCACCATCATAGAACTACTGAGTAAAATCAACGCGATAACCCACAGAACATAGTCTAAAGGGGAACCAGAATTAACAACTTCAGCAGGATTATTTCTTTGAGGAATTGGCGCGTCGCTTAATGCGTCACGCGATTTATCATTCGACATTTTTGTACTCGTCGTAGGATTCGCGACTTATTATATGACCAGTTGAGCCAGCATCAAGCTTCTTTTTAAAAAAATTTGGCAGGCCAGGAGGGACTCGAACCCCCAACATTCGGTTTTGGAGACCGACGCTCTACCAATTGAACTACTGACCTGCAGAGCAAATCGAGAGTCGAAACTCTCGATCTGTACAAAGATAACTGTATTATATTATGCAGTTACTTTAGAAACAACACCCGCACCAACTGTACGGCCACCTTCACGGATCGCAAAGCGTAAGCCAGCGTCCATTGCGATTGGGTGGATTAATTCTACTGACATTTCTACGTTGTCACCAGGCATAACCATTTCAACGCCTTCTTTAA
>NZ_VOZI01000018.1:0-66522 GCF_013419835.1 Acinetobacter sp. YH12052
TTAGAGGAATTGCCACAAGATACGATAAGCTAAAACGTAACTATCAAAGCGCTGTTGCTTTAGCTTGTATATTTATATGGTTGCCTCTTTAGCTCAATTTATCGGCTGTAAATGTCAACACACCCTAATAATGAGTACGTCACGAATACCCGCAAGCATCAGCACCGAAAGCGGGTAATACACCATGGGTTTATCATAAATAGGCAATAACTGCTTAGATACCCCTTTGGTAATTGGATATAAACGTGTACCTGAACCGCCCGCTAAAATAATACCTTTTGTTGTATTTGACATTATGAATTTACACCTAATCTTTCGCGTTGGTAACTGCCATCTTGCACTCGATGACACCAGTCCAAATTATTTAAATACCATTGCACCGTTTTACTGATTCCAGTTTCAAATGTTTCCGTTGGTGACCAGCCCAATTCATTTTGAATTTTTGTGGCATCAATTGCATAACGTAAATCATGCCCAGGGCGGTCTTTTACAAATGTAATCAGTGATTCATACGCTTGACCATTTGCCTGTGGTTTTAACTCATCCAAAATCTTACAAATAGTTTTGACCACTTCTATATTCTGTTTTTCATTATGACCACCAATATTATAGGTTTCACCCACTACACCCTCAGTCACCACTTTATATAAAGCGCGTGCATGATCTTCTACAAACAACCAATCCCGAATTTGTTGACCATTACCATATACAGGCAAAGGTTTAGCATCCAGTGCATTTAAGATCACCAATGGAATTAATTTTTCTGGAAAATGGTAAGGCCCATAATTATTTGAGCAATTGGTCACAATGACAGGTAAACCATAAGTTCTGTACCAAGCACGTACCAGATGATCCGAACTGGCTTTAGAGGCAGAATATGGAGAGCTTGGTGCGTATGAAGTTGTTTCTGTAAACAAATCTGTCGTGCCTTCTAAGTCACCATAAACCTCATCAGTTGAAATATGATGAAAGCGAAAGTTTTGTTGAGCTTCAGCGTCAAGCCCCATCCAATATTTTCGAGCGGCTTCTAATAAAGTATAAGTTCCCACAATATTGGTTTGAATAAATGCTGCTGGGCCATCAATTGAGCGGTCTACATGCGACTCTGCAGCCAAATGCATAATTGCATTAGGTTGAAATGCATCTATTGCAGCTGTAATTTGTTCTGTATCACAAATATCGATTTGTTTGAACTCATAGTTCGGATATTGATCGATTTCTTTTAACGATTCTAAATTACCTGCATAAGTCAACTTATCGATATTTAGAACGTGGTTGTTGGTATTTTGAATAATATGGCGGATGACAGCTGAACCAATAAATCCTGCACCGCCTGTAACTAAAATTTTCATAACCAACCCAAATAAACCATAATGACATTATTAAATATATGCAGAATCAAGAAAATCGATCAGCTTATCCGCAACTTTGCAAAATTGATATTCATTTTCAGCATCTTGGTGTCCAACCTGTGCCATTCTACTAATTTGCTCAGGGGATTCAATCAGAATAATTAGATTATTAACCAAATCTTGAATATCTCCGCATTTTGCCATTAAACCATTTTCACCTTGCCGAATAATTTGTTGGACACTAATATGATCACTCGCAACAACAGGTTTCCCCCAAGCAAAAGAATCTAATATAGCCAAGGGTTGGGTATCATTCATTGTAGGAACGAGTGCAATATCAATATCTTTATAAAACTTTCTTTTTTGTTCCCCACTAATCCAGCCTAAAAACTCTACTTCACCCTCCAAATTCAAATCTTTAACTTGCTGAAATAAAAACTCTTTCTGTTCACCATCCCCTGCAATCAACAACTTGACCCTGTATCCTTTTTGCTTTAATTGCTCCACCGCAGAAATTGCTATGTGTGTACCCTTATATTCAACCAAGCGCGTCATAATCCCTAAGACCACAGGTTCCCCAAGTTTTTTAGCAAAAGAAGGTTCATCATCTGGCAAATGTATTAAATTTGGAATAACCGCTTGTGGTTTTTTTCTCAAATCCACACCCTTCTTTTTTGCAGCATCAGCAACACACTGAGCTACATAAGGAGTAATATGAATAAATCCATCTGCGCGTAATGTCCTTTTCACATTATGACTATGATTCATCGCAATAACAGGGCATTTGATTTGTGAAAAAAACATCGCATTTTTAAATAAGTAAACAGCACGTCCACTATGAGCAATCACAACATCAGGCCGATAAGAGCGTAACCATAAAGCGAGTTTTACTGCTGCAATCAGATCATAAAACCCTGAACTATTGAGTACAAACTTTGGATAACTCTCAGATTTTAACTTTTTATTTTCATCACCATATACCAAAAAACCTTCATGCCCCTTGCTTTCTAATGCATCAAAAGTGTTCAGCATTGCTTGCCAACGCCCACCTGAAGCATCCCCATAAACTGTGTGAACTATTTTTAATTTTTTCAAGAAAAGCCTTTTTCAAATTGCGCTAACTACTGATTAGAAAACATTTTATTATTATTAACCTAAATAGGCCACCACCTAATTTAAAATAACACTCTGAATCTTGCCTTACTTCAAGGTTGCTCTGACAACAGAATAGATTTTTGCTACTATACAAAGTTGATATGTCAAACTTTCAAATCTTATGAAAAGCAAACCTAGCCTTGCTGTTCTTATTATTCATGACCAACGTGCTGGGCATTTAAACCCTAGCTTAGGAGTTTACGACAATCTAGAAACCGCTTATTCAACAACTTTATATAAAATAGTTACACCCACCTTAAAAAAGTGGCAAATCAGCCTCTTAAAAAAAATTAGTTGGTATCCGCGTTTATTCGACTTATTTGCTGCTTTATTTTTTAAAAATTTTATTTTAAATCATGATATTAACTGCATTATTTGCTCTGGAATGCCCAACCTAATCTATGGCATTTTTGTAAGCCGTAGTTTAAAAGTTCCTCTATTTTATGCAGGTGACTTACGTAAGGTAAACAGCAAACTAGTCAGCTGCACAATTACTGCACTCCCACAAAATACGCAGTCAGATCAAGTTGTACTAACAACACCACCTGTTAAAAAAGAGTTTTTTAACATGCAACATGATCAACTCGATCAAACAACAGCTTTACTCGTTTTAGGAGGGGCTACAGATGAACACCCTTTTACTTATACAGATTTTGAAAAAATCATAAGTAACTTCATTCTATTTTGTAGAAACAATCAACTTAAAGGCTTAATTACCAACTCACGTCGCACACCAAATCTAAGTGCATTTTTGAATAAAACTGATATTCCAAAAAATATCCAATTACATTTTATTCATACTGAAAAAGCTTTGTCACTAATTCAACTAATTCAACAAGCTACTTATATTTTCGTCACAGAAGACAGTACTTCCATGCTTGCCGAAACTATCCAAAGTGGACGTTTTGTCAGCTCAATATATGGCCCCAAGTCTATTTTAGAACCTTTAAATGAGAAATATCTTCAAGCTCAACTCATGCAGAGACAAATGCTCGAAGATATTTTTCAGTATCCAAATGTCAGAAATACCCAAGATTTAAACTCATCAAGCCCAATTACCCAAGCTTTTAAACGTAATTTAGGATATTAAAATGATTTCAGTCATCCTCACTCATTACAATAAAGGCCAATTACTGAATAGAACCATTGAATCACTACAACCTCAAGATGAAAATTTGCACGAAATTATTGTGGTAGATGACTGCTCTACAGACCCAGAATGGTCTAAAAACAGTAAATATCTAATAGAAACTTACCCAAAAATCAAAATCATTCAAAATGCAGACAATAAAGGCCCAGCTGTTCGTTTAAATCAAGGTGCATTTTCTGCAACTGGTAATTATCTATTTTTCATGGATGCTGATGATGTTTTAGCACCTAATCGTCTCAATATGTTTTTAGCAGAAATGCAAAAGCAAAATGCCGATTTATGTTATGCAGAAAAGGTTAAAATTCACGATCTGAATGAAATTCAGAAGCACACTATTGCAACATGGCAATCTAGCACAACACCTTTAAATTACGTACTTGAAAATAATATTATGCAGATGTGCGTTATGTGTACACGTGACTTATTTATAAAATCCAAAGGCTGCAATGAAAACATATTTATTCAAGATGAATCATTAGCTTTAAACTTATCCAAATATTCAAAAAAAATAATCTCTAGCGACTTACATAGTGTTTTTGTTATTTTAGATGAGACTGAAACAAAATCTATTCGTGGGGAAAACCGCCTATCCCGCCATCTAGAACAACAACACCATGATATGTTCTTCACAATTGATGATTTTATCCGAGACTATCCAGATATTGCTGAACAAAATAAAAAACTACTGATCAAAAAAGCAATTTCAACCTATTGGAAAAGTATACGCCATACACCCCAGCGAAAATTTACAGACTTCATCATTTACTTAACAAGTCGTCTTCATCCAATTCAAACATGGAACAAACATCGGATGAAACTCACAACTTACTTCAACCAATTAGATCATGTAAGAAAAATTAATAGTAGAGAAAGCAACTAAGCTCTTTTCCCCAATTTCATTCGCAATTTAAAAGCAAATAATGAGTCTTTACCACTCACTTTAATACGTTGCAATTGCATAAAATCAGGCATTTTCCCATCTATGCCTTCTTGCGTTGTTACTGCATTGGTATATCCTGCCTGCTGTGCCAAACTTACATCACGCGCGGCATAAATACCAAATGGATATGCAAAACTATTTACAGAGCGATGAATCAAATCTTCAAGTGATTGCTTGGATTGAGTTAACTCATCTAAGCATTCAATATCATCCAACTTTGCAAGATTCGCATGGGTCATTGTATGTGAACCAATTTCTATCAAACCGGAATTTGATAACAATTTGACTTGTTCATCATTTAATTTAGGCTCACGGGCAAGTTCACCACTATTATGATGTGCTTTTTTGTAGGTTGACCAATCTCGATCATGTCGGTCTATCACTACATAAATCGTCGCTTTGGCTTGATATTTTTCTAAAATTGGAAAAGCATTTTCCAAGTTATCTAAATAACCATCATCAAAAGTGATTGCAACAGTTTTTGCAGGATGCCTCCCCCAATGATCTTGTAATTCCTGCATAGTTACAAAGTTAAAACCTTCTGCTTTTAGCCATGCTATTTGCTTTTCAAACTCAGTGGGCCTAACTCGTAATTTATTAAATTTTGCACCATCAATGTGCTCACGTACCATGTGATACATTAAAATTCGTGGTCTATTCCAATCTACTGCTGGCTTCCACCATGCGTACTTATAACTGAATGCGAACAACAAGATAAATAAAACAATCAGAATATAAATCACGATTAAATCACAGCTACTTGATTAAAAGATATGTTGCCACACGCTCAGCTTCTTTAAAAGCAGCGGTAGAATATAATTCAGCAATTTGTCTAGCATTCGATACAAGTTTCTGATCAATCAAATGCTGTACCGAACGCGTGATACGATCCTCTTTCGCTCGATCTATCTGAATAAGCCCCACTTTACAGCCTGCGGTGAGTGCCTCGTATATCATAGATACACTATCTTCAGTCACCCATACAGCTTCCGCTTTTTGCATCTCTTCAAAAATCCAACCCTGCGGCGTTTCATCAACTGGAAAAATTTGCAGTTGTGAAGCAAAACTTTGCTGAGCCACTGCAGGTAAAAAATCAGCAGGTGTACGCCTAGAACTCGTCAAAATAATGTCACACTGCATATTCTGCTGCACAATCTGCTGAATCGCAGACATCACCTTATCTGCATTCCAAATATGCCGTTTAGATGAACCACCTAATGCAATCAAAATACGGTTTGCTATGTGTCGCTGCTCATTTTCAATGGGATTCAACGCACCTTGTGTAACAATCACATTTGCCCGCTCTAGCACACCATCATGTTCAGGAATAACCACATGATCAAACCAAGACAAAGGAAAATTTGGTTTCATTAAAATGACAGTTTTCGCACATGGAAAAACTTTACCCATCAATAAAACACGTAATTGCGTATGACTGCCTACCCCAAAAATATAATCAGGTGGCTGCGATACTGCAGCATGTTTTTGTTTTTTATATGCAGTCAATAAACTCAAGAGTGGTAGCTGATCAATTGAAATTTCTTCAAAAGTTAACTCAATATTTGTTTGCTTGTGCATGGCCTTAAATAAACCTAGAGCCTGTGAGCGATGTCCTGCTTTACCATCACTGACATAAACAATATGCATAGTCTCGTTCCAAAAAATTCAATATCTTCAAGCCAATAAAAAAGGCGAAACTTAGTTTCGCCTTTTCATCTTAACCGATCAGCTTATTTTACGTAAGTTAACCAGTGCGCATATTTAGGGTCTTTACCCTGAACCGCATTAAAGAATGCAGTTTGGATTTGCTCAGTGATTGGACCACGACAACCTTCACCAATTTGACGGTCATCATATTCACGGATTGGCGTCACTTCAGCAGCAGTACCTGTGAAGAATGCTTCATCTGCAATGTAGAATTCGTCACGTGTAATACGACGTTCAACTACTTCAAAACCAAGGTCTTTCGCAATCGTAATAATGGTTTGACGGGTAATACCATCAAGTGCACCACCCGCGATGTCAGGAGTATGAATCACGCCATCACGAACTAAGAATACGTTTTCGCCTGAACCTTGACATACATAACCTTGTGGGTCGAGTAACATTGCTTCGTCATAGCCAGCATGTGCCACTTCTTGGTGTGCAAGAATTGACAAAGTATAGTTACCAGATGCTTTTGCTTTACACATGGTCACGTTTGGATGATGGTGCGTAAATGAAGACGTTTTAACACGGATACCCTTCGCCATCGCTTCATCACCAAGGTAAGCACCCCAGCTCCATGCAGCAACAACGGCATGAATTGTATTGTCAGTTGCTGCAATACCTAATTTTTCTGAACCAATAAAAATAATTGGACGTAGGTAGCAAGAAGCCAATTTGTTTTCACGAACCACATCAATTTGAGCTTGTTCTAATGCTGCATGATCAAATGGGACTTTCATTTGATAAATTTTTGCAGAATTTAATAAACGCTTAGTGTGTTCTTTTAAACGGAAAATAGCCGTTCCATTCGGAGTTTCATAAGCACGGACGCCTTCAAACACACCCATGCTGTAATGCAATGTATGTGTTAATACGTGAGTTTTCGCCTCACGCCAGTCAACCAATTGTCCATCTTGCCAAATAAAACCATCACGATCAGCCAAGTTCATGGCACACACTCCAAATTTTTATACACAGTCATTTTTATCCAATGCAAACGTTGCAGTTGGATCAATTAATCTTTGCCATAGCTTGCAAACGACCACTCGGGTATCGTGCCAATCGTCAGCTGAAACTTGCATGGATTGATTCGCAAGTGCTAAACGGTGGCTCTCGGCTCGTTCACGGAGATAAGCTTGAATCAATGCTGTCGCATCGGCGCTGGATAAGCAATCCGTTCTTGCGGCATCCTCAAGGATTCGTACGTTGTCAGAGTAATGGGCGAGATCGGGATTCGACCCACTCCATGCTAATACTGCATACTGTGCCATAAATTCGATGTCAACGATACCACCTGCATCTTGTTTTAAATGAAAAATTCCATCTTTTTGCTGCTCTTTAGAAGAACCTAGATGGTCTTTCATTTTTTGGCGCATTTTGAGCACTTCTGCACGAACATTGTTCTCATCTCGTGGCTGCGTCAAAATATTGCAGCGCAAGTTTTCAATTTCAATCCGTAAACTGTGCTCGCCTGCAATGGTTCTGGCACGGACCAAAGCTTGATGCTCCCAGACCCAAGCATTTTTATGTTGATATTGCTCAAAAGCTTTTAAGCTGGTCACCAATAACCCCGCCTCTCCCGAAGGTCGTAAACGTGTGTCCACTTCATACACTCGACCATCTAGGGTTTGCGTGGTCATTAAGGACATAAATTTTTGTGCCACCCGCATGGCAAATTCAAAGCCACTAATTGGTTTCTGTCCATCGGTATCCGCTTGTTCGTCCATATAGTGAATAAACACCAAATCCAAGTCCGAACCATAACCCAGCTCGATGCCACCCACCTTGCCATAGCCAATTACCGCGAAAGCCGTGTGATCAATCGAACAACGCTGCCCTTCTGCATCGATTGGATAGCCATGTTTTTTGGCAACAATTTGATATGCCAAATGCAAGGTTGCATTCACAGACACTTCAGCAATATCGGTCAATGCATCCGATACTTTCATCAACGGGCTTTCGGCCAAAACATCACTAGCAGCTACTGCTAAGACATTGGATTTTTTAAATAATCGAAGAACACGCATCTGATCTTCAACTTGATCAATTTCAATTCGAAGCAGTTGTTGACGTAGAGAGTCTTCTAAATCTTTACGCTTTGGCAGCTCAAAATCCATCGATAAAAACTCGTCCAACAGCACGGGATAATGCGTCAATTCTTCGCAGATCCAAGGACTCACTGTTGCCATTTTCACTAATCGTTGTAATGCCCCTTTGCTCTCAATCAGCATCACCAAATAGACCGTACGGCGCAGCACCGACTCCACCAAAGGCATGAGACGTAGTAAGGCCACCTGAGGTTTATCGGACTGTAATATCGCCTCAATGAGATGTGGCCAAAAAGTTTTTAAACGCTGTACTGCTTTGGCAGGTAATTTTTTCAGCGCATGTCCATACCAAAATTCGTGAATTAAATTTTTGGCATCATCATCTAGAACATCGTTCAACTGGGCTTCTAAATGACTAAAACTTTCCAATAACGGATCGGGTTCTTTTTCTTTAATAAGATGCTCAAATTGGTAAATGACTTTGGCACGCTTCTGATTGAGTACATGCAAAAAGTCATCCCAAGATGCAAAACCTAAAGTATCTAAAATGCGCTGGCGAGGTTCAGGCTCATGGGGCAACGATTGGGTTTGCTGATCATTGAGCGCTTGTATCGCATGTTCAATACGACGTAAAAATAAATACGCATCTTCTAAATCAGCAACCGCGGTATTTTCTAATAATCCAACTTCACCTAAATGATGCAGACTCACTAAACATTGACGGTCTTGCAACTCGAGTTTTGAACCGCCATAGATGAGCTGAAAGACTTGAACAATAAACTCTACTTCACGAATTCCGCCTGCACCGAGTTTAATATCATCTTCGATATTACGACGTAGCACTTCACGTTCGATCATGGCTTTCATGTCACGCATAGCTTCGAAAGCGGTGTAATCGACATATTTGCGGAAGACGAAAGGTCGGGTCATTTCCAGTAACTCGGCGCCTTCTTTACCGCCCGTGACGATCCGTGCCTTAATCCAGGCATAGCGTTCCCATTCGCGTCCATGCTGGCTTAAATATTTTTCTAATGCCGCATGACTGATTGCCAAGGCAGAACCATCGCCCCATGGGCGAAGGCGCATATCTACACGGAAGACAAAACCATCTGCGGTAATATGGTCAAGCAAGTAAATTAATTTCTGGCCCCATAAAATACAGAACTGCTGCACATCAATACATTTTCGACCGTTGGTTTCACCCTGTTCATCAAAGGCAAAAATAAGATCAATATCACTTGAAAGATTAAGTTCCTGCGCACCCAGTTTTCCCATGGCAACCACAATCAGGTCTTGAACTTTCCCCTTATAGCTTAGCGGTTCGCCATATTTCGCGATCAACGGCTTTAGTGCAAAATCTTTTGCCGCACAGATGGATGCATCGGCAAAGTCTGAAAGCTCTCGAGTTAAGGTGACGACATCGGTGAGTTGATTGGCATCTTGCCAAATCCAACGAAACATCAGACGTGCGCGCAGCACACGAATTGCACGCATCCAGCTATTTTCATCTTGGATATCGGCAAGGCTGCTTACGACAAAATGTTGAATTTGTGCTGTACTGAGCGAGGTTTGAAACTGATCAATTGCATAGTCTTGTTCTAAACTGGCCTGATGGATTCCGAGCACCTGTTCAGCATATTGACTGGCACGTAATGTTTTCTGCAATTGCTCCGTATTCATTTCACAAACCCTAGCGTGATTTTTTTCTAGTTATAACAGTTGATAACGCTTAGGGAAAAGTATTTTTAGGCTTTTATACCAATAGACGCGCTTTAAAGCTCGCTTAAGGTCGCATCTTTCTGTGCATTGCAGCTCTCGGTACTTAGGGTTTGATGCAGACTTGTCGCCTTTGGCAGCCAGACTTTAAATTGTGTGCCTTCACCTTCTTTCGAGTTCACCACAATTTCACCCTGATTCAAGTCCACAAAGCGCTTACACAGCACTAAACCCAACCCCGTACCACGCTCTCCTGCCGTACCTTTAATACTGACAGTGAGTTTTTGCTGAAATAAATCTTCAATCTGAGCTTGGGTCATACCCAATCCCGTATCTTGAATGGTGAATAAAATCCGTTCACCATCTTGTTCGGCAGAAATCGTCACCACACCTCGTCCATCGGTATGAGTAAATTTCAATGCATTTGACACCAAATTTTGCATCACTGATGTGATCATATTGATATCTGCATTGACTTTAATGCCTTCAGGCACGGCATTGATCAGTCGGATATTTTTCTTCACAGCCAAGCTATTTAACACATCACTGACGATTTTTGCAGACTGATGTAAATCAAAATTAATCGGGTGATAAACAAAGCGACCACCTTCTGCCATAGCCCAGTTTAATAAGCTTTCTAAGAGGTTATACGTCGACTGTGTGGTGTCATATAAATAGTCTGCAATATTTTGCACACTTGAATCATCTAAGGTATTGCGTTCCTGCGCCAAAACCTCTGAAAAACCCAGTAGACCATGAAAAGGTGCTCTTAAATCATGAGCAATAATTTGGAAAAATTTAGTCTTACTAAAATTCAGTGCCGACTGCTGTTCATAGGCTTCTTTTAATTCGGCATTTTCAACACGGAGTTGAATGATGTTGACTAGACTTTGTACAAATTCTTCAACGATCTTTAATTGTTTGGCTTCAAATGCAGTGACTTGATCATCAAACAAAATCACTTTACCAATAGAGTCTTGATCATATTTTAAATCGAAAGCGACTAAACGCTGATGCCCTAAACCCAGTTCCTGCATATAGTCGCAGTAAGCTTGGTAATTTTCAGTGTCGCGATCTATACGGGAATGTTCAGCAAAAAACTGATCTAGACGATCATCATCAGCTTCGGCCATAAAGGCCTTAAATATGTGCTCTGACGCATACCATATATAAGGTTCATTTTTAAATGCGAGGACAGCATTATCGACTTGCACAATACCACGCGCGAACTTTAAAAATTCTGCAATGCGGTTGTCGTCCGTATAAACCCCCATCAATAAAGACAAACGACAGGCAGTTAATAATTCGGTTTGTGTACCAATATCCAGTAAACGTAAAGCCATCCCGTTGCTCTCCTCAGGGTTTATCTTAAAGATAAAAACCAACTGCTACGATCAAGATTAATAGCAAAAATAGCCAGAACACTCAATAACAAATTCTAACAAAAAGACCAAGATCATTTACGAATCAGTCATTTAATCGAACTTTCATCCAATTAGAAAATAAAAAAATCTATAAAGAACATAACATTAAAGGTAAAACAAAAATTAAAATAATAAAATTAGAAACTTAAATTAATTTAAATTTTATTGACTGTTTATTTTAAATCGTACTTTTCGCGTTTTATTCAAACTAAAAACACGACCAAAAGAAACATTCATTTACATAAGACCTAAAAAACTGGGCTTAATTTTCTTTAACTACATCACAAAAAATAGTGATATTTATGACTATTCTATGACCAAATTGCTCATCAGGATGCTTGTTTCAATCAGCTACACTAAATGAATCTATTTTTAAGTTTCTCTATTAGACTAATTTATTAGTTTTTATCAGTTGAGCGTGTCATTGCTACTTCAAATAAAACCTGCTCGCTTTTAATTTATTAAACTAAGCTAAAGATTCGATTCATGCTTCTGCTCTACATGAAATCAATCATTCAATTGACTAAGGTTGAAAATAGCCATGCCTTATTCATCAGATATATAAGTTATCGCATAAGCATTCCGCGAGCCTTCAAAGTCAAACGGAGCATCAAACTCACGTCGTTCTTTAATAAAGTCCCCAATCCTGACTAATTTTCGAACTTCCGCACCAAATCTACACCTAAAAGTTAAGGCATTCGGTTTGACCTATCAAACGCTTTACTTTACAACTAAATTTCGAACGAGCCATAAAGAACAGATCATCCCCCAAAAAAATGATATAAATTTAATTGTTCAATAGCTTTAAGCTATGAATAACAAGCTTTCAATATTTCCCTTCTCGGTTTTGCGCTAAAATTGGGCGTCAAACTGCACTTCTTTTGTATCATTTTTCTACGAAATGACCACATCACAGGATCTTGCGTTGACTGAAAAGCAATGAACCCCGATACTTTCATAGTTTTATTTAAGCAAATCGGTTCATAGAGGCGAGCCACAAGCTCGGACCTCAAAGACACAATCTAAAGCAAGGGGCTATATATGGCTGGTGGAAAGTCAACTATCATCTACACACTGACCGACGAGGCGCCATTATTGGCGACTTACTCTCTGCTGCCGATCATTGAAACCTTTACTAAACCTGCTGGCGTTGAAATCGTTAAACGCGATATCTCAGTTGCAGCACGTGTACTCGCTGAATTTTCAGACTATCTAAGCGAAGAACAAAAGGTGCCAAATAACTTGGCAGAGCTTGGACAATTAACCCAAGATCCAAGCACAAACATTATCAAACTTCCGAACATCAGTGCTTCAGTTGGCCAATTAACTGCTTGCATTAAAGAATTACAGTCCAAAGGTTTTGCAATTCCGAACTACCCAGAAAACCCAGCGACTGAGGAAGAAAAAGAAATCAAGGCGCGTTATAGTAAATGCTTAGGTTCTGCTGTAAACCCTGTACTTCGTGAAGGTAACTCTGACCGTCGTGCGCCTACTGCAGTAAAAAATTACGCGAAGAAACATCCGCACTCTATGAGCGAATGGAAACAGTGGTCACAAACTCACGTTTCTCACATGGACGAAGGTGACTTCTACCACGGCGAAAAGTCGATGACTTTAGACCGCGCTCGCAATGTAAAAATGGAATTGATCACTAAGTCTGGTGAAACTGTTGTTCTTAAGCCAAAAGTTGCGCTTCAAGATGGCGAAATCATCGACTCAATGTTCATGAGCAAAAAAGCACTTTGCGACTTCTATGAAAAAGAATTAGATGATTGTAAAGAAGCTGGCATTTTGTTCTCTCTACATGTAAAAGCTACCATGATGAAGGTGTCTCACCCAATCGTTTTCGGTCACTGTGTGAAGATTTACTACAAAGAAGCATTCGAAAAACACGGCAAATTGTTTGATGAGTTAGGTATTAACATCAACAACGGTATGTCTGGTCTTTACGAAAAAATTGAAACTCTTCCGACTTCTCTTCGTGAAGAAATCATTGCTGACTTACATGCTTGCCAAGAACACCGTCCTGCACTTGCAATGGTTGATTCTGCAAAAGGCATCACTAACTTCCACTCACCTAATGACGTAATTGTAGATGCATCTATGCCCGCAATGATCCGTGGTGGCGGTAAAATGTGGGGTGCTGACGGCAAACAGTACGACTGTAAAGCTGTAATGCCTGAATCTACTTTCGCGCGTATCTACCAAGAAATGATCAATTTCTGTAAATGGAATGGTAACTTTGACCCACGCACTATGGGTACTGTACCTAACGTTGGTTTGATGGCGCAAAAAGCTGAAGAATACGGCTCACACGACAAAACTTTCGAAATCGCTGAAGCGGGTGTTGCAAACATCACCGACCTAGAAACTGGTGAAGTGTTGATGTCACAAAACGTGGAAGAAGGCGATATCTGGCGTATGTGCCAAGTGAAAGACGCTCCGATCCGTGACTGGGTGAAACTTGCTGTGACTCGTGCACGCAACTCAGGCATGCCTGCGATCTTCTGGCTTGACCCGTACCGTCCACACGAAAACGAACTCATCAAGAAAGTTCAAACTTACTTGAAAGAGCACGACACTACTGGTTTAGACATTCAAATCATGTCTCAAGTACGTGCTATGCGTTATACACTTGAACGTGTTGCTCGTGGCCTAGATACAATTTCTGTAACTGGTAACATCCTACGTGACTACCTAACAGACTTGTTCCCGATTATGGAATTGGGTACTTCTGCGAAAATGCTTTCTATCGTGCCTCTAATGGCTGGTGGCGGCATGTACGAAACTGGTGCGGGTGGTTCTGCGCCTAAACACGTACAACAACTTGTAGAAGAAAACCACTTACGTTGGGATTCTTTAGGTGAGTTCTTGGCGCTTGCTGTTTCTCTAGAAGAAATGGGCATCAAAGAAGACAACGCGAAAGCTAAACTTCTTGCAAATACGCTTGATGCTGCGACTGGTAAATTGCTTGACAATGACAAGTCTCCATCACGTCGTACTGGCGAACTTGACAACCGTGGCAGCCACTTCTACCTTGCTAAATACTGGGCTGAAGAACTTGCTGCGCAAGACGAAGATGCAGATCTTAAAGCGAAATTCGCTCCTCTTGCTCAAGCTCTTGCTGACAACGAAGAAAAAATCGTTGCAGAACTTGCTGAAGTTCAAGGTAAAGCTGCGGACATCGGTGGTTACTACGCTGTAGATACAGCGAAAGTAAATGCTGTAATGCGTCCAAGCGCAACTTTGAATGCTGCTCTTGATGCTGCTCAATAAGTTGATGCAAAACTAACTTAAGTTAGTGATGTAAAAAAACCAGCGCTTCGGCGCTGGTTTTTTTATACCCTCATTTATATAGTGTTATGACAACTCTTTCATTTAATACTTTGCTCTAAATTTTATGAATGTGATTTATCAAAGGTAGGCTTTTTCATCCAACTACAGCCCTAAAATAAGGAAAACCTAAAATGGCAAATTCATGGGGAATACCAAAGCACATAGAAGATGCGGTCTCGGAGCGAGACCTGTGCTGTGTATATTGCGGCAAAAAGTTTGGCACTGAAAGAGCCAACAAGAAGTCTTGGGAACACATTATCAACGATATAAGATTACAACCTTAACCAATATTGCATTGTGCTGTGTTGGCTGCAATGCATCTAAAGGCAATAAAGACTTAGCAACTTGGTTCCACTCTGAGAATGCTCGAAAAAGAGGTGTCAACACTGAGACAATTGCAGATGTCATCAAAGTAGCTTTAGATAGTTAATAAAGCTTTTAAATACTACAAGCCCTATAATACACCCGATCAATCACATTTGATTATTGTATTGATCTAATAATTTAAGCTTAGCATCTGATTCCACCATGAGTACCCAAACAAAATTCAGGTACTCATCCGAGTACTCATTTTACGAAGTGACCACCTGAAACGTGGCTAGTGAAATCATTGGAAATTTTCTAGAAATTTTATATAAGTCATTACTTTTAGACATAAAAAAAACCCCAAGTCTTAATAAGCTTGGGGTCTTTTAGAATTTTGGTCCCGAGGGTCGGACTCGAACCGACACATCATCTCTGATAGTGGATTTTGAATCCACCGCGTCTACCAATTTCACCACCTCGGGAAGGTGTTGAAACGTATAATAAACTGTTTCAAAAACTTGTCAACGCATGATGTTCTCATTTGATTAAAAATAAACCGTATAAGAATTTTTAGATGGATAATCCATCAATTTCAGCGTTAAAACCCAAAAAAGCTTATACTAAGCCAAATTTCATTATCCCCTTTTCAGATTTCTTAACATGCAACTTTCTGACTTTAACTTCAATCTCCCTGACGAACTCATTGCCCGCTATCCGCTTGAAACACGTAGTGCATCACGCCTGCTCCATCTCGACCTGAATGGCGAATACCACGACCATCATTTCACTGACATTTTAGACTTGCTCAATGAAGGTGACTTATTGGTACTGAACGATACCAAAGTGATGAAAGCTCGCTTAAAAGGCAAACGCGCTACAGGTGGTGCAGTTGAAGTCTTGGTTGAACGTATTCTTGACCCAAAAACCGCACATTGCCACATTAAAGCCAGCAATACGCCTAAAGAAGGTGCGGAATTATTTATTGGTCCAGACGAAGTTAAAGTGACCGTTCAAGGCCGTCATGAAAACTTATTTGTTGTGGAATTTTCACAGCCTATTTTACAAGTTTTAGATTTATACGGTGCTTTACCGATTCCGCCTTACTTTAACCGTGAAGCAGAAGCGATTGATACCGAACGTTACCAAACTGTTTTTAACGATCCAACCAAATTGGCTTCAGTTGCAGCACCAACAGCAAGCTTACATTTTGATGAAGCGCTACTCAAAAAATTGGCGGACAAAGGCGTAAATAAAACTTTTGTTACCTTGCATGTGGGTGCTGGTACATTCTTACCCGTGCGTACCAATGACATTGAAAATCACATCATGCACAGCGAATGGTGTGACGTATCAGAAGAATCTATGGCTTTAATCCGTGAGACAAAAGCACGTGGCAATAAAGTCATTGCTGTTGGTACTACAGCGACTCGCGCGACTGAAAGTGCCGCTCAAGCCAATGGCGGCGAACTCAAGGGTTGGACAGGTGATACGCAAATCTTTATCTACCCAGGTTATGAGTTCAAAGTGGTCGATCGTTTAATTACCAACTTCCATTTACCTGAATCGACCCTACTGATGTTGGTGTCTGCCCTATCTAACCGAGACAATATTTTAAATGCCTATCATCACGCGGTAGACAGCCAATATCGCTTCTTTAGTTATGGCGATGCGATGTTAATTGATAACATTAACCACAAATAATCGAACGCTGAAATCATCCCTATGCCGATAGATTCTGT
Organism: Acinetobacter sp. YH12052; assembly: GCF_013419835.1. Lineage (NCBI taxonomy): Bacteria > Pseudomonadati > Pseudomonadota > Gammaproteobacteria > Moraxellales > Moraxellaceae > Acinetobacter > Acinetobacter sp. YH12052. Next base: position 16,874 of record NZ_VOZI01000018.1, read on the forward strand.
AAAGCATTCCATCCATATTCGTCGCAAAAAGAATGAAGTTGTTTTTCAGAATATTGCTCGGCTATGGGATATAGGCCGAAACGCAAAAACACACCAAGAGCTCCTCGATGGGTTGCATCCTTGGAACGCGCCCATTACGCTCAAATTTGAAAATTTACTCCCCCTAGCTTTAGCTGCGCTGGGTATCGGCTTCATGCTGTTTATTGTAATTCAGCCCGATCATGGCTGGGCACAGCTCTGCTTTGCTGTGGGGTTGGCCATGGTGTTCTGGGCCTATATCAGCTATGAAAAAGATGACCCGCTCGAAGATGTTATTGCGTTTTTGGAAACCGAATGCATCGCAAAAAAATACCAACTGGCTTTTAACCGACAGCCTGAATACATTTCAATGCCGCTGAATAATCTACAATTTATTGGCAATCTTAAACGTATGTTCCCCGTATTTAAGCAAGGCAGCCTTTCGAATGATATTCAGACCTTCGCGAGCACCGTTTGGGAAGATGAAAATCAGCAACAGCATCAAGTCATGGTCTTTCATTATCACTATGTGAATGAACTGAAAGTACGTGACAAAGACGGTGATGAAGTCACGGTTAAAGAAATTCATAAAGACCTGTGGGGCGTATTTATTTTTGATATTGGCATCCATGGACTAGCCGTATCTACAACAGGCAAAAACTTTGGCTATCCCTATAGTTTTCCTTGGCACAGCAGCGACATCCAAACCAATCAAAAATTAAAGTTTTATGGCGATAACCAAATGGAAATGGCTAAATTACTCAGCCCGGGATTTGTCCTCCGACTGGCGGATTTTTTTCAAAACCGTGAAGGTGATCTGCTATTTCATCCGAGCCACCGAATAATGTGCTATCTTGGCTCTACAGATTTATTTAAAGTCAGTAGTAAAGCAAAACGAATTCAGGATGTTTCTGCATTGCGTGGACATCTCAGAACCTTTAAATTAAATGCTTTAGAAAATTTGAAAAACGACTTAACGCAGTTTTTAAAATAGATTTCATACAATAATGTTTTAAACTACGACCTTTTATCTTGAGGATAAAATTTTATGGGGCTTTTGATCTTTGTTTTAATCATCATTGTATTGGTGATTGGCGCAATCATGATTCGCAACAACATTGTCCGACATCACAATGCAACCATTCGTGCATGGTCAGATGTAGCTAGCTATGAACGTCAAAAAATCAAAATTTTAGATGGATTACAGCCTTTGGTTGAGCAATATTCCAATTTTGAACAAGGGACTTTGGCAAAAGTCACTGAACTCCGTCAAAACATTATGAATTTGAACGTCAATAGTACCGATGTCAGCCAATTACAGCGTATTGAAGCCTTAAATCAAGATCTGATGCGCAGCCTGAATGTTGTGGTTGAAAATTATCCTGAGCTCAAAGCCAATGAAATTTATCTGAAAATGATGAATGAAATTGAAGAACAAAACGAAAATGTCGGTGCGGCGATTACTATTTTTAACCGCAACGTTGAGTTGTTCAACAACCACATTCAAGTGTTTCCTAACAATATTATTAATACGCTATTGCTGAGTAAAAAAGCGGTTCGCCCTTTCCGCGATCAAGCTGCCAGCCAAAATTTTGATTATCGTCCGAACTTTTAAGTTCGGGCTTTAATGCACAAAAGTAAAAAAAATAATGATGAGGTGATCAAGCACCTCCAAAACTAGAAAGAAAAATAAAATATGCAAAATCAAATTAATGCACTGAAAAATGTGCTGATTCAGGCGTTTTTCAAACTCTATGAGCAGCACCAAGACGACCATATTTACGCATGTACATTGGCGTTCAATCCCTATTTATCCATAGACTATATCGCAGTCTCTACGCAGCGTAGTATTTTTGCCGAAGATGAAGATTCTGCTCAATATCTTGCAGCGCATGATCGATGGAATGTGTCGAAATGGCGCTATCGTAGCCTACTGGCTTTAAGTCAAGACTTGGCGCAGTTCAAACTGACATCTGTAAATGAAGTGGGCCATTTAAACCTTGATCCATCTTCTATAAAAATTACGATAAAGTCTGAATCGGCTAACCATCTTTCAATCTTGCTCAATGCCATACAACAAACAAAATTCGACTTGGTTCAGTCCTACGGCATAGAACTGGACAATATTCTGTTTTTTATCACGGTCCCGACACAGCCCGAAATAGAAATTTATTCAGCTCAGGTTTTAAATCCTCCAAGTACACAACTTGACGATTTTCTCAAATCCAAACAACCCCTCAAGCTCGACAGTTTACCCAAGCGTATGAAGCTGTCTCAGTATGATAAAGACCTGCTGATTGATTTGGCTCAAATCGTTGAAATACAACCTTATAACTATTTACATGTTGCCAATGAAATCTATCTCTTAAGCTTAGAAAAAAGTTATGCAACCACGAACCCCTATATTCAAAAGCTTATTGACAGCATCGTAGCCATGACATCAGACCCGAAAGGCACATTTGCGATGGAAAAAGAAGAAATTTTGCAGCGAATTAACCAGTTTTATTTTAATGCCAAGAGTTCAGATGAAGCCCTGTCACAAGAAGCGATCTATAAATTTACAGACTTAACACCCGACAAAGCTAGCGTTTAACCGCAGAATCAAGGAAAATAGAGCACTTTTAGCACTCTTACCATCAGCGAACTGTTTTTTCGCCTTGATCTGGACCTTGTATGAAGTTTGAAAAATTGGCGCAATCGGGCCGTGCTCGTCGCGGCCGTTTAACCCTTGAACATGGTGTCGTTGAAACACCGATGTTCATGCCTGTCGGTACTTACGGTACTGTAAAAGGCATGCTCCCACGTGACATTAAAGAAATTAAATCCCAAGTTATTTTAGGTAATACCTTCCATTTATATCTACGCCCAGGCCTAGATGTCATTCGTGAACATGGTGGCTTACACCAATTCATGAAATGGAATAACCCGATTTTGACAGATTCAGGCGGTTTCCAAGTCTTCAGTCTTGGCGCTATGCGCAAAATTAAAGAAGATGGCGTAACTTTCCGCTCTCCGATTGACGGCTCTAAAGTCTTTTTATCTCCTGAAATTTCGATGGATATTCAGCACACGCTGAATTCAGACATCGTGATGATTTTTGATGAATGTACGCCTTATCCTGCGACACATGAAGAAGCGCAAAAATCATTGCAGCTTTCATTACGTTGGGCGAAACGTTGTAAGACTCAACATCATGACGTGCTGAAAAACCGTAATGCCCTGTTTGGTATTATCCAAGGCGGCATGTACGAAGATTTACGTGATGAATCTTTGAATGGTCTGAAAGAAATTGATTTTGATGGTTATGCCATTGGCGGCTTGTCTGTTGGCGAACCTAAAGAAGAAATGATCAAAGTATTGGATTATCTTCCAGAGAAAATGCCTGCGGATAAACCACGTTACTTGATGGGTGTCGGTAAACCAGAAGATATCGTAGAAGCAGTTCGTCGCGGTGTCGATATGTTTGACTGTGTGATGCCAACACGAAATGCACGTAATGGTCATTATTTTGTGACCGACGGTTTAGTGCGTATTCGCAATGCCAAATATCGTCATGATCAAAGTCCGCTTGACCCACATTGCGACTGCTATACCTGTACAAATTTCACCAAATCTTATCTCTTCCATCTTGAGAAATGCGGTGAAATGCTCGGTTCGATGCTCGGTACTATTCATAACTTACGTTATTACCTGCGTCTGACTGAAGCGATGCGTGATGCTCTCGATCATGGCACTTTTGATGAGTTTGTTGAAGACTTTTATCGTCGTCGCGGCATGGAAGTGCCACCTTGTCCTCAAGATTAATTCTTTCAGCATTTGCGCTGAAGAAAAAGACAAGGTAAATTGCTGAACAAGTCCAATTTATTTATCAAAGTATTGATAACCAGTTTTTTTAGTTTAGGAAAATGAAATGAGCCTTTTTATTTCTACTGCTCACGCGGCAGGTGAAGCTGCACAGCAACCAAGCATGATGGCAAACCTGTTGATGATTGCGGTATTTGTCGCAATCTTCTACTTCTTGATCTGGCGCCCTCAATCAAAACGTGCAAAAGAACATCGTGCACTAATTGAAAGCCTAGGTGTTGGTAGTGAAGTTGTTTTTGCGGGCGGTTTAATGGGTAAAATCACAAAAATCGAAGGTGATTTTGCAGTTGTTGAACTGAACCGTGGCGTAGAAGTAAAAGTACAACGCGCAAGTGTGATTTCAGTTCTGCCTGAAGGCACTCTAAATAACCTTTAATCAAAAAATAAGTCGTGCACCCGCACGGCTTTTTTCATTTTAAGAAGAAAACGAATGCGTTACCCAGCATGGAAATATCTACTGATTCTAGTGGTACTAGTCATCAGTACATTATATGCCCTGCCAAGTTTGTATCCTGATGAACCTGCTGTTCAAATTTCAGGTGCCAAAGCCGGTACCCAGATTGACCAAAGCATCGTACAAAAAGCAGAGCAGATTTTAAAATCTGAAAATATTGCCAGCCATGACAATAGCTTCACCAATAATGCCGCTTTATTACGTGTTGATTCGAGCGAACAACAATTAAAAGCGAAAGAAGCACTGCGTCGTGGGCTCGGTGAAAATTATGTCGTCGCACTGAACCTTGCGCCTACTACGCCAGAATGGCTACAAAAAATTGGTGCTAAACCAATGAAGCTAGGTCTGGATTTACGTGGTGGTGTACATTTCCTACTTGAAGTGGATATGGATAAAGCCATTTCACAACGTATGGAAACGTCTGCGGCTGACTTACGTCGCCAACTTCGCGACAATAAATTAAAATTCAATAGCTTATCTTTGAACAACAACACCATTACGATGCAATTTGCAAATAATGATGACCGTTCTGCAGCTATGGATTTCCTTCGTCGTAACGGCAATGAATATACTCAACAAGCGGTTGCAACAACTGAAGGTTCAACACTACGTTTAAGCTACACAGATACACGTAAACAAGAAATTCAGTCTTATGCTGTTAACCAAAACTTAACGACTTTACGTAACCGTATTAACGAGTTAGGTGTAGCGGAAGCATTGGTGCAAACCCAAGGTAGCAACCGTATTGTGGTTGAATTACCGGGTGTACAAGATACTGCTGAAGCAAAACGTGTACTTGGTCGTACTGCAAACCTTGAGTTCCGCTTAGTTTCTGACTTAAATGATCAATACATCGATCCATACACAGGTCAAGCAAAAGGCTCATTACCGCCGGGTACCGAAGCTTTTGCTTATGAATCTTTGGACAGCGGTCGTCAATTATTGCTTAACCGTAACCGTATCTTAACGGGTGAACGTGTACAAAACGCGTCATCAGGCTTTAGCCAAGATACAGGTGGTGCTGAAGTAAATATTACTTTGGACACTGCGGGCGGTAAGTTGATGTCTGAAGCTACTCGTAATGCTGTAGGCAAACGAATGGCTGTTTTGTTCATCGAGAACAAACAAAAAATTAGTTATGTTGCAGATCCTGCAACAGGTACACAAACTGAAGTTCGTACACCTTATACCGAATCTGTAGTCATCAATGCGGCAACTATTCAAGCTGTATTGGGTTCTCAGTTCCGTATTACCGGTCTAGATTCACCTCAAGAAGCATCTGAACTTGCATTGATGTTACGTGCAGGTGCTTTGGCAGCGCCAATGTACTTCGTTGAAGAACGTGTGATTGGTCCGAGTCTCGGTCAAGAAAACATTGACAAAGGCGTATTATCAACTCAAATCGGTTTCTTATTGGTTGCGATTTGGATGGTAGTCTTCTTCCGTGTGTTCGGCTTGATTGCCAACTTTGCACTCGTGGTTAACCTTGCCATGATTTTAACCATCATGTCTTGGATTGGCGCGTCCCTCACCCTTCCGGGTATTGCAGGTATCGTAATTACCATTGGTATGGCGGTCGATGCCAACGTACTGATCTGTGAGCGGATACGAGAGGAAATTAAATGGGGTGCCTCGCCGAAACAGGCGATTGTTGCGGGTTATGATCGTGCGTATAACACCATCTTTGACTCCAACTTAACCACATTCTTGGTTGCTTTCATTCTGTTTGCAATTGGTACAGGCCCGATTAAAGGCTTCGCGGTTACCCTAATGATTGGTATTGTGTGCTCGATGTTCACAGCGATTACCGTGACACGTGCAATCGTACAAATCATTTATGGTAAAAAACGTAACCTGAAGAAGTTGAGCATTTAGGAGATCGAAGATGACTGAAAATACTCAACCGAAACAATACGGCCGTCCGGACAACGAGCGCATTATTCCGTTTATGAAGATTGCCAAACCGGCAGCCTTGATATCGATTGTCTTAACGCTCGCAAGTATCTTTTTTATTTGCACCAAAGGTCTAAACCTCGGTTTGGACTTTACTGGTGGTGTAGCAGCAGAGTTGAACTATAGTCAACCAGTAAAATCTACCGATGTGAGCTCAGCGCTGACAAAAGCTGGTTTTAAAGATCCTGTAGTACAAACCTTAGGATCTGACCGCGACCTGATGGTTCGTATGCCAGTTCAAAAAGACATTGAAGCTGAAGACTTAACCAAAGCCATTACGACTGCTGCTCAATTGCCGGGCAATAAAGCAGAAGTACATAAAGTTGATGTGGTTGGCGGTCAAGTCGGTAATGAACTCTACGTGCGTTCTGCTGGCGCTGTAGGTCTTGCCCTACTGCTCATGCTGGTTTATGTCACTATTCGCTTTGAATTCAAACTTGCGATGGGTGCTGTACTGTCTTTATTCCACGATATCGTGGTGACCATTGGTATCTTTGCCATGATGCAGTGGCCGTTTGACTTAACAGTTTTGGCTGCGCTACTCGCGATTATCGGTTTCTCGCTCAACGATAACATCGTTGTATCTGACCGTATTCGTGAAAACTTCCGTAAGATTCGTGGTGCTGAGCCTCTCGAAGTTGTCAACAGTGCATTAACTGAAACACTTCGCCGTACCATTCATACCTCAATGACACTATTACTGGTTGTTGTAGCGATGATGGTACTGGGCGGTGATGGTCTGAAATGGTTCTCTGTTGCAATGTTTGTTGGTGTATTTGTGGGTACATATTCATCAATCTACATTGGTACAGCCTTCGCGTTATGGCGTGGCCTGAACCGTCAAGACTTCATTGTACAAGTGAAGCCTGAATTTGAAGAAGAAGAGATTCCTTAAGCTTTTCAACTTATAGTTCAGATCAAAACCCATCTTCGGATGGGTTTTTTTATGCGACTACCTTAAATAAATGAGCTAGGCAAAATCGCAATAATAGGATGTAACTTTTTAATATCGGATTGCAGGAATTCTACCTGTCGTTTTTGGTCTAGACTTGCAAATTGCCATGTATCATCTGTTTGCTGTATCACGTTTAAAATTAAATTTAAGCCATTTCGCAAATATACACAGGCTAGATCCGATCTCTCTACCCCTCGCCGTTCATCACAGACCACAAGCCAACCCTCTTGTAATACAGGGGCATAATACGATGCTGTGATGCGAATCAAATACAGGTCTTGAGTGTTTTTAAATAATGCTGAATATTGAGATGAATCATTTGAAATCGGTTTTAAAGAAAATGCCTGTGTCTCAACCACCTGCATTTCAAAAAGGACCAAGCTTGCTTGCTCCTCAGTGCACTTGTCTTGTTCTATAAACTGAACCTCATTATCTAAACTTCCCTTAATGAGTCCCAATTGTGACTCTAATTCACGTGCAAATTTCTCTCCAATCTGCCGATGACTATTTAATAATTGGGAAATTAAAGGAACCGCTAAGCCAAAATGTTCACACACAGCTTTACCATTTTTAAAGGGGCCTGTTGCAACCCAATGGTCAATGGCTTGTGTTAGATTCTGTCGACGCTTTTCAAAAAGCTCTGAAGGCAGCATAAGCATTCAATTTTATAATTTCTCTCCCCCAATATAATAAAAAACCCGCACGCAGCGGGTTTTTTATACAGCTTTATTTTTAGCTACCTTGTACCAAGCGACGTGCGCTGATAATGCCTGGTTGTTGCTCTAGACGTGCCAACAGTTTCGATAACTGCGCCAAGCCTTTCACTTCAATCAACAGCTTCATATTGGCAATACCATCACTTTCGGAAATCGTATTCACCTGACGAATATTGATTTGGTCTGAGAAAATCACTTGAGTCAGATCTTTAAGCAAACCACGACGGTCATAAGCTTCCACCACGATTTGCACACTTTGACCACGAGTTGGCTGCATTTCCCAATCCGCTTCAACCGCACGTTCAGGCTCTTGCCCAATCATACGGATATAATCCGGACATGCGACCTTATGGATACTTACGCCACGATTCAGGGTGATATAACCAGCAATCGATTCACCATGCACAGGCTGACAACACTGAGCAATGTGTAGTTCTACATTGTCCAAACCATCAATCAAAATACCATGCGCCGAAAGCGTATGACTTGCACGTGGGTTCAAGGTCGGTTTTAACACCAGTTCAGGCTCATCCTGATCGAGGTGCATATGACGGTTAACCTGATTGATTAAGGCATGTAAGCTAATGTCACCACTCACCAAGCCAATCAATATATCTTCACCCAATTTCACATTAAAATGATTGCAGTAATCATTCAAATCGATACTTTTCGGGTGAATCGCCAAACGTGACAATTCTTTATTCAGAATCTCACGTCCCACTTCCAAGTTTTTACTACGGTCTTGCTGACGGAACCAATGACGCAACTTGTCACGTGCTCGAGCCGTCTTGATATAACCCAACGAGTTTACCAACCAATCTCGGTTTGGTTCTCGATCTTTCTTGGTTAAAATCTCGACCTGTTCCCCAGTTTTTAGGGTATAGGTTAAAGGTACATAACGTTGGTTTACTCGTGCTGCATAGCATTTGTTGCCCACTTCAGTATGCACATGATAGGCAAAGTCGAGCACAGTTGAACCGCGTGGTAATTCTTTGATATCACCGTCACGACTGAACACATAGATTTTCTCAAAATCTTCAAACTCTTGGATTTGTTCGAAGTTTTCAGAAGCCTCATCTTCTTTATGGGCGCTGGCATCATTTCGTTCTTGATAATGTTCAAGCACTGCACGTAAAGAATGTAAGCGATGATTAAATGAATAATCTGTGGTTTTAGAACCTTCTTTATAGTTAAAGTGCGAACACACCCCGAGCTCAGCTTCTTCGTGCATATTATGCGTACGAATTTGCACTTCTAAAGATTTGTTCTCTGCAATCACGGCCGTATGCAGTGAGCGATAACCATTGGCTTTCGGGTTGGTAATATAATCATCGAACTGATGCGGAATATGACGCCAAATCTGATGAACGATCCCCAGTGTGTGATAACACTCAGGTACATTATCCACCAAAACGCGAACTGCTCGAATGTCATAAAGCTGATCAAAGCTCAGGTTCTTACTCTTCATTTTTCGATAAATCGAATAAATGTGTTTCACCCGACCATTAATCTCGGCCTCAATGCCATGATCTAACAGTTCTTTACGCAACTTTTCTGTCACGAACTGAATATATTGCTCACGCTCTAAACGTTTTTCATTCAGTAAAGAGGCAATTTCTTTATAGCGTTCAGGTGCTAGATAACGGAAAGCAAGATCTTCAAGCTCCCACTTAAGCTGTGCAATCCCTAAACGGTGCGCGAGCGGCGAATAAATGGTTAAAATTTCTCGTGCGACACGCTCTTGTCGCTCTTTGGTTGAGTGCGCCAACTCACGTAATGCATAGGTACGTTCAGAAAGTTTGATTAATACAACACGAACATCTTCGGTCACAGAGATCAGCATTTTATAAATGCCGGTCAAATGTTCACGCTGATTATTATTAAAATGATCTTCTAGACGTTTATTTTGCTCAATCAGGTCAGACAACTTACCCATGGCAAGCGTGCCTTTGACCAAAGCATGCACTTGATCGCCAAATTTGCTTTGGACTTCTTCTAAACTGGTTACGCCTTCACGAACACTTCGATACAGCATGGCTGCTGATAACGTATCTTCATCCGCATACAGATGAGCAAGAATATCCGCCATTTCAATACCCGTATAGAAGGTATTCGAGCGATGGTTGACCGTTGTTTCAAGTTCATTCTGCAAGGTCAGATGTGCAACTTCTTCGAGTTGCTTTAGAGGAGCCCCGTCAAACATGCCACTCACACGCTCTAGCCATTCAGCTAAATCATGCTGTGCTTGCTCGGCATGTTCTACAGTCGTTTCCTGAGACAGCTCATTGAGACGTCCAGGTAATTGTTCACGTACTGTGACCATACCCTACTCCTAGTTTTCTACGCTTCATAACTTTTAATCGTTTATCTGATTTTCTTTTTCGAACAAAGCAATCGATTCGACATGCCCTGTATGGGTAAACATGTCCATGACACCCGCTTTTTTCAAACGGTAGCCTTGTTGTACCAGCATTCCAGCATCGCGTGCTAGTGTTGCAGGATTACATGACACATAAACGATTCTTTTTGCACCAAATTTGGGCACATAACGCATTATTTCTTCTGCACCAGAACGTGGTGGGTCTATCAATAATGCATCAAATCCTTGTTTTGCCCAAGAATGATGCGAAAAATCTTTTGTTAAATCTTGTGAATAAAATTTCAGTTGCGAAAGGCCATTGTTTTGTGCATTTTCTGCACCACGCTGAACCATTTCTTCACTCCCTTCAACTGCAACGACTTGACCCGTTGAACCCACACATTGAGCAAGTGGTAAAGAAAAGTTTCCTAAGCCACAAAACAGATCTAGAACTCGCTCACCCTGTTGTAACTGAAGCAATTCACATGCCAGTTTCACCATTTGCGGATTAATCGTGGAATTCACTTGCGTGAAGTCTTGAGGATTAAAGCCAAATTCCACAGCAAAGTCACTTAGACCATAGTGCAGACGCATCGGTGCATCGGGATGATCCACACGATGTAAGCTGTCCGGTCCCTCAGGTTGTAAGTACAGTTGCCACTCTTTATGTAACGCAAATTTTACTAATTGGTTGACATCTTCCGCGCAAAGTTCCGCCGTATGACGAATCAGGAGAGCAATTTCTTGATCTCCCATGGCCAGTTCCATATGCCCAATATCTGCTTTACCTTGCAAACCTTGTAACAGTTGTTTGAGTGTGGTGATTGAGCCAAACTCACGATCCAACACCATACAACGGTCAATCGAAGTCAGTTTATTTGACTGGCTTTCACGAAAGCCGACCACGAGCTTATCTTTTGCAGGTAAGTAACGCACACCGATACGCGCTTTACGACGGTAATCTTCACGCAATGAACGTAAAGGAGCTAACCATTGATCAGGTTGTATCCCAGCAAAATGTTGCAAATGTGATTGTAAAACATCTTGTTTTAAACGAATTTGCTCGTCGGGATGAATATGCTGCATGCTACACCCACCACAGACCCCATAATGTGGGCAGGCCGGTTTAACCCGTAGAGCAGACTCTTCACTCAGCAATTCCAGACTATCTGCTTCTTCGAGACGCTTAACGACATTAGTAATACGCGCATGCACCGTTTCACCTGGCAATGCATAACGAATAAATACTTTCTTACCGTGTTTTTCCGCAGGATGATCTGGATGCGTCCCAAAGTGCGCTATGCCTCGCCCCTCATGTGAAAGCGATTCAACCTGAAATGTATAAATGGGTTGTTGGGCTTTTTGGGGTTTGGCTTTGTGTTTCATGCGTACCTAATGTGTGGAAGATGGGAAATCAGATTGGGTGAATTCGGTACGTTGCGAGGTTTGCTGCCATACCAATAAAAAGTCAGCGTGTTGCGGCTGAGTTTGTAAATATTGAATCGTACTTTGAATCAAGTGCTGATGATCATTTAACAATAACTGTCCTTTCAGCAACAGCCAGCGTAAATAAATCAACCATGTATTGAGCACATCACCTTCACAGTAGCTGGTCAGTTCCATCCACTGTTGTTCACGCACATATTCAGGCACATGGTAGCCACCATCACCACGTTTACCGGGGAAACCAAGTAAATGTGCTGCATCGTCGAGCTTTTGAAAATGACGACCATGGAACATGGCCATGACATCCATCAAATCTACATGACGATGATGATAACGATTCTGGTAGTTATTATAGCGCTTTTGCGTATCAATCTCGCCCTGATCGAACAAACTTGGTGCAGATAGTCCGTGATACATGGCACGGAACAAAATCACAGGCAAATCAAACTGTGAACCGTTCCAACTGACCAAGGTCGGATGACGCTTTTCAAAAATAGAAACGAATTTTTTTAAAATTTCAGCTTCGCTATTGTCTTCACGGCTAAATGAAAACAACTTCATGCCCTTTTCATCAATCCATAGTCCAGAGATACAGACAATTTCATGCAAGGCCAAACGCTGAAAATCCGTGCCCGCCTCTTGGCGACGCAGTTTAGTCAGCGCAGCATCTAGATCCACCTCAGGCAGATCCAGTCCATACAAATGCGCACCTGACTTCAAATCTGTCAGTGTTTCGATATCAAAAATTAAAACAGGTAAACGCATAAGTACTCACCAGTGCCGATCGGCCACTGTAATTATTCAGGATCAACAACAGAGAATAGACCAGTAGACAAGTAGCGGTCTCCACGGTCACATACGATGCAAACAATCATGGCATCCGGATTTTCTTCAGCCAATTTAACTGAAGCCCATACCGCACCACCCGATGAAGTACCTGCACTGATACCTTCTGTACGTGCTAAACGACGAGCCGTTTTTTCCGCTTCAATTTGCGGAATATCCATAATGCGATCAACACGTGAAGGGTCAAAAATCGTAGGAAGATATTCTTGTGGCCAACGGCGAATACCAGCAATGTTTGAGCCTTCAGACGGTTGTAAACCGACAATTTGAATATCCGGATTTTGTTCTTTTAAATATTTCGAAATCCCCATAATGGTCCCGGTGGTTCCCATTGAGCTGACGAAATGTGTAATTTTACCGCCTGTTTGTTTCCAAATCTCAGGCCCCGTAGTGAGGTAATGTGCTTCCACATTGTCCGGGTTACCAAACTGGTTTAGGACTAAACCTTTGCCATCTTTTTCCATTTGAAGGGCAAGATCACGTGCTTCTTCCATGTTTTCAGATTCGATCAGTTCAGCACCGTAGGCACGCATGGCATCTTTACGCTCTTGGCTAGAACTTGCAGGCATGATCAAGGTCATTTTATAGCCACGCATTGCTGCAACCATAGCTAAAGCAATCCCTGTATTTCCGCTCGTCGCTTCAATCAACGTATCACCCGGTTTAATCTGACCACGCTTTTCCGCTTGCATAATCATGTTATATGCAGGGCGATCTTTGACCGAACCCGCTGGGTTATTGCCTTCTAACTTGGCTAATACTGTTGCTTGAGTATGACTTGCCAGACGCTGTAAACGCACTAACGGCGTGTTGCCGACGTAATGGTCTAATAAAAAATCGTCTGCTTGAAAATCAGGGGTTGTATTACTCATTATTCACACCTATATCGAGGTGCGCCTATTGTATGAAAAAATGCCTTTGCCTGCACCCATTTGCCTCGCTTTTTCGCGAAAGTGATTAAAGCGCAATCAGTTTTAAATAATCCATGCTAATATTCGGGGCATAAGGAATAAACTGCTTAAACCATGTCAAATATCAACAAAAAGCTTTTTAAACGCCTACACTTAAATCATGCCTATGGTCAGTTGATTGCACTTATTTTCGTGCCGATCACCATTTTGGCCTGTGTCGGTGCAATGTTGGTAATAACAGAAACCTCCAATGCAGCCAAAGCACAACAAAAACAAATGGCTGTCGCGATCCTGACGCGCTATCAACCCACGTCAGAATCTGCCATAGAGTTACTCAACCATTATCCGTGGCAGTTTGATCAAGCTCGTAATGCCATGCAAAGCATGTTGAACGAAAAACATTTGATTCGTGCTGCGATTATAGATTTCAAAGGCAATAACCGCCTGAGCATTGGCTTTCAAGATCAAGCTATTTGGCCTGCTTTTGAGAGTAAAGCATCTTTTATTGGACCAATTCCACATCAGGGTAACCATGTTTATGCCCTGAAAATTTCAGATTCAACCCAGACGCCGGCATGGTTAAGCATTGAACTGGATAATCAACCGCTGCAAATTGCCCGCTATCGCGTGTTAATCGTGTTGATTGCAACAGGTTTATTGACACTCTTATTACTTTTGCTGTGTTTGAATTTTTATTCACGTCGTTGGATCGCACCAATGTACGAAATTCGCATGCAGTTACAACGTTTAAATGCCGATACTCTAGATCAGCACATGATCATTAACAGTACTGGCGAGCTCCGTTTATTACAGCGTGATATTGCCAATGTGGTTAAACGCTTACATTTCAGCTTTTTAGAACTGCGTGAACATACCGAACAAACTGAAGATGATTTAAGACGCACGCTTGATACTTTAGAAGTGCAAAACATCACCTACCGTCAAGCACGTGACCAAGCAATCCATGCCAATCAGTCTAAGTCGGTGTTCTTGGCCAATATTTCCCATGAACTGCGCACACCGCTGAACAGTATTGATGGTTTTATTCATCTTTTACTGCGCCAAGGCAACCTCAGTAATGAGCAAAATTTATATCTACAAACGATTCGTAAATCTTCTGCACATTTATTGGCTTTAATTAATGACGTGCTCGATTTCTCCAAAATTGATGCCGGCAAACTAGAACTCGAAACTGCGCAATTTGACCTAGAAGAAGCCGTCTTTGATGTGATGGATATGTTGTCGCCATTGGCAGCACAAAAACACATCGACATGACCTTCTACTATGCGGACAATGTGCCGAAATTTGTGGTTGGTGATGTCCTACGCTTCAAGCAAATTTTGACCAACTTAATTTCAAATGCAATTAAATTCACTCCAGATGGTGAAATTATTGTCCGTGTCCGTATGGAGCATGATGACATCGGTCAATGTCTGCTGCACTTTAGTGTGCAAGACAGTGGTATCGGCCTAAGCGGTACCGACCGTAAGAAACTGTTTGAATCCTTCTCGCAAGGTGATGCATCTGTTACCCGTCAATTTGGTGGTACAGGTTTAGGTCTTGCCATCTCCAAACAATTAGTCAGCCTGATGCATGGACAAATTGGTTTTGAAGATAACCAAGAACGTGCCCCAACAGAAAAAGGTTCAACCTTCTGGTTTACTGCGCGCTTTGTGGTCGATGAAGAAATTGAAATTGTGCATCCACAATTTAGCAATCTACAAGTCGTTTCCTACTTAGCACATCCAGCAACCGCCAATGTCCTGCGTCATTACTTAGAAAATTATGATGTTGAACATATTGAAACGCAGTCGATCCTTGATTTATTTAGTCGACTCAATCAGCTAAAAACCAATGAAAATACCTGGTTGATCGTCGATCACAGTGGTGACTCCGAAGCCTTACTGAAAGAAATTCGTCATCGTTATAGCGGTAACTTAGCGGTTTATGGCTACCAAATGATGCTCGATCCAAGCATGTTGAACGAGTACCGTGCTCGCCCATTGCATCAACCACTCAGCCGTACAGCGCTGATTCAGTTATTGAGTAATGAGCCTTGGTTTGATCAAGAGCAGCATGAAGAATTTAATGGTCAAGGTCTGCACATTTTAGCTGTCGACGACCATTTACCAAACCTGATTGTGCTTGAAGCCCTGCTCTCTGAGTTGAATGTGAAAACCACCAAGGCTTTGAGTGGACAAGAAGCCATTGAAATCATTCAAGCTCGCCAAGAGCAAGGTTTGACGGCTTTTGACCTCATCTTTATGGATATTCAAATGCCAGTGATGTCAGGTGTCGATACCACGCGTGCCATTCGTTCACTTGAGTCGACTTTTGAAAATCATAAGCGCCTTCCAATTATCGCTTTGACGGCACATGCGCTCTCTGATGAAAAACAAAAGCTCCTGCAAAGTGGTATGGATGACTATGTCACCAAGCCCATTCAAATGGATCAAATTATTCAAATCTTGACCCAATGGACTACCGATAACTTTAAGAAAGTGCCGGTTTTAGAGCGCAGTTCGGTGATTGAAGCCCTAGAGCCAAGTATTTTAGATTGGCAGCAAAGCTTGCAGTTGGCCGCGAATAAAGAAGACCTTGCAGTCGATTTACTGAAAATGCTCGTCGATAGCTTTGAGCAAGAAACCCATGAAATGGCACAGCTCATAGAAGATGAAGATTTTCCACAATTAGAGCATGTACTACATCGGCTTTATGGCGCAACCCGCTATGTGGGCGCTCCAACCCTCCAAGAGGTTTCAGGTCAATTTGAGCAATTTGTTTCGACCTTACGTAAGGAACGCCGTAAAGCGGATGACGCTTTTGTCCAAGAAACCCTGAACCGTTTTGATGAGTTAAAAAATGTCATGGCGCAAGTTGAACACGCAGCTCAACAAATCTTAGCCAAACAAAATAATTAAGCGCAGTCCGACTAAAGTCAGTGCCGTCTAGCTTCTGTTGTGACTGCACTGTCATGTATCCTGTCAGGGTGCATGCTATGCTCGGGCGCAGAAACAACAAGAGTAATTACCATGGCTTTATTACGTGTAGAAAAAAATAATGGCATTGCAACGGTTTACTTAAACCGTCCAAAAAAACGTAATGCAATGAGCTTTGCATTGCTCAAAGAATTGGTCAGCACCGCTGAAAAATTAAAAAAAGATCGTAGCTTACGCTGTGTCATTTTAACGGGTGAAGCCAATGTATTTAGTGCTGGCATTGATTTGGCTGACCTCAATGATCCGAAAAATCGTGCCTATGCCGCGTGGGAACTGTTAAAGCCCGGTCAAAGTTTATTTCAAAAAGCCTTTCTGATTTGGCAACAACTCCCTGTGCCGGTGATTGCCGCACTTGAAGGCTTTTGTTTTGGAGCAGGCATGCAACTTGCCTTGGCTGCCGATATCCGTATTGCCCACCCGAAAACGCAAATGTCGATTATGGAAAGTCGTTGGGGCTTAGTCCCTGATATGGGCTTAACCCGCTCACTCAAAGGTGTGATTGGACTGGATTTAGCCAAAGAATTAACCTTAACAGCACGTATTTTTGACGCAGAATATGCCAAGGAAATTGGATTGGTGACACATTTAAATGAACAACCTTTGCTTCAGGCGCAACAGTTAGCCGAAGAATTATCACAACGTTCTCCAGATGCTTTGGCAGCAGCAAAACAAGTCTTAGATGCCATGGAACATAGTCCAAAACGATCTTTACGCTTAGAAAAAATCTGGCAATTAAAATTACTGCTCGGCAAAAACAGCCAATTGGCACGTAAAAAAGACAAGAACCCTGAGGTTCAGTTTTTACCACGCCAATATAAGTAAAATAGTCACACAGGATAGATTGAGTACAGCACATGGCGTTTGATCGTAATACAAAAATTGCATTTTTAGGTATGGGGCTGATGGGTAGCCGCATGGCCACGCGCCTCATTCAGGCAGGATTTGAAGTTGCGGTGTGGAACAGAACTGCTGCTGCGTGTGATGAGTTGATTGCGATTGGCGCGACAGCGCTTCAATTGGAGAAGATTGCCCATTATCCTGTGGTTTTATCTTGTCTCGCAGATGATGCTGCTGTTGCTGCGGTATATGCAAGCATCGAAAATCATTTAGCGGCAGGACAAATTATTGTCGACTTCTCGAGTCTATCTGTGAATCAAACCCATCAATTGGCTCATGCTGCAAAGTTGAAACAAGTCACTTGGATTGACTCGCCTGTTTCGGGGGGCACAGCAGGTGCTGAACAAGGCACCTTGGTCATCTTTGCCGGTGGTGATGCTCAAACGATTCAAGATTTGAGTCTGATCTACAATGTTTTATCTCAACGTGTTACCCGCATGGGCGACTCAGGTACAGGTCAAGCCACCAAAATTTGTAATCAGCTGATCGTCGCTGCCAATAGCACGTTAATCGCAGAAGCTGTCGCACTGGCCGAGAAATCAGGTGTAGACACCTCTTTATTAGCACCAGCACTTGCTGGTGGTTTTGCAGATTCAAAGCCTTTTCAGATTTTAACCCCACGCATGGCAACGCATCAGTTCGAGCCTGTGCAATGGAAAGTTCAAACTTTATCTAAAGACCTGAATAATGCAGTCCAACTGGCTGCCCAGTTTGAATTAAGCATCCCTGTTGCCAGCCTTGCTTTATCGCAACTCAAAGCCCATCAGGACAATGGTTTTGCAGAAAAAGATTTAGCCACCATCATTCAACATGTCGAACATAACTAACGACTTTCACTTTAGAAGTAAATTGCTTCAAGGACGATATACATGACTCAGCTCGCGGTTAATTTATCCATGATTTTTACCGAAGTGCCGTTGTTAGAGCGTTTTGCTTTGGCTCGTGAACACGGTTTTAAGCATGTTGAAATTCAGTTTCCGTATGAGCTGAGTATTGAGCAGATCCAAACCCAACTCACCATCAATGATTTAAGCCTGTGTTTAATCAATGTCCCTGCGGGTGATTTGATGCAAGGTGGTGATGGTCTTGCGGGAGTTCCGGGGCGTGAAAATCAATTTCATCAAGCCTTAGAACAATGCATTCGCTATGCCACTGCGTTAAATGTACCGAGTGTCAATATTTTAGCCGGCAAACAGCCACAAGATGCTGACTTGCTCCCATGTTTAAATACCTTGTCGAGCAACCTCAAACTGGCGTGCCACATGTTGTCTGAACATCATATTCAACCAGTATTTGAAATGATTAATGGCACTGATATGCCGCGCTTTTTGGTCCAAAATATTGCCCAAGCTCAGGAAATGCTTGAAGCTGTACAACACTCTACTTTGAAGATGCAATATGACTGCTACCACATGGCGATGATGGGTGAAGATATTCTCAGTACTTTGGCAGAAAATATTCAGGATATCGGTCACATACAGTTTGCTGACTGTCCGGGGCGACATGAACCTGACTCAGCGCAGATTCCATTTGCAGAGATTTTTAAATGGTTAGATCAAAGCCAATATACAGGTTACATCGCGGCTGAATACCGACCACGAAGCAACTCATCACATTCTTTTGCGTGGAAAGACAAATACTTCCCTCATTTAGCCAATGGCCAATGACGTGTTGATTTGAAATTCAGCAACAAAACCGCTATATTAGATCATGTAAAATTGTCAGGAAATCATACCCTCTATGAATTTAGAACCATCGCCCAGCGCTTCTAATTCTCTCGATCTCGCAAAATCAACGCAAATCAAAGACGTACAAGCTTGCTTAGCTGTTGTACGTGAAGCACTTGAAGATGTAAAAGCCAAAGATATTATTGAACTTGATATCAGCACTATCAGCAACGTAGCAGATGCGATTGTTATTGCGAGCGGTACTTCAACTCGTCACATTAAGTCTCTTGCAGACAACGTGGCAGAAGAAGCACGTAAAGCTGGATTCCGCCCTATCGGTGTTGAAGGCGAACGTGATGCTGAATGGATCCTGATTGATCTCGGTTTTGTAGTGGTACATGTGATGTTACCTACAGCACGTAAATTCTATGATTTAGAAAGCTTATGGCGTACAGCTCCAGAAACTGTAGCTTAAGCTTCCAGAAAAAAGCGACCTAATTAGGTCGCTTTTTTTATCCCTTCACTTTATACACGGACAATCAGCTTCATGGTGTTTTACCCCCGACACTAAAGCAGTTGGTGTAAATCCACCTCAGGATAATTGGCTTTAATTTTCAGCTTGGTTTGTGCATAAACTTGGTCTGCACGCATCGGGCCATAAAAGTCACAATACACTTCATAAATGCTCGTTAAAACTTTGGCATAACTGGTCAAAGGCAAAAACTCGACAAAACTCGCCGTATTAATTTGTGCATTTGCTGCAATTGCCAGCCCGATTTCTTCTAATTGCTCAATCACATCTTGGGTGAAATCAGCCTGATCTGTAGATTTCACCGTCAGCATGACTGACTCGATAAAGCCTAAAAAGGCCTCGCTAATGGTCTCTGCAATGAGCTCGTCTTCTTGCTCCTGCTCCTGCGGTTTTTCAACCCTTAACAGTTCCTGCTTTTCTAAGGTAGATAACTCATACAAGACTTGCTTCAGCATATCTTTACGATAAAAGCGTAGCTCTTCTGTGGTACAGATATCATTTAAGAAGCGATTTAAGACAAATGACGGTTTCATGCTGTACTGCTGCTCCCAGTGCCGTAGTGCACTGTCGAGTAAAGTCCCATGAATAAATTGTTGTAAGCCTTTTTCTAAAGCTTCGCGGCGTTGTGCCAAATTCAACAGTTCGGTGCTCATTGCATTACTCCTGTTAATGACGTTTGGTCATATCATCCGTTTCAAAAGTCACATCTTTTTGAAACTCGGGATAAGACAATTCAGCATGCTCGGTATAGTCCAAACCACGTTGTTCATGTTGCTTACTCACCCGTAAGCCACCCAACAATTTATCTAAGACCTTAAATACAATGAACGCAACGCCAAAGCCCCATAAAAAGGCTGCAATCACTCCAAGCCCTTGTATCGCGATGACATCGCCATTAAACATATTATTTTCAAGGAAGATCCCTGCAGCCAATGTTCCCCATGCGCCACAGAATCCATGCACGGTCACCGCATCAACCACATCATCCAGTTTCATTTTTTCCATGAGCATTGGTAGGAAGGTCACCATCACACCTGCACATAAACCGGTGATGACCGCATACAGTGGAGACATCGTTGCACAGCCTGCCGTAATGGCAACCAAGCCACCCAGTGAGGCATTGATCGTACTGCGGATCAAAATGGCTTTAGATCGGATGAGACAGAGCAACATATATGCAACCACGGCAGCACACGCCGCAAGATGCGTATTTAAAGCAATACGTCCTACGCTGACATTGGCATTAATGGTCGAGCCTGCATTAAAACCAAACCATGCTAACCATAAAATAAAACCGCCTAATGCTACCAAAGGTAAGTTATGCCCTGGTAAATAATGGCTTTGCCCATTGCGTCCAAATCGACCCAAACGTGGTCCCAATACAATGATGCCAGCCAAGGCAACCCAGCCGCCCATTGAATGCACCACGGTCGAACCTGCAAAGTCGATAAATCCGAGTGCTTTTAACCAACCGTCTCCGCCAAATAAACTGCCCCATGCCCAACTACCAAAGACAGGATAAATCAGACCTGAGACAACGGCCGCACTCACCACATAAGCGACAAAATGAATCCGCTCTGCCATTGCACCACTGGCAATGGTGGTTGCCGTTGCAGCAAACATCATTTGGAAAAATAGAAGGTTCCAGTGCCAATCATCCAGTTGATCGGGTGCAAAATGACTGAAGCCAAACCAGCCCGTGGTATTGACCCCAAACATCAGACCAAAACCCACCAACCAAAACACCAGACCACCCAAGCAGGCATCCATGTAGTTTTTCATGAGTACATTCACGGTATTTTTACTGCGAACTGAACCACTTTCGATCATGGCAAATCCGGCTTGCATAAAGAACACCAAGATACCGCCCAGTACCACCCAAATACTGTCGAGCGAAATACGAATGTCTTGAATATTACTGGCGATTTGCGGGTCAACTGCCCATGCAGTCGATGTCAGGACACTCAGAAACAGTGCCATCAAGTATGTTTTTTTCATGATTATTCCCCCAAGAATAACCATGCTGTGCAAAAAGAATACCAAATTTCAGACAATTAATTATTTTTCAATGCATTGCGTCACAAAACCAGTTCGCGACAATATTTTGAATCACTGAGATCGAATTTAATGGAACAAAACAGCTCATCGATCTGTACCTTGGTTTCAAAACACGCATCAATTTGATTCAAGCACCTGATGCGCTAAATATTTGTGCACTTTTAGTGTGAAGCATTCATTAATCAAAAGCCAAGAAAATAAAAGCGAAGAAAACAAAAAACCACCCGAAGGTGGTTTAAATCTTCCTCAATCCCGCTTTATCACAGCGGGACTTTGGCAATATGGATTAATGACCACCGCCATTAATGGCTTTTGTCATATCTTCCACAACTTTCTTCGCATCACCGAAGATCATCATCGTTTTATCGTTATAGAACAAGTCATTATCTAGACCTGCGTAACCTGTAGCCATAGAGCGTTTGATCACCATAATGGTACGTGCTTTATGTGCTTCAAGGATTGGCATGCCGTAAATTGGAGAACTTGGATCGTCTTTTGCCGCTGGGTTCACAACGTCATTCGCACCAATCACCAGTACTACATCTGTTGCTGGGAAGTCTGAGTTGATCTCGTCCATTTCAAGAATGTCTTCATATGCAACGTCAGCTTCAGCTAAAAGTACGTTCATGTGACCCGGCATACGACCTGCCACTGGGTGAATCGCAAAACGAACTTTTACACCTTGTTCTTTTAAGATTTCACACAATTCTTTCACGGCATTTTGTGCACGACCTTGCGCCATACCATAACCCGGTACGATCACCACGCTATCCGCATTTGACATCAAGAAGCCAGCATCGTCTGCAGAGCCTGAACGGTGATTACGCTGTGCTTTTTCACCATTATCCGCTGCAGCTACTGCGGTACCACCCATTGCACCACCAAACAAAACGTTGATGATTGAACGGTTCATGGCTTTACACATGATGTAAGACAGAATCGCACCCGATGAACCAACCAGTGAACCTGCAACAATCAGCATGTTGTTTTCAAGCGTGAAACCAATCCCTGCTGCTGCCCAACCTGAGAACGAGTTCAGTAGCGATACCACCACTGGCATATCACCACCGCCTACTGGCGCAATCCATACCCAACCAAATGCAAGTGCAAGAACAGTCATTGCCCAGAAAGCATTCATGTTGCCTGTAGTGAAGAAGTAGATACCACACGCCAACATCGCAAGGAAAATTAAAGCTTGAACAGGTTTTACCCATCCACCTGAAATGGTTTTTGCCCATTTCTTCGCAGCCAATTTACCGTAAGCAAATACCGACGCTGTGAATGTAATCGCACCAACGAAACAGCCTACAAACAATTCAAATAAATGAACTTTGCTCATGTGGGCATGTTCTACACCCGCTGCTGTTAATACCGCTTCATTCTCCGCGAATGCCGCAGTCAATTGGTTGTTATGTAGAATCGCAGCGATCGCAATCAGTACCGCAGCCAAACCGACCAATGAGTGCATCAGTGCCACAGTTTCAGGCATTTGCGTCATCGGAACTGTTTTTGCACGTGCAATACCAACGACCGCACCCAACACCATTGCACCCACAATCATCCAAATCACTGGATGATCTGCGACAAAGAATGTGGTGATTACAGCAATTGCCATTGCGATCATGCCATAACGGTTACCTTGAATCGCAGTTTTTGGACCAGACAAACCACGCAACGTTAAGATAAAAAGAACGGCACCAATCAGGTAGAACCAATCCGCATATTCTTTAATGAATTCCATGGATTAACCCTCTTTTTTCTTTTGCTTAGGTTTGAACATTTCAAGCATACGTGCAGTCACCGCAAAGCCACCAAAAATGTTGATACTTGCTAGGAAAACGGCAATCGCACCTAAAATACTCACTACGTTAATGCTTTGGAACTGTACGCTTGCATCCACAATACCTGGGATACCAACGGTTTGAATCATCGCACCAACGATAATGATCGATGACAAAGCATTAGTTACAGCCATTAATGGTGTGTGTAGCGCAGGTGTTACCCCCCAAACCACGTAGTAACCAACAAAGATTGCCAAGACAAAAATAGTAATCGTTTCAACCATGATGATTCTCCTTAACCACGTTTTAGCAGCACTTGGCCGCCATGAGTGACAAGTAGTGCTTTTTGAATTTCTTCTTCAGAGTTAATTGCGAAGTTCTTTTCGCTATCAAACAGGGTTTCAATGAAATTCAAAACGTTACGTGCATACAGTGCCGACGCTTCAGTCGAAACTGTTGAAGGAATATTTGGAATACCGAGAATTTTCACGCCATTTGCAGTCACAACATTTTCGCCGCAAACAGAACCTTCAACGTTACCGCCAGTTTCAACCGCCATATCTAGAATGATTGAGCCCGGTTTCATTTTGGCAACGGTTTCTGCTTTGATTAAACGTGGTGCATCACGACCCGGCAATAATGCAGTCGTAATCACGATGTCAGCATTCGATACGGCTTTATCAACAATAATCGCTTGATCACGAATGTAGTCTTCACCCGGCATCCAGCCATAACCATTTTTCGCAGCATCGGCTGCTTTTTGTTGCTCTTCTGGTGACATTGGTACGTCTAACCATTTACCACCCAAAGATTCAACTTGGTCACGTGCTGTAGGACGTAAGTCAGTTGCTTCAACTACGGCACCTAAACGTTTCGCTGTTGCAATGGCTTGTAAGCCTGCAACCCCTACGCCCATGATCACAACACGTGCAGGTTTTACTGTACCTGCTGCTGTCATCAACATTGGGAACATACGTTGATATTCTGCCGCAGCCAAAAGCACAGATTTATAACCTGAAAGGTTGGCTTGAGATGAAAGTACGTCCATGTTTTGCGCACGAGATAAGGTCCGTGGCAAAAGTTCCAATGCAAATGCAGACACATTTTGTGACGCAAATTGGTCAAGTTCGGTGTTGCGGTAAGGGTCAAACATCCCCACAACGGTGGTACCCGCTGTGAGTTTTTGAATTTCGTCACCTTTAGGCGCACGAACTTTCAAAATCATTTGACTACCAGTATAGGCATCATCCGTAATTTTGGCACCAACTTGTTCATAGGCACTATCGATGTAAGCAGCGTTTACCCCTGCTCCACGTTCAATAACGACGCTATGACCAGCGCTGATCAACTTCTTTACTGTTTCAGGCGTCGCAGCGACGCGATTTTCACCGACAACAGTTTCGGCTGGAATTCCGATCTGCATGAGCGTTCCTCAAGCTAATTTTTCTTAAGTAAACATCGCAATCCGCGATGTCTCCCCTCAGGATGTGTTTTTGTACAATTTTTGGATTCTAATTGAACTTTTTTAAAATACTACCCAATATTTATTTAATAAATACCCATATTTTGAACTCATGATTCATGAAAAGAATAGTGCGATATTTCATTTATTCAGTTTTATTTGTCGATTTATTACTCATTTTTATCCTATTTATAACTTTTTAATATTACTTAAGACCAAAAACATAAATAATTTCGCTAGTTTTAATGCAGATTGTTTCAGTGCGTTGATCATTGTGACATTTTCATTCAACACAGAATGACCTGAACGTGTCGTGAAAAATCGACTTAAGTCAGGTAAAGCCACTCTTTCATGCAGACTGCATCAGCTCGTTGACTCATTTGACAGTTTTGACGTGCTGACCTACGTTGAAAACTGACTTTTTTCTGCCACAGTCTCGTCAAATCGGTCAGCTTGAATATCCGATGGATTTTTGCGCACGTTTCGGGTTTATTGAGATCTTGCCCTCCCCACCTGATGCTTCGCCTTAAGTCTTAGAATTGACTTTTTTAGCTAAAAAAATAATTTTTTGAATATTTAGCATTATGATATCGCTATTGGCTTTGTATCACCAAAAACAATAATTGCACCATTTATGTGCAATTTTCACCTTAAATGTTTCAGCCTGATATATTTGACCTGCAGAGTCATGTTGCGGTGAAAAAATTTAAAACCAAATTGGTCATTTCTTCCGCTGTTTTCATGTTTGATCTAGCAATCCCTTATGCATAAAGGAATAAGTACTATTCTTTTTTTGCATTTTTACTCACACGATGCATTTTTTATAATCAAAATGACAGTTCAAACTTATCGGAACAATGCTGTCGAATTCGTTCAGTCGTTATTAGGCACACCTTAACTTATGTCAAGAAACCTTAGTCCGCACTTCATCGGTGCAATTTTTGCGCTGATTGCTGCCTTCTTGTTTAGTACCAAAGCGATTTTTATTAAGCAAGCCTATGCACTTTCTCCTCTTGTCGATGCCACTGTCCTCATGGCTTTACGCATGATGAGTGCATTGCCGTTTTTCTTGGTCATTGCATGGCTGAGTCGACGTTCTTATCAAACGATTCAACGAAAAGATTGGGTGCTCTTGCTCATTTCAGGATTAATCGGCTATTACTTTTCGAGCTGGCTCGACTTCCGTGGCTTGATGTATATCAGTGCTTCGCTTGAACGAATTATACTTTTCCTATATCCCACATTAACCGTGCTGGCTTCCGCTGTTTTATTCAAAAAGCCACTGAGTTTTAAAACCATCCTTGCCCTGATTTTAAGTTATGGCGGGACAGTTTTAGTGATGCTACAAGAACAAAGTGCCACACCACATGATCAGTACTTTTGGCTCGGATGTAGTTTGGTTTTTGCCAGTGCCGTGTTATTTGCGATTTATTTATTACTCACGCCAGGCCTCATGCAAAAGTTTGGTTCTTTACACTTTACTGGTCTAGCCCTGAGCATAGCCTGCGTTGGGACGATTATTCATTTTCTATTTGCAACACCACAGCCTATCGCCTTGCTCCAACAACTCCCGAGTCAAGTCTGGCTGTATGGTTTAGCGCTAGGACTATTGGTAACCGTGCTTCCAACCATTTTGATGATGCAAAGTATCGTCCGACTTGGGGCTGCACAATCGGCCATGATTGCATCTATCGGGCCCATTTTAACGATTTTACTGGCCGTCGCTTTATTGAATGAACACTTAAACCTATGGCAATGGGTCGGTTGCGGTCTGAATATGCTGGGTGTCTTGATGATCAGTCTCAGTAAGAAATCCTAAACGCGTGCGTGGATATAATTCACAGAGAAACACTTTAAGACCTGTTTGATTTTCCTTATAGTGACCACAACAGCGTGGCAGCAAATTCTTTGCATACGCTTCCGCCCAATATCTGGACAATTTATGAAAGCCTCGATCGACATTAGCCATGATAAAACCCTGTTGTGGCTTATGGCTGCTGCATGTGGTTTATGTGCGGGTGCCAATTATTATTGCCAACCTTTAGTGGCTTCTATCCAACAGAGCTTTCAAATTCCACAATCTGAAGTTGCGCTAACCGTCACCTTTGCGCAAATTTCTTATGCTTTGGGTCTACTGTTTATTGTGCCGATTGGCGATATTGTGAATAAAGCCAAATTTATTCCATTACTCATGCTTGGTGCGACTGTCGGTTTAGCCCTCTGTGCTTTTTCGACCAATCTATACATGCTTTGGGCAGGAACCATTATCACGGGGCTATTTTCAGTGGCTGCTCAGGTTCTTATCCCTTTGGTCACTGTTGCGATACGACCTGAAAAAATTGGGGCAGTTGTTGGCTTTTTAATGAGTGGGTTATTGGTCGGCATTCTGTTATCGACCAGTCTCTCTGGCTTATTGTCCTATCTGTTTCATTGGAAATCGATTTACATCCTCAGTGCGCTCTTGATGTTAGTATTAGCACTCTTACTCAAAAAACGTCTGCCCGTGGTCAGCATCACACGGATGCCCTACAGCCAAGTTTTCCAGTCAATGGCCGCATTACTCAAACATGAGCCACGGTTAATTTTCCGTTCTCTAATTGGAGGCTGTGTCTTTGCCGCGATGAGTATGCTGTTTTCCACCATTGCCATGTTACTGACTGAGCCACCTTTTCAATTGGCCGATGTTTGGGTCGGTGTTGTGACTTTAGTTGGTGTATTTGGTGCCCTATCGACACAGTGGATTGGGCGTTGGGCGGATTTGGGTTTCAACCGAAAATTAACTTGGCTCGGTTGCAGCATCTTGGCCCTCAGTTGGGGACTGCTATATTTGGGTGGAAGCTCCCTCGCCTTTTATATTTTGGGCTATGGTTTAATCAACCTCGGTTTGGCTATGGTACATAGCTGTAATCAAAATATTATCTTCCAACTCAACCCGATTGCACGCTCTCGAATCAATTCAATTTACATGACGTTTTATTTTGTCGGTGGTGCATGTGGTTCAGCTTTGGGCGTGTTTGCATGGCATCATGGTGGCTGGACCACCACCTGCATGACAGGGATTGCTTTAGTAATTGCTGCTGGATTTTTCGTATTAATCGATCAACTCTATACTGCACGGCAACTGAAATATCCACAATGAAATGTATGGATCATTGCTCTAAAGCCACAATAAGTGGCTTTATTTTTGCAAATTAACTGACCTGCACCACGGGATAAAAGGGTTTGCCTAAATCCAAGGTTTCTGCATTTTCCAAAAGAATCACCATAAACACCGGTAAGAGTGCCGACAGTATTGTGCAGCCATCTTGAAGATGTTTCCGATTGACCGAACTTTTATAGGTCGCGCCGCCATGAACCATTTGATTGCGTAGCGTATACATGCGATTGAACAGCACCATTAAAATATCAACGGAATCTTTTTCTTTAAGCGCGCGTAGTACTTTCTGTTTTTCATGCGCCAAGCCCTCTTTGCATGCGTCATGGCTAATTTTTTGATTTTGATAATCCCAAAAACCCTGATAAACATAGGGATTATCCAAAAAAAACCGTATCGGCTGACTAAAACGCTCCCATAAAATATTATAGATTTTATGCTCTGCATCCTTTTGGCAAATCACATATAAAAACTGCCTTAAGCTTTGCTTGTCCTGAGCAATCTGTAAGTCTTGCGCATATATTGCGTTGAAGGACACCCACAAACTGATAAATTGCAAATCGAGATCATCTTGAAGATCAATCGACTTTTTCAGCCAACTTAAACCTCGATGAATGCGTAAATTAAATTGGTCGGTATGTTCCGACTTTTTACTTTTGAATATTTCTTCAAGTAGCATCATGCCTGCTAAATTCCAATGGATAATTCGTTTATTTTTCTACCATTTGAACTTAGCGCAATTGTTTACCAGCATGCAATCAAAATATCTCTGTATTCAACTATTTGGTTTCATCTTGTGTGAGATAGGTATAACGTTCTAACAGATCATTTTCATCAAAAATCAATTCATAAGACATTTTCTTTCCATTAAAAACGGATTCGGCAGGTGTTCCTAAAAGTTCCCATAACCCCACGGTCGCCACATCTGCAGCACCATGCCAAAACGCACGTCCGACTTTACTGGCAGTCGAATAACCTTGGGTAAAAGTATAAATTTCATAGCGTTTGCCATTTTTATATTCAGAGGTGATCGGTGCGCCAAATTCAGCAATCACCAAGTTACGAGATAGCCCTTGTTGAATCATTTCAATATTTTTCTTGTTTGACTGCTTGCTTGCCATGACAACTGAACAGCCTGTTGTGCCTGACAATGTGAAAACTAAAGCTAATCCTAAGCAGGTTTTTTGCATCATGTGGTATTCCCCAAATTCTTTAAATTTCTATTTTTAATTTTTGATTTTCATCTGCTGTTGATCTTAATTGTTTCTTTCATCTTTTTCATTTTTTTATACGACTATTCGTCTGATTTTTAGAATGATTAGCGCTTGAAAGATTCACATTTATGAAGATTTCAGACTGAATATTGCTTTAAGTTAATTATTGTTCTGTTGGTGACGAATTCGGTGGAACGAACCAGTTTTTCCAAGAGCTACTGTGCCGAGTTTCAATTGCGACGGTAGGGATGAGCTCTTGCTTCAGCATTTTTTCTTGACCCACGGCTTTCGCCAACCGCGCTTTGACCGAGTGTATACACTCACGGTCTTCAAACTCACAGCGGTCAAGGTTGGAGCCACCACAGGGTCCATTGGCTAATCCTTTGGGGCAGGTTTCTGGGCAAATATACAAGGTTTCACCTAAACGACATTGTCCGCAACTTTCACAGCCCACGATGCCATGTTTACTGATAAATTCTGTTTTCAGCAAGGCTGCATCAGCTTTCGGTTTTTGCCATAATTTGGCCGCAAAAATATAAGATCCCACCCCTTTGGCCAGTTTTGAACTAAAAAATAACTCATGCATGACATGCATACTTTTATATTTCAAAACTTGTTCAACTGGAGCTTTATGGTTATTTGCGCCCGTCGGGTGGAAGTTCACATCTACACTAGAGCGCCAAAGCATTTTCCATTTTGCTAAACATTGTTCAAACGTTAATGTGGCAAATTGCAAAATTGCTTTTTGCAACTTCTCTTGTTCTTCCGCTTTATGACAGGCCGATAAATGAACCCCTGCATAGCCCAAATGCTGACACATTAATATTTGTAAAGCGCAGCGGGCATAGACATTTTGTTCAGCTTGTATGGCGTCAGTTTGCTGTTCTTGTTGCAAAAAATTTAATACATCTGCTGAAAGCACGATGCCTGCGACTTTTTGCTTGGCCATAAAGCGGGCACGGGTAAAGGTCAGCGGCATGACACACGCCAATACAGGTACATGTGGATAGTATTGCTGCATATAGTGTTGGTAACTGCT
Organism: Acinetobacter sp. YH12052; assembly: GCF_013419835.1. Lineage (NCBI taxonomy): Bacteria > Pseudomonadati > Pseudomonadota > Gammaproteobacteria > Moraxellales > Moraxellaceae > Acinetobacter > Acinetobacter sp. YH12052. The sequence continues at coordinate 47,200 of NZ_VOZI01000018.1, forward strand.
CAACACATCCATGTCAAAGCCCAACTGTGTAATCACATAGTCAGCGCCAGCTTGAATTTTTTTATTCAGTTTAAAAAACTGCGCATCCTTTTCTGCTTCTGCATATTTAAAAGGATTAAATGCTACCCCTAAATAAAACCCGCCATAGTCTTTGGCTGCCATGACTTGATTGACCGACTCTAAATAACGGCTCCGTAGAGTCGGATCATTTGCCCCATCCTGATGCTGCTTGAGTTTATCACCACTGAGCAAAAGTAAATTCTCTACCCCGTGCTGCTGAGCATCTTTCAGAAAAGTTTGAAAATCTGAGATATCTCGACCTTTCCCCGAATAATGCAGAATTTTTTCTTTGCTTTGAGGGTAGTCTTGCATTGCTTCTAAAGGAGCAATATCCGTGTCACTTTGTACTCGGTCAGCCAATGTCATGCACACAGGAAAGCCTGCAAATGTCGTTGGGACCAGATGCGTTTTTTGCGTCGTTAGATATTCAAACGAGATACAAAACTGGCGTTGCAATAGATATTGGGAAAATAAAGACATAAAGGCAGGCAGTCAAATCTGCTAAGAAACCATACAATAAAGTTTATAAAATTATAGATTAATCACATAAAAATTTAAATTACTTAAGCCACACTTCCAACTTTTTCTAGCCTGACCTTGAATATGTCACGCTAGCAAGACCATGCCCCAAACCACAATTTATGCTAATATTGCGCGCGTCTTGAAATGCGGTTTTTTTTCATCGTATTTCAGACAGCTTTTGGTATTTCTTCACCATTTTCCATTTCGTTCTTCCATCTTGTTCTTTTAAGGCGTGTTTTTTTAATGACTGATCTCCAACCCATTGAAAATAAACTTCAACCACGAATCAGTGTTGCGCCAATGATGGATTGGACGACTCGTGACTATCGTTTCTTTGCACGTTTGTTTAACCCTAATGTGATTCTCTACACCGAGATGGTCACCACAGGTGCGATTTTATTTGGTGGTGCGAATCGTCATTTGGACTATAACAACGAAGAACACCCGATTGTGTTACAGCTTGGCGGTTCAAATCCTAAAGATTTAGCAACTTGTACCAAGATGGCACAGGACTGGGGCTATGATGAAGTGAACCTCAATGTCGGCTGTCCGAGTGACCGCGTTCAGAACAATAAAATTGGCGCATGCTTGATGGCAGAGCCTGATTTGGTGGCTGAATGTATTGCTGAAATGCGAAATGCTGTTGATATTCCAGTGACCGTGAAACACCGCATCGGGATTGATGACATGCAATCTTATGAAGAAATGCTACATTTTGTCGATACCGTGGCAAAGACTGGCTGTGACAATTTTATCGTGCATGCCCGTATTGCCCTGCTGCAAGGTTTGTCGCCAAAAGAAAACCGTGATGTGCCACCTTTACGTTATGAAGATGTTTATCGTCTGAAACAAGACCGTCCAAATTTATTGATCGAAATTAATGGCGGGGTGAAAACCTTTGCTGAAACACAGCAACATTTACAACATGTTGATGGCGTGATGATTGGCCGTGAGGCTTATCACAACCCGTACTTATTGGCTGAGATCGGTCAGCTTTGGGATCTCGAATTACCCAACCGTTTCGATATTATTGATCAAATGCTGCCATATATTGCGAAACGCATGGAAGAAGGTACGCCGCTTTCTATCATTACCCGTCATATTTTAGGTTTATTCCAAAATCTACCAGGTGCTCGAAAATGGCGTCAGGCTTTAAGTGGTGGCAATGCCAAAACCTTTGCCGATGTGGAAAATGCCATCCAAAATATTAAGGATGCAATGCAACGTACAGAAGACTATTTACGTGATCATCCTAAAGTCGTTTTAGAAGAATAATCTTCTAAAAGTAAAAGCCCGCTATTTTGCGGGCTTTTTTATGCGTCATGCTTCACAAAGTACGTGTTTGGCAACATCGTCACAACTCAGCTAAATCATCTAAACAGTCACATCATTGCTCAATGACTATTGACCGTAATGTTCCCCTTGGGAAAAGGCTCATCATAGCCAGTCCATTGATAATCAGATGGATCTTCTTCCTCACGCATACCCACATAACTCTCAGGCGCCGATGTAACAGGTTCAACCTCTTCGGTTGGCTGTTCCAATTCCTCAGCCAAATGATTCAACTCTTGATCTAACTGCGCCTGATATTTTGCAATTTCAGCTTCGTCAATGAAGGCAAATTGTTCTTCATCTATTTTCCATGCATAACCTTGCAAATCTTTGTAAATATCGACCAAAACAGTATAAGGCTGACCATCGTATTGCAACGTCGCCTGAGCCTTAAAACTTAATCCCTTACGTTCTAATACTTTTATATTTTGAATCCGTAAATGGTACTGCCGATAATCTGGATTCTGATCAAACTCGTGCTGCATCTGCTGCTCAATCTGCCGAGATAATTCATCTGTCGAGACAAAATAACTACAACCTGCCAAACTCAACAGTAAAAAAATGGTGAGCCATCGAAACATATTGCATCCCCCATGATGCATTTATTCTTGATGAAAAAGTCAGACCGATCACAGATTCCGATCCAAACATTCCTCATTGTTTGCTTCATAATAGCCAATAAAACACACAGTACAAGCCAAATTATCAAGATTTCTCAATTTTATATTTAATTTTGATATCAATCACTTAAATTGCATTTTTGCTGTTTTAAAACACTGACAGCCTTGGTCTTTTGCTGACATATTTTTGTTGAAAATGACCATTTTGGTAGTGGTTTCCTAGCCTTCATATTTTCAATATGAAATCGATCCTATTGTGATTTATTCAATATAAATCCTGAAATAAAACATCTTAAATGCGCCATAAAAAAATCCCCGAACATTGCGGGGATTTTTAAGGCATCAACTGAAATTATTCATCGTCCGTTTCAGGCTCATGATGTAGCGCATCATGTATGGCTTCCACCAATTGCTGTGCAATTTCTTGTTTTGACGCTTTCTCTAAATCACGCTTGTCCATTTGATATTGATCTGCGAAGAACACGGTCATGGCATTTTCGTCAGAAGCAAAACCAATGTCTTTCCGTGAGACATCATTGCACGCAATCATATCGAGTTTTTTTGCCACAAGTTTACCTGCTGCATACTCCTCGACATTGCGTGTCTCAGCGGCAAATCCCACCATAAATGGACGTTTTGACTGCTGCGCAATCGTTGCAACGATATCTGGATTTTTAATTAAAGCCACATTGAGTTCATCACCAGCTTTTTTGATTTTATGCTCCGCAACTTCTGCCACGCGATAATCCGCAACGGCTGCTGTTGCGATAAAAATATCACAGCCTTCATCTAACATTTGCAGACTAGTCTCTAACATTTTAATTGCAGACTGCACATTAATCCGTCGTACACCATTTGGTGTATCTAAACTGACGGGGCCTGCGATCAGCGTTACTTTAGCCCCAGCCGCATAACAAGCCGCTGCCAGTGCAAAACCCATTTTACCTGTGCTGTGGTTGGAAATATAACGTACAGGATCTATCGACTCACGTGTTGGACCGGCTGTAATCGCCACATGTTTGCCTGCAAGCATGCCAAATTTTTCAGCAATAGCTCGCTGTGCTTGATGAAAATAGGCCGTCACTTGATCCGCCAAATCTTCTGGCTCAGGCATGCGTCCTAAGCCCACATCTCCACATGCTTGAGAACCGGCATCAGGCATGATCACATGTACGCCATCTTCAACCAGTGTATTTAAATTACGTTGTGTCGCTTTGGCTGCCCACATTTGCTGATTCATCGCTGGGGCAACCCAGACGGGTGCTTTTGTCGCAAGATAAAGTGTCGAAAGAAGATCATCTGCTAAACCCGCCGCAAATTTTGCCAGCGTGTCGCAACTTGCAGGAGCGACCAATACCAAATCAGCCCAACGTGCCAATTCAATATGCCCCATACCCGCTTCTGCTTCGGGATTGAGTAATTCGGTATGCACAGGGTTGCCTGAAAGCGCCTGAAACGTTAGCGGGGTCACAAAGGCTTGCGCACCTTGTGTCATCACCACGCGCACATCAAATCCGGCATCTTTTAATCGACGGACAAGAATGGCACTTTTATAGGCTGCGATACCACCAGTGACACCTAAAAGAATATTTTTTGTGGGCATTACACTTAAATCAAAGCTCACGAACAGGCTACCTATCTGTTGCAGTGGCGCTCACAATAGCATTAAATATGCACTGACCCAATAATCTGCTGTGAAAAAGCCGATTGACTGATAATAAAAAAGTCTAAGAATAATGAATAATTCAATTAAAAATTGGCCTGAACAAGAGCGCCCACGTGAGCGCCTGATTCAACAAGGCGCACAAAGTTTATCCGATGCTGAGCTACTGGCTATCTTCCTACGCTCAGGTTCCCAGCAGCACTCTGCTGTCGAACTCGCACGAGTCTTGATCCAACACTTTGGTCAGTTGCAAGCGCTGATGGATGCGTCACTTGAGGATTTACGCCAGTTTCATGGCATTGGAAACAGTAAATATGCGCAGCTCATGGCGGTAAAAGAACTCGGTAAACGCTATGTGAGTCAACATTTTCAAAATGAAGCCTTGCACTTGCAACACTCTGAACAATTACAAAATTTTCTTCGCTTTGAATTTTTAGCGGAACGTCAAGAAGTCTTTGGCGTGCTCTGCCTAGATGCGCATTTAAGAAAAATAAACTTTAAAAAACTTTTTTATGGCAGCCTCAATACCTGTGAAATTTCCATCAATCAACTGCTACGTTATGCCATTTCTGAACACGCCAGCAGTATCGTCATTGCACATAATCATCCTTTCGGTCGTGCAGAACCTTCTGCTGCCGATCTTGAATTGACTCGACTCATTCAGCAGGCTTGTCAGCTGGTGGAAATTCGACTGATCGATCATTGCATTATCTCAACAGAAGGGAGTTTTTCCTTTGCTGAACATGGCTTGCTCCAAGCACACTCATCTGCATGAAACAGTTATTGACAAGTGCTTGAGCAAACCCGAAGATCATCATAATTTTTTAAAACTAGAAATTATCATTCGAACATGATCGTCCGTGACCAACCGAGTATTTTTAAACTGCTATTTTCTTGGCGAGGAACGATTTTACCTAAGGTTTTACCGCCGCTCGGGATCGTTATGTTGCTGTCTGCCATTGTGGGCGGCTTATCCTATGTCGATATCTTCCATTTTACCGAATTTCCTTTGGTCGGCTTTACCCTGATCGGTGTTGTGCTGTCGATTTTCTTGGGCTTTAAAAACTCAGCCTGCTATGACCGTTGGTGGGAAGCTCGGCGTTTATGGGGCATTTTGATTGCCAATGCACGCCATTTTGACCGTGACTGCCGTTTACTCAGTCAAGGCCGTCGTGAACGTGTGATTCAACATGTAATCGTCTTTGCCAACGTTTTACGTGACCGACTCCGCCATCAAACTGCCAATCCCACTGAACTGGTTGAAACCAGCGGCATGAGCGCGAATGCCATCACCCAGTTATACCAACAAGCCAATGCACCGCAGTACACGTTGAGTTTGATTCAATGGGAGCTGATGCAAGCGCTTAAAGATGGTGAAATTTCAGATATTATTTATACCCAGATGAATCAGCATGTGATGGAGCTCAGTACCGTACAAACCGGCTGTGACCGTATTGCCACCACGCCATTACCGTTTGCTTATTCGGTCTTGCTGAATCGAACCGTTTATTTTTTCTGTTTTGTCTTACCCTTTAGCTTGGGGTCTACTTTAGGTCTAGCGACTCCCCTTTTGGTCGGGATTTTGGCCTATACCTTTTTAGGCTTAGATGCACTCAGTTCAGAGATAGAAGAACCCTTCGGTACACAAAGTAATGACCTTCCATTGGACTCGATGGTGCGTACTATTGAAATTGAACTTCTTGGAACTTTAGGAAAACCCACCCCACCACCGATTCAAGCTAAAGATCATAATTTATTATAATTGGTATGCGTTTCGCCTGAATGCACGGATCGCATTCAGATCCATGATCCATACAACACCCATAATAAGGAAAAATCATGAAAATAAAAAAACGGATTTTCACTTATAAGCCACAACCGATTCTGCATCCTTGCAAAGCGCTTGCTGTGATTTTCATGTTCGTTGTGTTGCTGTTTAGCATCGCATTACTCCTAGCATGGCAAGGCATATTATTCACATCATGGCAAAGCAATTGGCAATTCTTATTCCTGATGAGTGCTCTATTTGTCATCAGTATATTTCGTGACAAATCGCAAAGAATCAAATTTCCATTTTGGATTCAACAGCATTTGATTGATCCCAAATTGGCTTTGGATTTAAAAGAACACGCCTTACGCAGTTCAGATGCTGTGATTGTGGATTATCGAGAGGTCCGTGAACATTGGTGGCAAGGCAAACAGCAACAATTGCTCTTAAAGCTCAATGAACTTGAAGAGGCGAAATGGTTTAGCGTCGATCTCCATCAAGTCTTTGCGAGTACTTTGTTTTTAAACATTCATGTGCAATTGAATTCTGCCCTCATTGGGCAACAGATTTGGGTGCATTATTTGGCACGTACGCGCACCATCGTGCAGTTATATGCGCATGATCAGCTTGATGATTTTCATCAAATGAAAAACTACTTTGCCATGCCCTATACGGGGAATATCTATTTTGAGCAGATTCCAACACGGCTTACGTTGGATTTACCTTATTTATCGGAAATTCATGCCGTTCGTGAAGAAGATCAACCCGGTTATCTCCTCAAACTGAAAACCAGTTATGGGCAGAGCTATCGTATCAGTTCACAGGCACGGCATTTTGATAAACTCGAATTGGCACTCTCAAGCGCCATTGATTTTATTCCTTATCGCAATTTTAAACATCAACCTACCATGCAATCTGCCTTGCTGACCAAGAGGCATCCTCAACGCGTGACAAGTCTACTGTTGTGCATAATCGCCATCAGTGTTTTTATCATCGCGTTTTTGTTCAAGGCATGGTTCTGGGCATGCGTTGCCGTGGGCTGCCTCTATCTGCTTTACCGTAACATTCAGCATTATCGAACTTCACCGTTTATCGAAGATCCTGATGTCAATGTGACTTAAAACTGTCCCAGATTCCAACTTGCCCTTCTTTCACTCGAGGGATGTTGCCGAGTTTAATCCATGGCATATTGTCGCCATGAAAATCACTGCCAACAGAAACTTTTAAGTTAAAGGCAGCAATCATGCGATCCACCATTTGACGAGTCGATAATGGCTCAATTGCCGGTGGTAATTCCACCGCATCGCCGCCCGCTTCTGCAAAGATTTCGATCAAATAACGAATATTGGTCGCAGATAAATCATAACGCGTCGGATGCGCCAACACTGCAAAGCCACCACTGGCATGAATCACCTCAATGGTTTCAGCAAGACTCGGACCTTCAAATTTTACAAAGGCTTTTTTGCCTTCTTTAATATATTTATCAAAAGCTTGTTGTGGACGTGAAACTACCCCCTTTTCCACCAAAGTTTTGGCAATATGCGTGCGTGTCACCCGATCTGGTATATGGTCGACTTTAGCAATCACATCGCTATAAATATCTTGACCAATTAACGGTATCAATAAGTCACAAATCTGCCGAGCACGTTCCGCTCGAATACGCTTTTGATCCATTAATAAGGCTTGTAAGGGCGCAGGATTTTGCATATTTAAAGCGACGATATGCACACCATAACTTTTTTTGGTCGCAGGTCTCGACCACTGGCTGGAAATCTCCACGCCAGAGATTAATTGCAGCTTTAATTCATGCGCGACCTGCTCTGCTGCCAACAATCCGTCCATCGTATCGTGATCAGTCAAAGCCAGCGTATGAATTCCAATAGCACTTGCGGCCTGCACCAAAGCCTCTGGTGACAAAGTACCATCAGAAATATTACTGTGTGTATGTAAATCTACGCCTTGCATCTCTATACTATGTCATTTATTTGATCAGATTTAGATACTCTAACATGAAAGCACTTTTAGACTTTGTGCCACTCATTATTTTCTTTTATTTATATAAAACTGTAGATCCAAAAGATACGCAGCACCCATTATTACAATTGATTGGTTCTGCTGGGGGTGTCGATAACAATAACATTCTTGTGGCAACATCAGGTCTCATCATTTCCATGCTTGTGGTTTATGGTGCATTGTTTGTCATGCAAAAATTCCGTCTAGATAAACAACAATGGATTGTGTTGTTCATGACCGTGATTTTTGGTGGTATTACCCTGATGCTAAGCGATGATTTTTATATTCGTTTAAAAGCCGTTTTACTGAACTTAGTTTTTGCTGGGGCGTTTTTACTTTCTCCACTATTTAGTAAAGATAAGAAACCACTCATCGAACGTTTATTTGGTCCAGTCTTAAATTTAACCGCTGTCGGTTGGAAACGATTGAACTATGCATGGGCTGCAATGTTCGTGGTGATGTCATGTTTACACACCTTTTTCGCTTATTTGTTTGCAGACGGAAAATATTGGGGTGAATTCACTGCTTTTGGTGACATGATCGTGATGTTTTCCTTTATCATTATTCAGTTTATTGTATTACGTAAATACTTTAAGACCTCAGAATAATCCATTCGGTCAAAAATCAGGAAAAGTCATGCCATTATTCGTCGTAAGCTGTACAGATAATGAAGGTACAGTGGAAAAGCGCCTTGCGGTTCGTCCTCAACATCTTGAACGTCTACAAAAACTTGATGATGAAGGTCGTCTGATTGTTGCAGGTGCGATGCCTAAAGATCCGGCAAACCCGCAAGCTGGTTTTTATGGCAGTACGATCATTGTCGATTTTGATAGTCGTGAAGCCCTAGACCAATGGTTGGCAGATGAACCTTTCCTCAAAGAAGGGGTTTATGGCCAAATTGATGTCAAACCATTTAACAAAGCATTTCCTAAAGGATAAGGTTCATGCGCGTCGTTGTTTCTAGTTTACTGGGCTTATCTTTAATTTGTTCAACTGCATGGGCTGAAGAATCGGCTCCTGCACCTGCTGTAGCCCCTGCTGCTCAAGCAACGACTGCAACACCTCCTCCCAATTCTGTGCCGCATACCATTCCTGCCAATAAACCGGGCATCATTAAAGTGGCGGCAACTGTCAATCCCAATGGTCAACCTCAAGATGCAAATCCATTGACCATTGAACAACTGGCAAAAAATAAAGCACTGCAAGATGCCAAAGTCAAAGCGATGGTCAAAGACCAATCTGTACGTTTACAACAGTTAGAAAAAGCTAACCTTGAAGCCTTGGCGCAAAACCAAGAATTACAACTTAAAAATGATAGCTTGGGCGTACAAGTACAAGTGCTACAAAGTGAACGTAGCGCGCAGATGTTTTTATATGGCGGGACCACACTTGGTGTTGGCGTGATTTTAGGTTTCTTATTGGCCAGTTACGTCTATACCAAACGTCGTCGTCAATGGTAATTCGTTTTTCTACTTCAATTTAAAGGTTGCTTGAGTTTTGTCAGGTGCAATTCAGACTGCCGATCTCGATTGGCAAATGATCGATGGCATTGATATTCCAGTGTCTAAACAGTTTGGTGATGTGTATTTTTCGAAGGACAACGGTCTGCTCGAAACACGTCATGTGTTTTTAAAAGGGAATGACCTCGACACTCGCCTTGCGGCACTGACTGATTTTGAATATTTCTGTGTCGGCGAAACAGGTTTTGGTACAGGCTTAAATATTTTGGCCCTGTGGCAATTATGGCAACAGGTTCGTCCAGATAATCACAGTCATCTGCATGCTATTTCTGTAGAAAAATTCCCTTTATCTAAAGTAGACCTCATTCGTGCATTAAATGCATGGCCTGAATTACAACCTTTGGCACAGCAACTGATTGCGCAATATCCTGAACCGATTGCGGGATGTCATCGACTCAATTTTCCAGAAGAACGTTTTTCAATTGATCTTTGGTTAGGCGATGCACACGACGTTTTTCCTGTCATGGCAAAAACTGCTACAGTCAATGCATGGTTCTTGGACGGTTTTGCACCCGCCTGTAATCCTGACATGTGGGAAGAAAACGTACTCAAAAATATCGTGCGTCTATCGGACATTGGGACGACCTTCGCCTCATTTAGTGTGGCAGGTGTACTGAAACGCGGCTTACGTGAGCATGGTATTACCATTACACGACCACGTGGCTTTGCTCATAAGCGTGAAATGCTCAAAGCTTTTTGGCTCGCACCTGAAAGATCAGATGATCAATCCGAAGTTGCTAACCTTCCCACTTTAGACGAAAAAAAAAATTCTGAAATCACTGTAGGTCATAACCCTCGTCAAATCGCAATTATTGGCGCTGGCATCGCAGGTTTAAGCTGTGCTTGGGCATTTGCTCAACGCGGGCATCAAGTGCGTATTTACGAGAAATCAGCACCACTCAGCGGTGGGTCGGGTAATTCTCTTGCTCTACTCAACCCTAAACTCTGTCCAATTGAACAAAGTGCTGAGCATCTGATGACCCTCAGTTGGTTATATGCGCTCAAGCATTATCAAAACTTCAAGGCATTTCGTCCCTTACAGATTCACCAATCTATTTTAAAAAATAAAGCAGAATACCTTGATTTAGCTCAAGCTTATCCTTCAGAGGTGTTAGCTGCTGAAGAAGGCACGCCAAATCAATTAGCTTCAGTATTTCCAACCCTGCTCCTCAAACAAGCAGGCGCGGTCAGTCCACATCAGCTTCGTGACCAAATCTTGGCACATCCGCACATTGAATTGTTACAAGCAGATATTCAACGCATTGAGCAGCAACAAAATGGCGTTGCGCTATTTACACAGGATCAGCAGCTTCCATCTGTCGAACATGTCATTCTCTGTGCAGCACGTGAAAGTATGCAGCTACAAACAGATTATCCAGAGCTGCGTGCCATTCGTGGACAAGTCAGTTGGTTGAACAACCCCGCTCAACAAATGGATATGCATACCGCCTATAGTTATGGAGGCTATTGTATGCAACTGGATGCCGAACAGATGATTATGGGCGCGTCATTTTATCCCGGCCGTGATGACACCGACGTTCTCACCGAAGACCATGTGCATAACTATGAACTTATCCACAGTGTGTTCCCTGACTTTGCCAAAACCTTAGCACCGATTGAGCAATGGCATGGACGTGCTGCGATTCGCGCACAGACGAAAGACTTTTTCCCGGTAATTGGTGCAGTCCATGAAGATCAGCACATTTATAGCTGTAGTGGACTCGGTTCTAAAGGTTTCCTGTATGCACCGCTCTGTAGTGAAATCATTGCCGCGCTAGTCTTAAAAGAAGCCTGCCCTATTCCAACACAGCTACTCGATAAAATTCATGCAGCACGTTTTATACGACGCGCCAAAGCGAAACAAAAAACCAAGAAGCCTTATTTTCAAGGTCAGGTGCCCTCAGCACCACCTCAAGAAAAATAACTTGCAATAAAAAAGCACCTTTCGGCGCTTTTTTTGATTCGATCTTATTTCCCTTGTTCCAAAGGAAGACCGGCATCACGAGCAGCACGCGTGCCGCCCATTAAGATTACATATTCACGTGAGCTGTCAAAACCCTCTAGTAACTCTGCTGCACGTGGAGCTTTACTTCCGCCACCACATAAAATGTAAATGGGTTGATCCGTTGACACCTGAGTCAGTGCATCTGATGACAATGCGTTGATCGGTCGGTTAACCGCACCTTTCACATGTGCTTCAGCATAAGCACTTGCATCGCGAACATCCCAGATAATCGAGTCTTCTGGGAACTCAAATGTTGTAATTTCTTGTTTACGGATCATTGCGCACTCCTTTTGATGTAAACAACACTTGGCAAATGAAGAAAACATCCCTAGCATCTCAGATATTCTTTCCCTTTGTAAAGGTCTAATCTATGCCTTCTTTTGATATTGTTTCCGAATTAGAAGTTTTTGAAGTAAATCATGCAGTTCAAAACACGCAAAAAGAAATTGCGACGCGTTTTGACTTCCGTGGTCAAGACGTTTCAATTGAGTTAAATGAGAAAAATAAGGAAATCAAAATCTCAACAGAAAGCGATTTCCAATGTGAGCAAGTGTATACCATGCTCGAAAATCATTTCTTCAAACGTAAAGTTGACATTCAAGCACTCGATCCACAAAAAATGACCGCTTCTGGTAAAAACGTCATTCAAGTGATCAAACTAAAAGACGGTCTTGACTCTGATACTGCAAAAAAAATCAATAAAGCCATTAAAGAAAGCGGCATTAAAGTGCAATCTTCTATTCAAGGCGACAAAATTCGTGTGACTGACAAGAAACGTGACACTTTGCAACAAGTGATGGCGTTCTTAAAAGAGCAACAGTTTGGTGTGCCGCTTCAATTTAATAACTTTAAAGACTAAGGCATTACATTTGCCATAGAGGACGACATGACACGACCAAACCGCCTACATAAAATCGTAAACGCATCATCTAAATTACCGAAAGGTCTTCAGAGTCGTTTGCTCAGTCAAGCATTTGGTCGCGTCGTGCCTATGGTCGGTACCGCTAAAATTCGTTATCAACATGTCAGCCCTGAGCGTGTTGAGGTGAGCATCGCCAATCATAAGGCGATGCAAAACCATATCGGGCAAGTACATGCCTGTGCCATGGCGCTGATCGCAGAAACAGCCACAGGCTTTGTCACAGCAATGAACGTCCCAGACAGTGCCATTGTCCTGATTAAAAGCTTCAAAGTTGATTTTAAACGTCCAACCCAAGGTGGGATGAAAGCCATCGCAACGCTTACACCCGAACAGCAACGACAAATGCAAAGCACAGAAAAAGGTGAAACCTTAGTACAGGTCTTAGTCACCGATGAATCTGGTGAAGCACCGATTCAATGTGAAATGCTTTGGGCTTGGGTGGAAAAATCTGCTCTGAAAAATAAATAAATGTAAATAAAACTTACTTTTAAGTAAGTATAAGTTTTACCAAATTTCAGCAAAATCAAGACTGTTTTTTACTATTTATACGCCCTAATTCCGCTCAATATGCTTGCACGACACAAATATATTGAGCACTTTATGAAAAAAATCATTCCCCTTTCATTCATCAGTATGGCGGTGTTTTTAACTGCATGTCAAAGTACTATTCCTGCAACGCCAACAACTCCAAATCAAACGGCTGAAAGCAATATTCAAACCAGCCAAGCGGCGGAAAATAAGAAAATCGTGATTGATTTTTATGAAGGTGTCTTTCTTAAACATCAGGTTAAGACATATGCTGACCGATATATTGGCAATCAATATATTCAACATAATCCGCATGTACCTGATGGCAAAGCGCCTTTTGTCGATTATTTCACCCAGTATTTTAAACAAAATCCTGAAGCAAAAAACCAGATCAAACGTGCTGCTGCCGAAGGTGATTTGGTCTATTTACATGTGCACTCTACGCAAAATAATCAAGACCGAGGAGAAGCCATTATTGATATCTTCTGTGTTGAAAATGGTAAGATCGTCGAACATTGGGATGTGCAACAGAGCATTCCTGAAACCAGTGCCAATTCAAACACGATGTTCTAATTTCTCAGTCACTATTCATAAAAAAGCCACTCGATTGAGCGGCTTTTTTATTACGTCTAACTTTAATTAAGCTTGATCTGCAGCAAATTTAGCTTTTGCATCCGCAGGAATTTGACGCTTAGCACCTTTCACATCCACAGCGACAAATGTAAACACACCTTCGGTTACGCGAATAGGATCTCGTGAGCTGTCATGACTATCCCAAACTTCAATCTGCATTTGGATAGAGGTATTACCCACTTTTAAAATTTTGGTATATACACTGATGACATCCCCGACTTTCACTGGAACGAGGAAGGTCATTTGGTTAATTGAAATCGTTGCACAGCGTCCTTGACTGAAACGCTCTGCGTGAATTGCACCGGCCAAGTCCATTTGTGACACGATCCAACCACCGAAAACATCACCACTCCAGTTGGTGTCTGCAGGCATCGCGATGGTTTGTAGGGAAAGCGTTCCTTCAGGTTTTACATGAGTTTCTGACACTTTAGCTCCTGGCGCTGACATTTATTGAGGTAGATTTAACTGCTGGTTGAGCCATTGTTGTAACTCACCAGCACGCATTGCACCACTTATTCTAGCAATTTCGTTGGTTTTATTCATCAAAACCAGTGTAGGAATACTACGAACATTAAATGCACCGCTCAATCGAGGGTTTGCTTCGGTATCAATTTTGGCAAAAACCACCTTCGGATTTGATTTTGCAACTTGTGCAAAGTGTGGCGCCATCATCTTACATGGTCCACACCACTCAGCCCATAAATCGATCAGCACAGGTAAATCACTATTGCTAATAAAATTTGCAAAGTTCGTTTCATTCAACTCGATGGGCGCCAATGGAATCAATGCTTGGTGACATTGACCACATGCAGGTCCAACTTCGAGTTTTTCTTCAGGTACACGGTTTTTTGCACCACATTCAGGACACACAACGATCATTTAGCTGACTCCAACATGTTGATGTAAAAATTCTAATTGGGTTGCCATGGCTTTTTCAAACCATTGCCCATGATAAATATCAAAATGTTGCATTTCCCACTCATAATATTGCACATACGGTGCAATATTGGTCGCGGTTTCTCGGCTTGATTCGATGGGAATCAAACTATCTTCTTTGGCCGCAATAAAAAGTACTGGTATGCTAATTTTACGTACATCCAATATTGGGCGATAACGGATTAGCTTAAAAAAGGCCCGAGCCGGAATTTCTCCACTCCAATAAAAATCAGGATTTACAATCGATAAATAGCCCGCATAACTGTCTTCAGACTGTAAAAAACATAATCGATGTGGATCGACTACAGGCAAAGTCGTTGGGCTCATCCCAACTTTAGAACCCATATAGTCCTGACTCGATAATTTTAATGCTTTGGGTAATTGCTGTAAGGGATACAATTTTGCACTTTCAGCGCCGTCGACAAATGGAACTTGTACCATCAGCGCTTTAATATTTTTAAGCTCTGCCGCCAAACTAAGTACATAGCCACCACTCAGCGATGTTCCCCATAATACAATGCGTCTCGAATCAATCGATTTACGCTGCTGTAAATGATCAATCATGGTCCGCCAATCTTCAAGTTGAGCTTTAAGGTTCACCAACTCTCTCGGACGCCCTGTACTGCCACCCCAATAGCGATAATCAAACAATACGACAGCATAACCCGCTTGTACAAAGCGCTTTGCATATTGCACTAATTTAAACTGGCGTAATGCCGCCAAACCATGTGCCATAAGAATGACTGCAGGTTTTTCAACAGATTTTGGACGATAAAAGTCAGCAGCTATAACATCTTGTCCGCTTTTGACATACAGTGGTTCGACTGTATAGGCGTGCATACGCGCTCCATTGCGTTATTTTATGGTTGTAATCGCTTATAAAAATTTAAGAACAATCTGCTCAAGTTTGTGCTTAATGCTATCATAAAGCATAAATCTATGAATTAAATTATGGAGTGACTCAATGAGCGAAAATGTTGGTTTTGCAGGTCAAATAGGCCCAGAACATGTAGCGCAAGTGGTTGAAAAGGGCTTTAAATCGATTATCAATAACCGCCCTGACATGGAAGGTGGTCCTGAGCAACCAACCAGTGCTCAAATTGAAGAAGCAGCACGTAGCGCTGGTTTAGACTATGTTCATCAACCGGTTGTTGCCGGTCAAATTTCTGAGCTAGATGTCCGTAACTTTGCTAATCATTTTAATGAATTGCCAAAGCCAGTACTCATGTTCTGTCGTACAGGTAACCGTTCAAACAACCTGTATCAACTAGCAAAACAGATGGATCTTTTGGATGACTAAGGCTTTCATTCAAAAAGCTTTATTGATCGCGACTTGCGTCTTTTCAGCACCTACTTATGCAGATAATAACAGTCAGCTCTTAAATGCAAATTTAAGTGTCTCTGGACAAATGACCACAGATAAGTTTTCAAGTTTACTCAAACAACTTAAATTTAAATCTGTAATTGTTAATCGACCAGATAATGAGGCGGGCAATGAAGTGACTGTTTTACAGTTACGAGGCATTGCGGAAAAGTCTCATGTGAGTGTTGTGTATCAACCTGTGCAAAGCGGTAAAATTTCTCAAACAGACGTGAAAGAATTTGCCAAATATTATAATGAGCTCCCTAAACCCATTTTGATGATTTGTCGTAGCGGCTCTCGTTCGACATCTCTTTTCAATCAAGCTCAGGCTCAAGGTTTGCTCAAAGACTAAATTTATGTTCACCGTTTTATTTACAACGTTGTTGCTAACAGGGTGTAATTCTATGAATGTACGTCCAACTGTTGGTGTAAGTGTCGGGACTGCACTATAAAATGACGAATATAAAGATGGCGCTATTTGCGCCATTTTTTATGTGTGGTATCTTTACGCAATATAACTTTTTCTATACATAAATAACTATTTTGGGGTAATTCATGAAATTCGTTCAAGGGACACTTGTACTTACTTTAGCAACGATACTTACAGCTTGTGGTGGTGGCGGTAGTGATGGATATTTTAATAACGAAGGAACAGATTCTTCTAATCAAAACAATAACAATGGCGGTACAACAACTCCAACTGAAACAGCAAAAGCACAGTTAGATATTTTAAAACGTTAAGGGCAATATTTATTCGGTAATTATGATCCTAACGATGCATCAACAGCAAAAGGCTATATTGATCATTCAATGGATACATTTGCACAAGGCCCATTACAATTAAGTTTAGATATTAGAAAAATAAACTTAAACTCATATAAAAATACTTATCACTACAGAGATAAATGTTTCTATTTAAGTAAAACTGACTATAGAGCATGTTATGTTTTTATTGGCGAAGATATTAAAAATATCTTACCGGGTTATGACAACTGGGATTTCGATATTACAGCTAATGATCTAAAAAACATCAAATTACAACATGATGAAGTGACACCAAACTTAGAAGAATATGAATCCAATACTCGCATTTACGTATTTGAAAATGAAAATGGAGATAAAAATTTCCATGATGTAACAATTACTGGTGCATTTGCTTATCCATTTCAACAGTCTTGGGGAATACAACAAACTCAACAAAAAAGGTTTGTTTTAATAAATGGCAATACAAGCGACTATAAAATTACAACAACAGCAATAGTTACGGATCCAGAAACTGGTGATGATATTGAACGTGAAGTAACAACAGGTGCTATCAGTATTTACAAAGATCTCTCTTCTCTCGATGGAGATTTATACAATATTCAATCTGGATCAGGATTTAATGTATTAATTAACGATAACCCAAATATTCCTTTTGCAGAACCAATTTCATTCGTATTAAACTCAACACCAGGTACCACAAGTTCAGCAAGTTATCGTGTGAAAGCTTCAGGTGAACAAGAACTAATTTTACCTAGCATCACAACAATCGATGGGACTCGAGTTGAGAATGAAGCCTCTAGTTTAAATAGCCAGACATTTACTGGAAGCATTAAATTAACAGGGACGAACATTTTGAAATTTAAACAAGTTACAAGTGGTAGTCTTAGTTTTGAACATGCTATTAATGGAATAACATTCAAAGGTTCATCTACTAATAATGCAGGAACTGTAAGTACAAGTTTAACATTACCTTCTGGTATTAAATTTTAAGTGTAAAAAAATGCAATTAAACCCTCTATACTGAGGGTTTTTTTATATATTAGATCTAAACTCATGAAATGAAGCATATCCAAATGTACGACATCATCATTATCGGTGCAGGAACAGCAGGCATTTCAGCCTATAAAGAAGCAATTAAAAAAACACAAAATCTTCTTATCATTAATGATGGGCCTTGGGATACTACCTGTGCACGCGTCGGTTGTATGCCAAGTAAAATACTTATTTCTACTGCAAACCGGATATACGATATACAACACGCCGAAAATTTAGGACTAGATGTCAAAAGTGAAATTGACACCTCTAGAGTCATGCACCATGTTCAAACTTTACGTGATCGTTTTACAAGAGCCACGTTAAAAGATGTTGAAAGTTGGCCAAGCCAACATAAAATTTCTGGAAAAGCAGAATTTATTGATTCCAATACCATTCAAGTAAATAACCAAACATTTAAAGCCAAATCATTTATCCTTGCAGTAGGTACAACTCCTGCTATAGATACAGAACAAAAACAAATTTTAGGCGATAAATTAATTACGTCCGATCAAATATTTGAGTTAGAACAACTACCAAAATCTGTCGCAGTTATTGGAAGTGGCGTGATCGCTTTAGAATTGGCTCAGGCTTTAACACGGCTTAATGTAAACACCACTGTTTTTGCACGTAGTCGAAAAATTGGCTCACTGACTAGCCCCATATTACAAAAGCTCGCACAGGAAGAGTTAAGTAAAGAGTTAAAGCTAAAGTTTGAAATTTTACCTGAACATTACTCTGTTGAAGGCGATTTAGTTCATTTAACCTATACTGAAGAAAACGTACAAAAGTCGCTACAAGTTGACTATGTTTTAGCTGCAACTGGCAGACGTACATTATTAAATACCTTAGGTTTAGAACGTATAAGTTCAGAATTTAAAGATTTAAAAAATTTACCGATCAATCCGGATACAAAGCAGCTAGCCGATTATCCAATTTTTATCGTCGGTGATGCACATACCAATACCCCTATCCAACACGAAGCAGCTCATGAAGGCAAGTTTGCTGTACAAAACTGTTTAAATTTTCCACAAACTAAATCCATCAAGACGCTAATACCTCTAGGCATCTTATTTTCTACACCACAAATGGCAACCATTGGGCAAAGCTATAAGCATCTACAAGATAAAAACACAGAATTCGTCATTGGTTACGTTTCTTATGAAAAACAAGGTCGTGCGATTGTTGCTGCTAAAAATAAAGGGGCTGCCGAAGTATATGTGGATACAATTAACCATACACTATTAGGAGCTGAGCTATTCTGTGCAGAAGCTGAACATTTAGCACATTTGCTAGCTTGGATGATTTCAGAAGAACTAAGCATACATGAAATTTTGGATAAGCCTTTCTATCATCCAACTTTAGAAGAAGGGTTAAGAACTGCATTAAAGCATGCACGACGTCAGTTAAAATAATTTTATCGTTTTAGGTCGATTTATAGCGTTGGATTTCCAACGCTTTATTTTCGCCCCCTTTTATCTTTTTCCACGCATAAAAAAACACCCCCTGAGATATCAGGGGGTGTTTCGAATAATGAGCTGGCGATGACTTACTCTCACATGGGTAACCCCACACTACCATCAGCGCTAAGAGGTTTCACTTCTGAGTTCGGGAAGGGATCAGGTGGTTCACTCTTGCTAT